>NZ_CP024903.1:1545675-1854810 GCF_003330765.1 Burkholderia pyrrocinia | reverse complement strand
CCCGGCAGCAGCCGCTCGCAGCGGTAGCCGGGCCAGTCGCCGGTGCCGAAACGGATCGACAGGTCCGACGCATCGCTTCGGTAGTTGCGGTGATGCGCGTACAGCACGGTTACGTCGACGTCCGTGTTGTCGGCCAGGAACGCGTGCAGCCGCGGAATGAACCAGCCGATGCCGAGCAGCGGAATCAGGCTGACGGTGATCTGCCGCAGCGACGAACGGTCGCGCACGAAGCGCGTCGCACTGCGCAGCACCGAGAACGCGGCGCTGATCGAGCGGTAGTAGTCGCGTCCTTCGTCGGTGAGTGCGAGCAGCCGGCCCTCGCGCACCGTCAACGGTGTTTGAATGAACGCTTCGAGCAGTTGCAGCTGATGACTGACCGCCGACGGCGTGATGTCGAGTTCGCCCGCCGCCGCGGTGACCGACCCGAGACGCGCAAATGCTTCGAACGCACGCACCGCGCGCAGCGGTGGATCGTGCGGCAATTGTTCGATATTTTTCATGTGTCGAATTTTATCGAAAAGTCAGGGTAAGCGACAACCGGAAAATATCTTGTGTTTACAAGTGCTTGGTTTAATGTGTCGGGAACGGCATAAGCATCCAACAATTGGGTATTTGGGGTTTTGGTGCTGAATATTTAATATTTTTCATGTTTTGATCCGACTCCCCGATCCCCGCACATGAAAATCGCTTTCCTTCCCGCCAGCCTCGTATTCTCTGCGGCCGCCCTGGTCGCATCCGTTCCCGCGTTCGCGCAGTCCGCGCCGCAGACGATCCTGATCGGTCTCGCCGCGCCGCTCACCGGCCCGTCCGCGCGGATCGGCAAGGACCTGCAGAACGGCGCGCAACTCGCGATCGACGACGCGAATGCGAAGCATCCGGCCATCGGCGGCAAGCCGGTCGTCTACAAGCTCGTCGCGGCCGACGACCAGTCCGATCCGCGCACGGCCGTCGCGGTTGCGCAGCAGCTCGTCGACCAGCACGTGATCGGCGTCGTCGGTCACTGGAACACGGGCTGCAGCGTGCCGGCGTCGCGCGTCTACCGCGATGCGGGCATCCCGCAGATCGCGCCGGCGTCCACCGGCCATCAATACACGCAGCAGGGCTATGCGACGGCCTTCCGCATCATGGGTCACGACGATGCGGGCGGCAACTTCACGGGCGCGTATGCGGTGAAGACGCTGAAGGCGAAGCGCATCGCGGTGATCGACGATCGCACGTCGTTCGGCGCGGGGCTGGCCGACCAGTTCATCAAGGGCGTGCAGGCGAACGGCGGCGCGATCGTCGATCGCCAGTACGTGAACGACAAGACGACCGACTTCAGCGGCGTGCTGACCGCGATCAAGGGCAAGCGCGCGGATCTCGTGTTCTTCGGCGGCCTCGATGCGCAGGCTGCACCGATCGCGCGCCGGATGCGCCAGCTCGGCGTGAACGCGCCACTGCTCGGCGCGGGCGGCTTCGTGAGCCAGACCTTCCTGTCGCTCGCGGGCAAGGACGGCGACGGCGTGACGGCGCTCGAACCGGGCCTGCCGCTCGGCCGGATGCCGGGCGGCAAGGCGTTCGACACGCAATACCAGGCACGCTTTCGCGCGCCGATCGAACTGCACGCGCCGTTCGCGTACGACGCGGCCGCCACGCTGATCGCGGCCGCGCAGAAGGCCGGCACGACGCAGCCGGCGAAGCTGGTCGCGGCTGTCCGTGCGATCGACCGGCCCGGCGTGACGGGGCGGATCGCGTTCGACGGCGAAGGCAACCTGAAGGACCCGGCCTTCACGATCTATCAGGTGCGCGGCGGCAAGTGGGCCGTCGTCGACGTGCTCGGCGGCTCGCGCACCGCGACCAAATAAACGATAAAGACGACCCCCATGACTGAACCTACCCGGACATCCGCCGCCGCACCCGAGGACACGCGCCTCGGCATCCTCGCGCGGCGCCGCATCGAAGCGGAAATCATCAAGCCGATCTACGAGATCATGAAGCGCGAGTTCGGCGCCGAGCGCGCGCAGGCCGTGATCGCGGAAGCCGTGCGCGGCGCGGCCGTCGACGCGGGCCGCACGTTCGCCGCGCAGGAGCCGGGCGGCACGAGCGTGAAGTCGTTCATCGCGCTGCAGGTGCTGTGGGAGAAGGACGATGCGCTCGACGTCGAGGTGCGGCGCGCCGACGACGCGCACTACGACTACGACGTGCATCGTTGCAGCTACGCGGAGATGTATCACGCGATGGGGCTCGGCGAGATCGGGCACCTGTTGAGTTGCGCGCGCGACAGCTATTTCATCCAGGGTTATGCGCCGCGCGTTGCGCTCACGCGCACGAGCACGATCATGCAGGGCGGCAAGCGCTGCGATTTCCGCTACGCACTGCAGCCTGCGCCGGAGAACGGCGATGCGTGACGACAACGTGCGCGCGCCGCGCGTCGACGGCGACCGCCTGTGGGCATCGCTCGAACGGATGGCGCAGATCGGCGCGACGCCGAAGGGCGGCGTCTGCCGTCTTGCGCTGACCGATCTCGATCGCGAGTCTCGCGACCTGTTCGTGCAGTGGGCGCGCGATGCCGGCTGCACGGTGCGCGTGGACCGGATGGGCAACGTGTTCGCGCGCCGCGCGGGCCGCAATCCCGACGCCGCGCCGGTGATGACGGGCTCGCACGCCGATTCGCAGCCGACGGGCGGCCGCTACGACGGCATCTACGGCGTGCTCGGCGGGCTCGAGGTCGTGCGCGCGCTGAACGACGCGGGCATCGAGACGGAGCGTCCGGTCGACGTCGTGATCTGGACCAACGAGGAAGGTTCGCGCTTCGCGCCGGCGATGGTCTCGGCCGGCGTGTTCTCGGACGTCTATACGCTCGAATACGGGCTGTCGCGCACCGACAGCGCGGGCAAGACGATCGGCGACGAACTCGAACGGATCGGCTATGCGGGCGCCGAGCCCGTCGGCGGTTATCCGGTGCACGCGGCGTACGAGCTGCATATCGAACAGGGTGCGATTCTCGAACGGGCCGGCAAGACGATCGGCGTCGTGACGGCCGGGCAGGGGCAGCGCTGGTACGAGGTGACGCTCACCGGTGTCGACGCGCACGCGGGCACGACGCCGATGGAATTCCGTCGCGATGCGCTGGTCGGCGCCGCGCGGATGATCTCGTTCATCGACGTGCTCGGCCGTCGTTACGCACCGTACGCGCGCGCGACGGTCGGGATGATCGATGCGCGGCCGAACTCGCGCAACACGGTACCGGGCGGCTGTTTCTTCACGGTCGAGTTCCGTCACCCCGACGACGCGGTGCTCGACGAACTGGACGCGGCGCTGCGGACGGAACTCGCGCGCGTGGCCGACGAGACCGGCCTCGGCGCGCGGATCGAGCAGATTTTCACGTATCCGCCGATACCGTTCGCGCCGCGCTGCATCGACACGGTGCGTGACGCGGCCCGGGCGCTCGGGCTGTCGCACATGGATATCGTGTCCGGCGCGGGCCATGACGCGTGTTATGTCGCGCGTGTCGCGCCGACGGGGATGATCTTCGTGCCCTGCGTCGACGGACTGAGCCATAACGAGGCCGAAGCGATTACGCCCGAATGGGCGGCGGCGGGCGCCGACGTGCTGCTGCGCGCTGTGCTGCAGAGCGCGCAGGAAGCCTGAGCGCGATGGGGGCGGTCCGGCAGGATGGGGTTCGCCGGCCCGCGACCGCCGTGCGTTACCTGCCGGCCTTGCGCCGCGCCATATACGCGAGATACGCGACGATCTGGTCGAGCTCCCGGTCGCTCAGCTGATCGGGCGGAAACGCCGGCATGCTCCGGCCCGGCCAGTCGCGCACCGATGCCGGGTTGCGGATGTAGCGGCGCAGCGCGGCGGGCTGGAAGTAGTCGACCGGGTTCATCGGTGCGTTCAGGTCGGGGCCGGCATGGCTGCTGCCCGCGCCGTCGACGCGGTGGCACGCGAGGCATTGCGTGACGAACAGGTGCTGGCCTGCGCGGGCCGGATCGTTTTCGGGCACCGCGGCATCGACGGCGAGCGACGGCCAGCGCGCGGCCGGCGACGACTCGATCGTGACGCGCACGATCTGGTAGGGCCACTGCTCGCCGCGTACCGACGACGCATCCGGCCCGAGCCAGACGAGATAGAACGGCCCGGCGCTGACCTGCTTGCCGGGCAGCGTCGGCCATGGGCGAGCCGGATCTTCGATCGCGAGCCACGCGACGGCGCCGGCCGGCGCGCGGCGGCGCACGAGATCCAGCGGCAGTTGCGCGGCGAAGCCGTCGGCGGCGCGCGTTTCGAGCACGCCGTCGGCCGGCAGCGGCGTGTCGCCGAGCAGCGCGGCGAACGGCACGGCGCGGAACGTCATCGGCCGGCCGTACGCGATGTCGCGCGGCACGCGGATGTCCGTTGCATCGGGGCGCGCGAGCAGCGTCTGCCGGGTGAGGGCGCGTGCCGTGCCGTCGGTCTCGAGTTCGAGCGCGGACTGGGCCGACGCGCGTTGTCCGATCAGGCAAACCGTCAGCAGCAACATCGAAAACCACTGGCGCTTCAGCATTCGTTCTCCGGGAAAGGGCGTGCCGGCGGCGGCAGGAGGCGGAAGCCGCGGCCGATGGATGGAATCGGGCGACAGTCTATCCGGTACGCACGGCGCTGGCGACTTCGGCGCGCGCAAGGGGCGGCGGCCACGACCGGACAGGAAGGGGAAGGCGAGCGGGGCGGGGAACATGCGGGCTGACCGCGTTTACGACATGACCGATGCCGGACTGTCGTCAATGACTCGAACAACGCGCTTCGTTCTTCGGCAACGGCGTTTCCCGCTCCGGTTCGAAATCGGCTTCGCGCGTGCCCGACGGTGTCAGCGACACGAAATGCATCGTTGCGCCGCGCGCCGGGAAACCGGCGATGCCCGTCGCGCCCCACGGAATCGGCGAGCGCTGCACGCCGCTCACTGACATGTCCGCCGGCGAAAGCGCGAGTGTCAGCAGCCGCCCGTCGCGGGTCGGCACATACGCATGCGTGCCGGAGATGCCGATGCCGGATTCGCGCACCGACGCCGGCAGACAGTCGAGCGTCGCCGTGCGGCGGCCGTCGGGGGCGATCAGCATCGCGACGCCGCGATCGTCCGCCGTCGTCGTGACGACGATGAAACGGTCGATCGCCGGCACGTAGGCCGACGAATACACGTAGTACTGGATGGCCTCGTTCAGCGGCCCCAGCGTTTCCAGCTTCGCCGTGACCGGATCGAACATCGCGTATTCGAGCGTCGCGTCCGTGCTGCCTTCGATGAATTTCTGCCAGACGAGCAGCGCGTTGTGCGGCGAGCCGGCGATCATGGGCCACCACTCGCGGCGGTGCGGCGCGACCGCGACGTGGTTCAGCACGCGCCCGGCCGCGTCGTAGGTTTTCAGGTAGACGCCGTTGCCGGTGCCGAGGTTGTCGACGCCGCCGCCGTCGATCCAGTCGGCGGAATAGAACACGACGAAGCGTTCGCCGACCGTGGCGACATGCCCCGAGTGGCCGCCCGGCTCGACGTCGTTCGGGTAGGGCTTGATCGGCTTCAGGTCGCGGCGATAGACGCCGTAGCGCTGGCTGACCTCTTGCGGCGCGTTCCAGCCGTCCTCGAACGTGACGAAGATGTCGCCGCGCGCGTTCTGCGCGATCGACACGGGTTCCTGCGCCTCCGGGCGGCTGATGAACGTATGGACGTGCAGCAGGTGCGGCTTGCCGGGCAGCCATTCGCCGACGTACACGTCGTGCGGCCAGTTGCCGTTGCGCATCGCGCCGCGCGGCTCGATGCCCGAACTGCTGAAGAACACCCAGCGTTTGCCGTCGCTCGCGTCGGCCACGCCGATGCCATGCATGAAGCGCCGCGGGTCGCCGGTCTCCTGCGCCGACGGGGAACCCTGCACGGTGACCGTATGCACGGCCGGCGCGCCGGCGCAGGCCGACGGTGGTGCCGCGACGATGCAGCACGCGCCGCCGAGCGCGGCCGCAATGCGCCGCGCGGCCGCCCGCGCCGGGCGCGTTCGTCGCGTCATTCGACGGTGACCGATTTGGCGAGGTTGCGCGGCTTGTCGACGTCGGCGCCGCGCGCGCAGCCGACGTGATACGCGAGCAGTTGCAGCGGGATCACGTTGACGATCGGCGACAGCAGGTCGCCCGATTCGCGCACGCGGATCAGGTGCGTGTCGCGGTCGGCGGCGATTTCGAGCTGATTGCCGGCGAGCACGTAGAGCCGCCCGCCGCGCGCGCGCACCTCGGCCATGTTGGACTTCAGCTTCTGGAACAGACGGTCGTCCGGCGCGATCGTGACGACCGGCATCGCGCTGGTGACGAGCGCGAGCGGGCCGTGCTTCAGCTCGCCGGCCGCATAGCCTTCCGCGTGGATGTACGACACCTCCTTGAGCTTCAGCGCGCCTTCCATCGCGATCGGGAAATGAATGCCGCGCCCGAGGAACAGCGCGTTCTCGGTGCGCGCGAACTTCGCGGCCCAGCCCATGATCTGCGTTTCGAGCGCGAGCGCGTGGCCGATCCGGCCGGACAGCGCGCGCAACTGCTTCAGGTGCATCGCGACCTGAGCCGCGTCGAGCCGGCCGCGCAACTGCGCGAGCGTCAGCGTCAGCACGAACAGCGCGACGAGCTGGGTCGTGAACGCCTTGGTCGACGCGACGCCGAGCTCGGTGCCGGCTCGCGTCAGGAATCGCAGCGGCGCGTTGCGCGCGATCGTGCTGGTCGCCACGTTGCAGATCGCCATCGACAGCTCCTGGCCCATTTCGCGCGCACGCTCGATCGCGCCGATCGTGTCGGCCGTTTCGCCCGACTGCGAGATGCCGACGACAAGCGTGCGCGGATCGGCCACGGTGTCGCGGTAGCGGAATTCGCTGGCGATCTCGACCTGCGCCGGCACACCCGCGATGCTTTCGAGCCAGTACTTCGCGGTCAGGCCCGCGTAGTAGCTGGTGCCGCAACCGAGCAGCAGCACGCTCCTCACTTTTGACAGCAGCCCGCGCGAGCTTTCGCTCGCATCGAACAGCGCCGGCGAGATCGTGTCGATGCCGTCGAGCGTACTGTCGATCGCCTTCGGCTGCTCGAAGATCTCTTTCTGCATGAAGTGCTGGTACGGGCCGAGCGCGGCGTCGTCGTCGTGCGCCTTCACCTGACACAGCCGGCGCTGTGCGTCGTGCCCGGCCGAGTCGACCACGGCGATGCGATCCGGCGTGATCAGCGCGACGTCGCCGTCCTCCAGGTAGATGAAACGGTCGGTCAGGTCGCCGAGCGCCGCGCAGTCCGACGCGAGGTAGTTCTGTTCGGCGCCGATGCCGATCACGAGCGGCGAGCCGGCGCGCGCGGCGACGAGACGCTGCGGCTCGCGCGCGCTCAGGACCGCGATCGCGTACGCGCCGTGCAGCCGCTTGACGGCGCGCACGACCGCGTCGAACAGGTCGTCGCGATAGACGCTGTGGATCAGGTGCGCGATCACCTCGGTGTCGGTCTCGCCGCGAAACGCATAGCCGCGCTCCCGCAGCTCGGCGCGCAGCGCGTCGTGGTTCTCGATGATCCCGTTGTGCACGACCGCGATCGTGTCGCCCGACATGATCGGATGCGCGTTCATTTCCGATGGCGCGCCGTGCGTCGCCCAGCGCGTATGCGCGATGCAGGTCCGTGCTTCGAGACCGAGCGTCAGCACGCGAGCCTGCAGGTCCGTCACGCGCCGCAGCGTGCGTTCGCTGCGCAGGCGGCCGTCGCCCTGCACGGCGATGCCGCACGAATCGTAGCCGCGATACTCGAGCCGCCTCAGCGCATTGACCAGTTGCGGCACCTGATTGTTCAAGCCGCTTGCTCCGACGATTCCGCACATGATTCACCTCGTCCAAGAGAAGTTGCCGGTCTGCCGGCGATGCATGGCAGCGCGGCGTCAGGAGCGGCACCGCGCCGCACGGATGCCGTTCCGTGCGCGGCGGCGCGTCTCCGCTGACCTACTCGCGGGGCTGCGGCCCCGCGTGGGCTACCCATTCGATGCCGGAAATCGACCCGTTCGCGTCATGCGACGCGACGAGAATGCGCGTCGTGCGCCGCGCGCCGCGCCGGCGGGCGCCGGCCAGCACGGTCGCCGGCACCGAGCGCACCTTGACGCTGGCCGAGCGCCGCAGCATCTTCGACACGCGCAGCCGGTGCGCGAGCGGATGCACGACGCGCCCCGCGATCAACCACATGATGAGCGTGCCCGCGATGAGCGCAATGCTGGTCGCGTAGAACACGATCTGTTCGATCGGCATCTCGGCCTCGTTGAACGGCAGCAGGTAGCGGTACGTGTAGATGCAGATCGATGCCCACACGGCACCGACCAGCGCGGGCCGTATGAGGCGGAACCAGACGACGAGCACGGGCCCGACGATGCGACCGCGTTCGGCGATCATTTCGCGCGGTGCGCGCAGGGAAAGGTCAATAATCGGCGCGTTTTTCATGTTGAATGCCTCGGTCGGGGCTAACCCATACGGCCCGCTTGCCGCGGCCTCGCAGCACGACGGCAGGCAGGGCGATGACGGTGGTGATCATGCTGATCAGCCAGAAAGCAACGGGATACCAGATGGTGTCCAGGAAATACATCAGGAGTTTTTCGTCATACTGACGATCGATCATGCTGCCGATGATCAGTTGCAGGATGCAGGTTGCGACCAGCAGCATCCCGTGCCAGTGCGGCACGACCGATACGTGCCAGTCCTGCGGCAGCGGATGGACGACGTCGATGAGCGCGAGCAGCAGGATGAACGACATCGAGTACGCCCACGCGATGCCGATCAGGTACTCGGCGAACAGCGGCCACATCATCATCTGCGTCGGCCGCGCGAGCGTGCCCGCATACTTCATCAGCACCTGGATGCCGCCTTTCGCCCAGCGCAGCCGCTGCCGGTAGAGCCCCTTCACCGTCTCGGGCATCAGGATCCAGCTCAGCGCGTGCGGTTCGTACACGACCCGCCAGTCGCGGCACTGCAGCTTCCAGCTGATGTCGATGTCCTCGGTCAGCATGTCCGAGCTCCAGTAGCCGACGTCGGCGAGCGCGGTCTTGCGGAACATCGTGATGACGCCCGACACCGTGAAGATGCGCCCGTACACCTGCTGCGTGCGCTTGATCAGCCCGACGATCGACGAGAATTCGCCGACCTGCATGCGGCCGAGCAGCGACGTGCGCGTGCGGATGCGCGGGTTGCCGGTCACGGCGCCGACACCGGGGTCGGTCAGGAAGTGCTCGAGCATCCAGCCGATCGCGTCGTGCGCGAGCAGCGAATCGCCATCGATGCAGAGCAGGTATTCCGCGTTCGATACGGCCGCCGCGGTCGTGAGCCCAACCGCCTTGCCTTCGTTGCGCGCGTGATGGATCACGAGCAGTCGCGGGATCTCCGCGGCCAGCTCGTTGAGGATTTCGCCGGTGCGATCCTTGCTGCCGTCGTTGACCGCGATGATGTCGTAGTTCGGATACTGCATCGCGTTCAGGTGCACGATCACGCTGCGCGCGTTCGCGGCTTCGTTGAAGCAGGGCACGACGATCGAGATCTTCGGGATGCCGCTCGACGCGATCGTCCGCGTCGACAGCTCGCGGCCCTCCTCGAGCAGGAAGTAGTGCACGACGCCGCCGATCATCCACAGATACGACATGAAGAACGGGTAGTAGAAGACGAAATCCTGCAGGCGCGTGATGATGCTGTGGGTCGTCATGGTGTCTTCGTCCCCTGCGATTGCTGCATCTTCATCAGCGCGTTGATCGACGTCGGATCGAGACGCGACTTCAGCGACATCACGTCGCGCATCGTGTCGAGATCCGGCTGATTGTTCAGGAAGTTGTCCGGGTAGTAGCCGAAGTTCACCGCGCCCTTGCTGCGCAGCCGCCGCATCTGCGCGAGCAGCGCATTGCCGGAAATGTCCTTGCGCGCGTGCCAGTCGTACGACTGCAGTTCGAACACGGTGCGCGCGAGGCCGCGCTGCTTCGCGCGCACGACGTCGACGAGCTGGTCCATCCAGCGCTGGGGGTCCTGCGCCTGTTCCATGTACGGCATCGCCATCAGCGCGACGTAGTCGTACGTGGCGAGGAAGTCGTCGTAGTTCTGCGCGTACCACGCTTCGGATTCCGGTTTCAACACCGGCAGCGCGAAGATGTTGCGCGCGGTCAGCACGTCGCCCGCGTTCTGGTTCGCGAGCACGATCTGTTCGAGCTGGCGCGTCAGGTCGATCAGGTAGCGCGTCTTCTGCCGCGTCCAGCGGCTCATCAGGTCCGGCGTCGCGCGGATCTTGCCGATGTCGGCCGGCAGCCCCCATTGCGAATACGTGCTCAGCGCGTGCCGGCCGGCATCCTCGTAATCGTCGAGCACGGCGTCGTCGCTGAACAGGATGCCGCTGAATGACGCGTACTTGCCGAGATCCTCGTAGATCTGCTCGATCATCAGCCGCGCCTGCGGATCGAACGGGCTCAGGCGGTACACGCGCGAGCCGTTTTCGCGCGCGGGCGCGCCGCCGTATGCACTGACCGCCTCGAGCCCGCGATGCTTGTCCGCCGGCGGCCGGAACGCGAGCACCGGCATCCACGCGTACACCTGCACGTTCGAGCGCGTGCTGAGCTGCCATGCGGCGCGCGAGAACAGGTCGGCTCGCATCGGCAGGTGCCGGTTCGGGAAATACATCGATTCCGCGACGCCCGTGCCCTTCGGGTCGGCGAACGCCTGCAGGTATACCGATTTCGGCTGCATCCGGTAGATGCGCTCGATGAGCTTGCCGAGATTCGCTTCCTGCCGCGCCGGATCCGGATCGTAGACCTGGTCGAGATCGACCTGCACGACGCGCTCGGGGACGTCGACGTCCCCGCGGTTGGTCGCCGGCTCGCGCATCGACCGCTCGAACCCGCCGATGTCGACGTCGTACATCATCAGGATCCGCCTCAGCCGGTCGAGCGGCACGTCGGGCGTATTCGGGCCGGCGTCGAGGCTGAACTGGATGTCCATGCCGAGCGATGTCGAGATCTTGCGCACGGGCTGGTTTTCAGCGCCGTATGGCCAGACCATCGAGCGTGCGACGATGCCGGTGCGTTCGCGAATCTGCTGCACGCATGTCTGCAGGTCGTTATGCACGCGGGCTTCGAACTCCGCATCGGTTTCATAGCGCTGCTCGTTTGTGAGGTACAGGTGCGACGTGGTGGCCGGCAACTCGTTGCCCTGCGGATTCGCGACTGCGCCGTGATGGAGGTTGTGCGTGTGGCACGCGAGCTCGACGAGATTCGACTGGCCGACCTTCTGCACCTCGTCCCACGACATGAAGTAGTCGCGCGGCATCTGGATCTTGTCGCTGATCCGGATCGGCGCATCCGGCGGCGCGTCGATCCACGCGGTGACGATGCCCATCACGGCCGGATACTTGAAGCGCTCGAGCAGCGGCAGGACTTTCGTGTAATGGCTGCGGTAGCCGTCGTCGAACGTGATGAGCACCGCGCGGGGCGGCAACGGCTTGCCGCCGTGCCGCGACGCCTCGATCTGCTTGACCGTGATGGTGTGGTAGTTGTTGGTCTGCAGCCATGAGAAGATGGCCGTCAGCGTGCCGGTATCGACCGCGTACGGATCGACCATCGTCGAGGTGGAGAACGTCGACAGCAGGTTGTCGCGCACGTCGTGCAGGCAGATCACGCGGAACGTCTTGCCGTCGACCGGATCGGATGGCGGCAGCAGGTCGATCATCCGCGCGTTGGTCACGCCCGGGAACAACGAACAGGCTGTAAACGCGCCGAGACATCCGCACATGAAGGTCCGTCTGGATTGCATTAAACGATCTCCTTGCTAAAACGGCAGGTTGACCGACAGGAAGCCGGTTTCGGAGCGCTCGCGCTGGCCGTCGTACGCATGGCTGCTGATCTCGACGCCGTAGGTCAGCGTGATGTCGTGCTTGAACGTCCACGCGTGCTCGAGGCGGGCGCTCCACAGCGGGCTGGTGCCGAAGCCGCGCTCGTTGTACACGCCGCCGGACACCGATACGCGCTGCTGCAGCGACATGTCGCCCTTCTTCCACATCGTCAACTGGTGCATCACGGTCGCCGCGGCCGCGTAGTCGCGGCCCGGGCTGAAGTAGGGCGCGTCCTGCCGCGTGTTGCTGTCGGTGCCGAGATTCAGCGACACGTTGACGAGCTGGTTCGCGGACGTGTACACGCGCTGCGTGCCGGTCGCGGCAATCTCCTGGTGGAGGTTCGAATCGCTGTAGCGGCTCACGCCATAGCTCAGCTTGACTTCGCGGCGGTCGTTCTGGCGATACACGACCTCGACGTTCGCGGAACGGCCCCAGATGTGTGCGACATAGGCCTTCCATGGCAGCGTGTTGTCGTTGGAGTCGAGTGCGCCGCTGACCGTCCAGTAGTCGTTGAGGTTGTACGTGACGGAACCGCGGCCGCCGGTTCGCCCGTCCGTGCCGAGCGAGCGCGTGACTTCGCCCTGGACCGTGAGCGGCCCGTGCCGGTAGTCGCCGCCGACGCCCGTGCGCGTGCGGCTGATGTTGCCGGCGTCGGTTTGCGCATAGCCGAAGAACGTGTGGGAAAACACCCGCCAGTTGTCGCCGAACGGTTGCGAATACACATAGCTGTCCGACGTGAAGCCGTTGTCGGCCAGTGCGCTGTTGCCGTGCTCGTAGCTCAGGTCGGTGGTGAACACGGGGCTGCGGTACGCGTTGTAGTCCCGCTTGAACGCGCGCACGGCGCCGCTGTCGGGAAACGTGTTGTCGACGGTCTGGTCGACGCTCTTCGCGGTCGCGTAGTCGTCGGCCGTCAGCGCAGCGCGGCCGAGCCCCGCGAGCATTTCCACGCTGTCCGGGTGGTCGGTCAGCGACGCGCGATACATCGCGATCGCCTGGCGCGGATGCGACTGGCCCGATACGGCTTCGGCATGCGCGGCGCGGACTTCCGCGTTGAACGGCACTTCCTTCTCGATATTTTCGAGCGCGGCGATCCCTTCGGTTACCCGGCCCGTGTAGATCAGGTACTGCGCGCGCAGCCGGTAATAGCGCAGGTAGTCGCCGTTTTCCGGTCCCACCGCACGCACCTGGTTGGCGGGCGGCAGCGATTTGCCCATGTCGTCGAGCACCTGGCTTGCGTCCGCCGCGCGCCCCTGGTCGACGTACGACCAGAACAGCCCCTCGCGCAATTCGATCGGACGCGTGCGCGCGCCGTACTGGAAGCCGCGCGTCGCAGTGTCGGTCGGCGATGCGGTGGCCTGCTTCAGCGCGCGCTGGTACACGGCATTGGCCTTGCCCGGTTCGCTCAGGTACAGGTACGCGTCGCCGACGGCCGCCAGTGCGTCGATCGAGATCTCCGCATCCGGCGGAATCGTCTCGAACGTCGCGACGGCCGTCTTCATATCGCCGCGCGCCGCATAGGCGACCGTCCGGTCGCCGGCAAGCGCTGTCCTGACCGGCGAATACTCGGGCGTGGCCGGCATCCGCTTGTCGAGATCGTCCGCGGCGCGCAATGCGCTGTCGAGCCCGTCGAAGCGGTCGGCGCTCGTCATCGAGCGCGACTTGTCGCGTCCGCCGCGCACCTGCTGGCGAATCGACAGTTCCTCGAGCCGTGCGAGATCGACGGCGGAGAAGACGTCGGGGCGCGCTTTCGCTTCTTCCAGCGCCTTGATCGCGCCGCCGCTCGACGCGAGGCCGAACACGTCGTTGCGCACGGTGGCCGGGTCGGCGGTGCGGAGGTCGGGTATCTGCGCGTTCGGTGTTTCCGCTTCGGGTACCTGGGCACCCGGCGGCTGGGTGCCCGGCGCCTGCGCATTCGGCATCGGCGCGCCCGGTGTCTGCGGGTTCGGCGCAGGGGTGCCCGGCATCTGCGGGTTCGGCGTTTGAGCCGCGGGCGCCGCGGCATTCGGCATCTGGGCACTCGAGGCCTGCGCGATCAGCGTCGGCGCATTCGGCGGTTGCGCGTCCGGCGCCAGGGCGCCCGATGTCGGCAAGTTCGGCGGCTTCGAATCCGGCGCGCCGTTGGTCCCGGCGATTTCGCTGACGCCGCCCGATTCCGTATCGCCTTCGGCGGAGAAGCAGGGGCCGGACGCGACGAGCAGCAACACGAGCGGCGCATGCAGGAGGATCCGCCGGTTGGACGGAGCGACGGTGGTGCATTGTTGTTTACGATTGTTGGCCACGGTGTGTCCTCACTTCGAAACGATCACATCGGTTGCATGCCCGACGATGCACGCCGCCGCTCGTCGTACGTCCGGGCGGCGAGGCCCGGCCATGCGGGACCGGCTCACAGGCGATTGCGGACCGCTTGCCCAAGCAACGCACGCGATTCGCTGTTCTTCGGGTCGATCGCGAGCGCCCGGCTCGCGTTTTGCTCCACACAGTTCCATTCGTCGATCTGCGCGCACGAGCGCGCCTTGGCCAGCGCACGCGCGCCTTCCAGTTCCGCGTGCGTGACGCTTGCCGTCTGCATGCGTACCGTGTCGGTGCCGTACGGTTGGGGCTTCGGCGCGTAGTCCATGCGTTTTCGGGTGCCCGCCAGCGTCTCGGTTCGCGGCCCGCGGCGCGCATCGACGGGCCGGGCCGTGGCGCGACCGTGGGCCAGCACCGCATGCGAATTGGCGGCGAGTTTCACGGGCGGCGCATGCGACGGTTGCCGGTGTTTCGCGACGGCGCGGGTCGCCGCCCGTGGCGCGGCTTGCGGTTCGACGGCGAGCGTGACGGGCGGCACCGTGGACACCTCGGGCGCCGCCGAAGCGGACGGCACCGGCGGCGCGGGCGGCGTGGCCTGTGCGAGCGTCGATGCCGGCCCGGGGGCGACCGATGTGCCGGACGCGCCGGTCGCGCGGGAGGTCGCGGTCACGATCGCCTTGCGGTACTTCACGACGGCGGTTCCGATCACGCCGGAGAGGTCGTGCGCCACGCTCGCATGGCCGACTGCCGAGTCCCGCTCGGCATACGCAAAGATGCCGAAGATCGCGGCGAACGCGACGAAGCTGAGTGCCGCGTTCTTTCCAGGACCCCAGGAGGGTTTCGGCTGGCGGGCGGGTGAGTCGTCCGGTCGTTCTGCACGAGTCATTCAATGCTCCTCGATTCGATACGTTGTGGGGAATGACGCGATCGGCGCGGGGTCAGGCGGCGTTCACCATCGCAACTGCGCGGTGAGCGTGCCCGTTTCGACGATCGCGAACTGCGTGGCCCCCTGGTAGGTCCCTTCGACCCGGTAGCTCGCATCGGGCGCGCTGAACAGGCAGCGCGATCCCGATGCATTGAATTCGACGAGCACGCGGCCATGTCGCCTCAGGCGCACCTGCACGTTGGCGAGCGGTTGCCCGGTCCGGGCTGAAGCAAACGACACGCCCAGGTTGTACGGACGGCCGTCGGGGGGAAGCGGCGCGGTACCGTCGATCCGCGCATCGCCGCAGATATACGAAATCACGTAGCGGCTCGTGCTCGAACCGGACGCGGGTGTCTGGGCCATGGCATTCATGCAGAGCGCGAAGAGGATGACGCTCAGGAAAGGGCGAGCATGCTGTCGAAACGAGGAAGACATTGCAACCTCCCGTCCGGAATCAATGGAAACGCATTTATTCCGAGTCAAATTTGCCAGCGTTCTTTTTGCGACACGCTATTGATACACGATGGTTTTTGAACCAACAATCGCGTGTTGCCCGAATGGGACGAGGGTGAATGATCCTATTTAAATAGGATAACGGCGGATTTGTCTGACTCGCCTACCGCTGAAGAAAGTCGATATTTCCGAATATGAACATTACTTCCGGTAGCGATGATCGAGCGCGCATTGAATCACGTCGGAGGTATCGGTATTAATACCGAAAAATAACGACTGATAAAAGGAATTTTTGCTTCTGTGTGCGCGGCGAATTGATGAAGTTCCGGATACAGGCTGGGCGATTTGAAATGAGGGTACGACGTTTTTGATATTTTAGATTGTTACAGGTAAATCGAAACTTTTAATTTGTTCTGTAACAAGGTATTTCTGCCCGGAAAATCAGACGGAATATTCGGATGTGATGTGGAAGGAGTAAAAAATACGCCCGTGAATTGCAAACGTTTGCGTCACATCTGATATTGATAATGGGCTGGCGTGGTGATTTCACAGGCTGCGGCGGGATGGCCGATTGCCACCGGAAAGGAGGTCGCGTTCGACACGAAGCAGCGCGACACGAAGCAGCGCGACGCGGATGCATGCGGACGCCGGATTGCCCGAGACCGCACCCGCGCTCGCGCCGTGGACGGGCACGATGCGAACGCGAGTGTCAGCGGCTGCCGCCGGCGCTGCGCCGCGCGATGCGCATCGCCGGCGCGGCTGCTTGCCCGGCCGCGCCGGCCGCGTCTTCGGCCGCCGCGCGCGGCCGATTCAAGATGTAGGTCCACAACTGCTCGGCCGCCAGCCCGCGCCTGCGTGCCGACCGGTACAGGCGGATTTCGAGTTCGGTGATCCAGTCTCCGGAACCCGCGCACACGAGCGAGCCTTCCGCGAGCTCCTTCGCGACGCAGCTTTCCGGCAGCCAGCCGATCCCGTGCCCGGCCACGACCATGCCCTTCAGTGCCTCGGACATGTGCGTCTCGAAGCACCGGTGCAGCACATACGGCTCGGTCGCATTCAGCAGCAGCATCTCGACGATGTTCCCGAGGAACGCGCCCGACGAATACGCGAGCAGCGGCAGCGGCGCATCGGGCGTGCCGGGCAACTGGAACACGGGCTTGCCGCGTGCGTCGGGCGTCGACACGGGCAGGATCCGCTCGACGCCGAGGCTGACGAACGGGAAGTGGTTCGGGTCGAGCACGATCGGCAACTGCGGATGGTGATAGCCGAGCAGCAGGTCGCATTCGCCTTCGACGAGTTGCTGCACGCCTTCCGGCACGTTCACCGCGTTGACGCGCGCGGTCACGTGGCCGACCTCGCCGTTGAGCTGCTTGAGCCATTCGGGAAACAGCGTGAAGACCAGCGTATGGGCGACGGCGAAACGCACGACCTGGTCGCTGGCCGCGAACTGGTCATAGCCGTTCACGAGATTGCGCGCCGCATACATGCTGCGCAGGATGTCTGCGGCGAGCCCGCGGAACATCTGTCCGGCCGGCGTCAGCGTGATCGGGTTGATGCTCCGGTCGACCAGCTTCGCGTCCATCCAGGTTTCGAGCGAGGCGATTCGTCTGCTGAATGCCGACTGCGTCAGGTGCCGGTTACGCGCGGCCCGGGAAAAGCTCTTGGTATCCGCAAGGCTCAGGAAATCTTCCAGCCACTTTGCTTCCATTTCGATCGTCGCTTTTTATAGTCGGGTGCCTGAAGGGCGCCGCCGCTTAGCGTACCGCGCCTCGCGCGGGTCGGCCCGATGTTTTTTTTCGATGGGTGTCAGTCGAAATATGCATGGGCATTGTCGGCGGGATTACGGCTGCATAGGTTTGAGGTGCCGGACCCGGCTAACCGGTCAGTTCATCGCGTCGAACTGCCGGTGCCGCCGCAGACGGTACTTCCCCAGGGCCCGGCCGCGCGGTGCGCGTGCCGCGGCCCGCCTTTCCATCCCTTCGTTCCGACGCCCGGGCGCGCCATTTTTTGTGCAGTGCAGATTGCGCATTTGTGACCCGCGGGGGAACTATGTTCGAAAGACGCGGTGCAGCATCGGCCGTGCGCGCTCGCAGCGCACCGCTGCCGCCCGTCGCGTCGGGCGCTGCACCGTTGTGGTGCGTAATGCCGCGCGGGCGTGCCCGGTGCGGCGCAAAATGGGGGGATATCGAGGGGATATCGCAAGGCACGTTCCTTGCAAAGCATTCGTTACGCCGGTCCGGCATGCGCAATGCCGGGGAAAACGATCGATGGAGAAAAAATCGATGAAGCCATTCGATGAAATGCTGCAATCCGGCGACATGGTAAGGGCGCCCTACGCGCGCCTGAAGCGGTGGCTCGACACGCAGAACCCCGCGAGCCTCGCCCAGAAAGCCCACGACGCGGAAGGCGTGTTCCGCAAGACGGGCATCACGTTCGCCGTCTACGGCGACGCGGAGGCCGCCGAGCGGCTGATTCCGTTCGATATCGTCCCGCGCATCATCTCGGGTGCGGAATGGAGCCGGCTGTCGCTCGGCATCGAGCAGCGCGTGATGGCGCTCAACGCGTTCCTCGACGACATCTACCACCGGCAGGAAATCGTGCGTGCGGGCATCGTGCCGAAGCACCTGATCGCGCACAACGAAGCCTTCGTTCCGGAGATGATCGACTTCCGGCCGCCCGGAAACGTCTATACGCACATCATCGGCGTCGACATCGTGCGCACTGCCGAGAACCAGTTCTACGTGCTGGAGGACAACGCGCGCACGCCGTCCGGCGTGTCGTACATGCTGGAAAACCGCGAGACGATGATGCAGCTCTTCCCCGAGCTGTTCCAGCAGGTGAAGGTGCGCCCCGTCGAGACCTATCCGCAGATGCTGCGCCAGTCGCTTGCGGCCGTGTGCCCGCCGGGCGGCAACGCCGACAACCCGACCATCGCCGTGCTGACGCCCGGCATCCACAACTCCGCGTACTACGAACATTCGTTCCTCGCCGACCAGATGGGCGTGCACCTCGTCGAGGGCAGCGACCTGCAGGTGATCGACGGCCGCGTCGCGATGCGCACGACCGAAGGCTTCCGCCCGATCGACGTGCTGTACCGCCGCGTCGACGACGCGTTCCTCGACCCGCTTACGTTCCGCCCCGATTCGGCGCTCGGCATTGCGGGGATCATGGACGTCTACCGCGCGGGCAACATCACGATCGCGAACGCGCCCGGCACGGGCATCGCCGACGACAAGGCGATCTACTCGTACATGCCGGAGATCGTCGAGTTCTACACGGGCCGCAAGGCGCTGCTGGAGAACGTGCCGACCTGGCGCTGCGGTGACGCCGACAGCCTCAAGTACGTGCTCGAGCATCTCGACGAACTGGTCGTGAAGGAAGTGCACGGCTCGGGCGGCTACGGGATGCTGGTCGGCCCGTGCGCGTCGAAGGCGGAGCTGGAGGCGTTCGCGGCGAAGCTGCGCGCGCGCCCGTCGAACTACATCGCGCAACCCACGCTGGCGTTGTCCACCACGCCGATCCTGACCGAGGCCGGCCTCGCGCCGCGCCACGTCGACCTGCGGCCGTTCGTGCTGGTGTCGGACCGGATCCGCATCACGCCGGGCGGGCTCACGCGCGTCGCGTTGAAGGAGGGATCGCTCGTCGTCAACTCGAGCCAGGGCGGCGGCACCAAGGACACCTGGGTGCTGGCCGACTGAGCCGAAGGCGACCGCGCGCCCCGAACCCGGGGCGCGAACCGAACGAAGACGGAGTGGACACGAGATGCTTCTGGGACGTACTGCGAGCGGTCTCTTCTGGATGTACCGCTATATCGAACGCGCGGAAAACATCGCGCGCATCGTCGATGCCGGGCTGCGGATGGCGCTCACGCGCACGTCCGATGCGCCGGCCGAATGGTCGTCGGTGCTGGTCAGCTCGGGCGCGGACGACGGCTACCGGCAGAAATACGACGCCTATGCGGCCGATACCGTGACCGACTACCTGCTGCGCGACCGCGACAATCCGTCGAGCGTGCTGTCGTGCATCGAGGCCGCGCGCTCGAACGCGCGGATGGTGCGCACGGCGCTTACGCGCGAGGCATGGGAAAGCGTGAACGGCGCGTGGCTGTCGCTGCGGCGCACGCTCGCGCAGCCCGTGGCGGAAAGCGACATGCCGGTCGTGCTCGACCAGGTGAAACGGGAAACCGCGCTGATCCTCGGCACTTTCTACAGCACGATGCTGCGCAACGAGATCTTCGACTTCGCGCAGATCGGCGCCTGCATCGAGCGCGCGGACAACACCGCGCGGATCATCGACGTGAAATACCACCTGCTGCTGCCGTCGGTGTCGCACGTGGGCACGATCCTCGACAACTACCAGTGGGAAACGATCCTGCGCTGCGTCGCCGCGCATCGCTCGTACCGCTGGGTGTACGACGTGCAGTACAAGCCGATGAACATTGCCGACTACCTGATCCTGAACGGCCGCATGCCGCGTTCGCTGCGCTACTGCTACGGCCGCGTCGTGTCGAGCCTGAGCTCGCTCGCGAAGGATTACGGCGTGACACACCCGTGTCACGACACGGCCACGAAGATCCTGCAGATGCTGTCCGACACCACGGTCGAGCGGATCTTCAAGAGCGGCCTGCACGAGTTCCTGACCGATTTCATTGGTCGCAACAACAGCCTCGGGCTTGAAGTCGCCCAGGCCTACAACTTCGACTGAGGCTTGCCATGCGACTCGCCATCCGACACATCTCGCGTTATCAGTTCGACGATCAAGCCACCCATGCGCTGCAACGGTTGCGGCTGCGCCCGCAGTCGGGCCCCGGGCAGACGGTGCGCGCGTGGCAGGTCACGATCGACGGCGTCGAGCCGACGCTGTCGTACGCCGACGGGCTCGGCAACCGGATCGACCTCGTGCGTCACGACCGCGGCACGAAGGCCGAGATCGTCGTCGTCGCGGCCGGCGTCGTCGAGACGCAGGACCGCGCCGGCATTCTCGGCAATCCCGAGGGCTATGCGCCGCCGTGGATCTTCGAGCGCGAGACCGCGCTCACGAAGGCGGGCGACACCGTGCGCGCGCTCACGGAAGCGCTGCCGATCGAGCCGCACGGCCTCGACGCATTGCACTGGCTGATGACGGAAGTGCACGGCCGCATCGCCTACGCGCCGAACCTGGCCGCCGACGCGCCCGTCGATGCGGAAACCGCGCTGCAAAGCGGCGAGGGTACGAGCCGCGACCATGCGCACGCGTTCATCGCGGCTGCGCGCGTGTTGAAGATTCCCGCGCGCTATATCTCGGGCTACGTGCTCGCCGACAGCGCGATGCAGCGCATCGCCGACGCGAAGCAGAACGCGGGCGACGAGGAGGAGGAAGCGCTCGCGTTGCAGAGCGGCGAGGGCATGCAGCAGGTGCTCGGCGCGTCGCATGCCGCGCAATCGCAATCGCAGTCGCAATCGCAGTCGCAATCGCAATCGCAATCGCAATCGCAATCGCAGGGGCTACCGCAGCCGGCGCACGGCGCGCAGCCGCAAGCTTCGTCGCTGATGCAGCAGCCGGCCGGCCATGCATGGGCCGAGGCCTATGTCGAAGGGCTCGGCTGGGTCGGGTTCGATCCTTTCATGAACCGTTGCCCGGACGAGCGCTATGTGCGCATCGCGGTCGGCCTCGACTATCGCGACGCGCAGCCGGTGACGGGGCTCGGCGCGACGGCCGTCGGCGTCGAGATCAGCGTCGTGCAGACGCCGGAATTCGTCTGACCCGACGCGCGCTTTCGCCGAATCCGCCGTGCCGGGCCGCCGCGTCGAAGGCGACGCGGCGCGCGCGGCCGGCCCAACCCGAATCGAGCTCCCATGTCCATCCACGTCGCGCTGCATCACACCACCCGCTACCGTTACGACCAGCTCGTCAACCTCGGCCCGCAGGTCGTGCGGCTGCGGCCCGCGCCGCACTGCCGGACGCCTATCGTCGCGTATTCGATGACGGTCGACCCGGCGCAGCACTTCATCAACTGGCAGCAGGACCCGTTCTCGAACTATCTCGCGCGGCTCGTGTTTCCGGAGCGCACGGAGCACTTCGAGATCACGATCGATCTGGTCGCCGAGATGTCGGTGTACAACCCGTTCGACTTCTTCCTGGAAGCCAGCGCGGACCAATACCCGTTCAGCTATGACGACGCGCTGAAGACCGAGCTCGCGCCGTATCTCGCGTGCGATCCGCAGACCGGCGCGTCGCCGTTGTTCCGTGCGTATGTCGACGGCGTCGACCGCACGCCGGCCGGCACCGTGAACTTCCTCGTCGCGCTGAACCAGCAGCTTCAGCGCGACATCGGCTACCTCGTGCGGATGGAGCCCGGCGTGCAGGCGCCCGTCCAGACGCTCGAACTCGCGTCCGGTTCATGCCGCGACAGCGCGTGGCTGCTCGTGCAGATTTGCCGGCATCTCGGCATCGCCGCGCGTTTCGCGTCGGGCTACCTGATCCAGCTCACGCCCGACGTGAAGTCGCTCGACGGCCCGAGCGGCACGTCGGTCGACTTCACCGACCTGCACGCATGGTGCGAGGTCTACCTGCCGGGCGCCGGATGGGTCGGCTTCGACCCGACGTCGGGCCTGCTCGCTGGCGAAGGGCATATCCCGCTCGCGTGCACGCCGCAGCCGACGAGCGCCGCGCCGGTCGAGGGGCTGATCGACGAGTGCGAGGTATCGTTCGAGCACGAGATGACGGTGACGCGTGTGTACGAATCGCCGCGCGTGACGAAGCCGTATACGGAGTCGCAATGGGACGCGGTGCGCACGCTCGGCACGCAGGTCGACGGCGCACTGGCGGCCGGCGACGTGCGGCTCACGCAGGGCGGCGAGCCGACCTTCGTGTCGATCGACGATCGCGACGGCGCCGAGTGGAACACCGATGCGCTCGGCCCGACCAAGCGCGGCTACGCGACCGAACTCGTGCAGCGGCTGCGCGCCGAATACGGCGACGGCGGCTTCCTGCATTTCGGGCAGGGCAAGTGGTATCCGGGCGAGCAGCTGCCGCGCTGGGCGCTGTCGATCTTCTGGCGCGCGGACGGCGAGCCTGTGTGGCACGATCCATCGCTGTTCGCCGATGAGCGCGAGCCGTCCGCGACCACGACCGACGACGCGAAGCGCTTCATCGACGCGCTCGCTGCGCGGCTGAACCTGACCGGCGAATTCATCACGCCCGGCTACGAGGACGTCTGGTACTACCTGTGGCGCGAGCGCCGGCTGCCCGTCAACGTCGATCCGTTCGACTCGCGCCTCGACGACGAGCTCGAACGCGCGCGGCTGCGCAAGGTGTTCGAGCAGCAGCTCGACAGCGTCGTCGGCTACGTGCTGCCGGTCAAGCGCGCGGACGACGCGCCGGGCCTCGACGGGCCGCGCTGGCAGACGGGCCCGTGGTACTTCCGCGACGAGCGGATGTACCTGGTGCCCGGCGATTCGCCGATGGGCTATCGGCTGCCGCTCGATTCGCTGCCGTGGGCCGGCCGCGCCGACCATCCGGTCCTGGTCGAACGCGATCCGTTCGCGCCGCGCGACGCGCTGCCGGAAGCCGCCGCGATCCGTGCGCGATACGCGGGCCCGGCCGACGCGCCGCGCTACCTGTCCGGCGTGCATCGCGAAGCGTCCGCGCAGACCGTGATGCAGTGGCACAACGACGGCACGGCCGCGGGCGAGCGGCCTGCCGCGCACGACCCGCATCGCCGGCCCGAGCGCTTCGAATCGGCCGCGTGGATCACGCGTACCGCGCTGTGCGTCGAAGTGCGCAACGGCATCCTGTACCTGTTCATGCCGCCGCTCGTCGCGCTCGAGGATTATCTCGACCTGCTCGGCGCGATCGAGCTGACCGCGCACGCGCTCGGCGTGAAGCTCGTGCTCGAGGGCTATCCGCCGCCGCGCGACGCGCGGCTGAAGCTGTTGCAGGTGACGCCCGATCCGGGCGTGATCGAGGTCAATATCCATCCGGCCGCGAGCTTCGACGCGCTCGTCGACCACACCGAATTCCTGTACGACGCCGCATGGCAGTCGCGGATGTGCAGCGAGAAGTTCATGGTCGACGGCCGCCACGTCGGCACCGGCGGCGGCAACCACTTCGTGCTCGGCGGCGCGACGCCGGCCGACAGCCCGTTCCTGCGCCGCCCGGACCTGCTCGCGAGCCTGATCGCGTACTGGCACAACCATCCGTCGCTGTCGTACCTGTTCTCCGGGCTCTTCATCGGGCCGACGAGCCAGGCGCCGCGCGTCGACGAGGCACGCAACGACCAGCTCTACGAACTCGACATCGCGTTCGCGGAGATCCAGCGCAACAAGCTGCTCTACGGGCAGGACATGCCGCCGTGGCTCGTCGACCGCGTGCTGCGCAACCTGCTGATCGACGTGACGGGCAACACGCACCGCAGCGAGTTCTGCATCGACAAGCTGTATTCGCCCGATTCGCCGACCGGCCGGCTCGGCCTGCTCGAACTGCGCGCGTTCGAGATGCCGCCGCATGCGCGGATGAGCGTCGTGCAGCAATTGCTGCTGCGCGCGCTGGTCGCGCGCTTCTGGGCTGCGCCGTACACGACGCCGCTCACGCGCTGGGGCACAGCGCTGCACGACCGCTTCATGCTGCCGGCGTTTCTTCAGATGGATTTCGACGACGTGCTGGCCGAACTGCGCGATGCCGGTTTTGCGTTCGATCCGGCGTGGTTCGCGCCGCATTTCGAATTCCGTTTCCCGCTGTTCGGCCAGATCGCGGTGAACGGGATGCAGCTTTCGCTGCGCGGCGCGCTGGAGCCGTGGCACGTGATGGGCGAGGAGGGCGCGCCCGGCGGTACGGTGCGCTACGTCGATTCGTCGGTCGAACGGCTCGAAGTGCGCGTGACGGGGCTGAACGACAACCGGCACGTCGTGACCGTCAACGGCCGCGCGCTGCCGCTGCAGCCGACCGGCACCGTCGGCGAATACGTCGCGGGCGTGCGCTACAAGGCGTGGTCGCCGCCGTCCGCGCTGCATCCGACCATCGGCGTGCACGCGCCGCTGACGTTCGACATCGTCGATACCTGGCTGAATCGCTCGCTCGGCGGTTGCCGGTATCACGTTACGCATCCGGGCGGGCGCAACTACGCGACGTTTCCCGTCAATGCGTACGAGGCCGAGAGCCGCCGGCTCGCGCGCTTTGTCGAGATGGGGCACACGCCGGGGCGGATGGATGTCTCGGCTGCCGCGCCGAGCCGCGAATTCCCGTTCACGCTCGACCTGCGGCGACCGTGACCGGCCGGTGACAGGACGGGCGACGATGCGCGATTCGCGACCTCCCGGCGAATCGGCCGATGGCGGCCGCGCTGGAATGCTAGGATGCGGGCAGATCGCGGCCGCGCGCCGCGGCCCGCCGCCCGCGCGGCGGTGCGCGGGCGCGCCCGCACCCTGACGACGAAACGACACCGTGCCGCCCATTCACTCCGATCATCTCGCCGCCCCCGACGCGATGCCCACGCTATTCGATACCGGCGCGCAGCCGGACGCCTCGGAACTGGCCGCCGCGCTCGCGGCGCCGGCGGCTGCCGGCCGTTACGACGAGCTGCGCGGCAGCGCGGCTGGCCTGAACGCGCCTGCGCTCGCGCCCGCGTGGCGCAGCTTCTTCACGTCGATCGGCAGCGACGGCGTGGCCGACCTCGATCGCCGTGCCGATGCGCTGCACCGGCGCATGCGCGAGAACGGCCTGTTCTATCAGTTGCACGAGCAGCGCGCCGGCGACGGCGCGGCCGGCCCGTGGTCGCTCGACCTGCTGCCGCTGATCGTCACGCCCGAGGACTGGGTCGCGATCGAGCGCGGCGTGCTGCAGCGCGTGCGGCTGCTCAACGCGACGATGGCCGACCTGTACGGGCCGCAGACGATCCTGCAGCGCGGGCTGCTGCCGCCCGCGCTCGTCACCGGGCATCCCGGCTACTTGCGCGCGATGCGCGGCGCGCGCGTACCGGGCGACACGTGGCTGCACGTCGTCGCGTTCGATCTCGCGCGCGGCCCGGACGGGCAGTGGCGGATCGTCGCGCAGCACACGCAGGGCGCGGCCGGGCTCGGCTATCTGCTCGAAAACCGGCTGATCGTGTCGCGGCTCTTTCCGCGCGGGTTTCGCGGGCTGCGCGTGCAGCGGCTCGCGTCCGCGTATCGCGCGCTGCTGCAAAGCATGCAGGCGCTCAGCCCTGCCGCCAAGAATTCGCGGATCGTGCTGCTGACGCCGGGGCCGCACAGCGCGACGTATTTCGAGCACGCGTATCTCGCGCGCTACCTCGGCCTCACGCTCGTCGAGGGCGGCGACCTGACCGCGCGCGACAACCGCGTGTTCCTGAAGACGCTGCGCGGGCTCGAACCGGTGCATGGCATCCTCCGGCGCGTCGACGACGCGTGGCTCGATCCGCTCGAACTGCGGCCCGATTCGATGCTCGGCGTGCCGGGGCTGCTGCAGGCCGTGCGCGCGGGCAACGTGTTGCTCGCGAACGCCCCGGGCTCGGGCTTCCTCGAATCGCCGGCCATGCTCGGTTTCATGCCGCGTCTCGCGGAAGGCCTGCTCGGCGAAACGCTGACGCTGCCGGCCGTGCATTCGTGGTGGTGCGGCGAAGCGGCCGCGTGCGACGACGCGTTGCCGCAACTCGCGCGCGGCATCGTGAAGGCGTCGTATCCGCCGGACGTGCAGGCGGGCGGCCCGTTCGATCCGGTGATCGGCGCGCGGCTCACGCAGGCGCAGCTTGCCGACTGGCGCGCGCGGATACTGGCGCAGCCCGAGCACTACACGGTGCAGGCCGACCTGCCGCTGTCGCAGGCGCCGACCTGGCCGGGGCCCGACGCGCCCGACGGCAACGGCAGCGCGCGCATCGTGCCGAAGCCGCTGCTGATGCGCGTCTTCGCGCTCGCGGATGGCGCGCAGCGCTGGCGGCTCTTGCCGGGCGGGCTGTCGCGGGTCGGCACGCGCGACACGCTGTTCAACGCGCCGATGCCGCACGGCGGCAGCACCGTCGATACGTGGGTGATGACCGAAGGCATCGTCGATTCGACGACGCTGCTGCAGACGCACCTCGGCCCCGACGACCTCGTCGAGCGGCCGCGCGCGATCGCGAGCCGCGCGGCCGAGAACCTGTTCTGGCTCGGCCGCTACACCGAGCGCGCGACCAACCTGATGCGACTGGCGCGCGCCGCGCTCGAGCGGCTGCGCGGCGAGGACGATGTCGACAGCCCCGCGCACCTGGAGCTGCTCGACACGCTGTGCCGCGACACGGGCTTGATCGCGGCCGACGCGCCGAACGCCGTCGATGCGCCGCGCGCGTTCCAGCACGCGCTCGCGACGTCGCTGACGCGCGGCGCGGATCGCACGTCGGGAATCGTGTCGTGCCTGTTCGGGATGCGCGCCGCCGCCGCCGCGATCCGCGAACGGCTGTCGAGCGATCAGTGGCGGCTGATCGACGACGCGACGCAGCTGTTCGCGGACAGCGCGGGCCTGCCGGAAGCCGAGGAGCAGATCGGCAACGAGGCGCTGCAGTTGCTGGGGCGCCTCGGCCTGCTGCTCGGCGCGATCACGGGCGCGCAGACCGACAACATGACGCGCGACGACGGCTGGCGATTGCTGTCGATCGGCCGGCAGATCGACCGGCTGGACTTCCTGTGCAGCGTGCTGAAGTTCGCATTCGACGAAGGCGCCGTGCACCGGCAGGACGGCTTCGAGCTCGTGCTGGAGCTGCTGGACAGCACGATCACGTTCCGCTCGCGTTTCCAGCGCGGCTTCGATGTCGCGCCGCTGCTGTCGCTCGTCGTGCTCGATACCGACAACCCGCGCTCGCTCGGCTGGGTCGTGCAGGCGCTGCGCGGCCGGCTGACGAAGGTCGAGCGCGGTGAGGGCTATGCGCTGTCCGAGCTGGCCGAGACGATTCCGGACGTGCCTGCGTGGTCGCTGCACGAATTGTGCGAAACCTCCGACGGTGGCCGGCACGACCGGCTGCTCGACGCGCTCGACGCGACGGTGAAGGCGGTCTGGGAGCTGTCGAACCGGATCGGCGAACGCTATTTCAGCCACGTGCGCGAGGCGGGCAGGACACTATGGTGACGACGAAAGGCGCGGCGAAGACGCCGCCCGGTTCCGGCAATGCTCGACAGGCAGCGGCACCGGCCGCACCGGCGGCACCGGCCGGCGGTGCCGCCGGCCGGTTGCTGCGCGTCACGCACGATACCGAATACCGTTACGCGGCACGCGTCGAATCGGCGCAGCACCAGGCACGCCTGCAACCGCTCGCGACGCCGCGCCAGCAGGTGCTGTCGTTCGCGCTCGACATCGAGCCCGCGCCGGAATCGGTCGGCATGGAGATCGACGCGTTCGGCAACGCACGCGCGTCGTTCGCGCTGAACCAGCCGCACGATGCGCTGCTCGTGCGCAGCCGCAGCACGGTGCGCGTGACGCCGCCCGTGTGGTCGCTCGGTGCGCGCGGCGAGCCGCCGCCCGCGATCGCGCAGCCCGATGAAAAGCAGGCAACCGCGTGGGAAACCGTGCGCGACCGCTTGCAGTTCCGCGCGGGGCAGCCTTACGACGCGGCGAGCGAATTCGTGTTCACGTCGCCGCACGTCGCGTGCGATCCCGAACTCGCCGCGTATGCGGCCGCAAGCTTCACGCCGCAACGGCCGCTCGTGCAGGCCGCATGGGACCTGATGCGGCGCGTGCATGCGGACTTTGCCTATACGCCGAACAGCACCGACATCACGACGTCGGCACTCGACGCGCTGCGGCTGCGCAAGGGTGTCTGCCAGGATTTCGCGCACGTGATGATCGGCGCGCTGCGTTCGCTCGGGCTGGCCGCGCGTTACGTGAGCGGCTATCTGCTGACGCAGCCGCCACCCGGGCAGCCGCGGCTGATCGGCGCCGACGCGTCGCATGCATGGGTCGAGGTGTACGACCCGGCGTGGCCCGAGGACGGTGGCTGGCTGCAGCTCGATCCGACCAACGACCGCGCGCCCGGCGACGACTACGTGATGCTGTCGATCGGCCGCGACTACGCGGACGTGACGCCGCTGCGCGGCGTGATCCGCGGCGGCGGCGCGGATCAGGAGCTGAAGGTCGGCGTGACGGTCGAGCCGCTCGACACGCCGTAACGCACGAAGAACCGGAAGGGCTGCTCGACGACGCGATCCGCAGGATCGGCGACGAACAACTCGTCGAGCGGGCGATCCGCGGCAGGACGATCGTCGAAACCGCACTGTGACCGAACACGCGCGGCGCGGTGGGCCGCATCAAGGCGTATGCTGCGGGTCCGACCGGCTCATCGACGCTGCCCCATGCCCACGACTGGCGCTGCCATTCCCGCTTCCCGCCGCTATACGACGATTCGCGTGATCGCGTATCACGGCATCCTGCAAAACGTCACGTCCTTGCTGGCGTTCGTCCCGGTGCTGCTGTTCCTGCACGACCGGTCGCTGGCCGCGCTTTCGTCATGGTCCGGGCAGCTTTGGGCGCTGCAGGGCGTTTCGGGCGCGGCGGCGATGGCAAGTCTCGTCGGTCATATCGCACTCGCATGTCGCCGCCGATGGGGGCGTACGCTGAATGTGGCGATCTGGGTGGCGCTGAGTGTCGCGTCGCTCATGCTGTCGGCGTGGATCACGGTGCTCATCGCGCTGCCGCTGGCTGTTGCCGGCCTCGCGCTGATGTACAACCGGCTGAGCAACGACTATCTGAGTCTGTCGCACGCCGTGATAAAACCGACGGTTCGGCGCTTCGCATCCGTCGGCCTGCTGGCCACTGCGTCCACGCTGCATTACTGGGCAATCTCGTTCGCGACGATGCGGTCCGGCACCTTCGGCTACCTGTTGCCGAATGGGCGACCGATGGACCTGCTGATCGCGGCAGCGGCAACGCTGCTCCTCGGCACCGCTGTCGCGCCGGGCGGGCAGCGCGCGTGGTGCTGCGGAATGTCGTTGATGACGTCCGCCGTCGCGATGCTGACGATGCTGCTGAGCTACGTGTCGGTCGCGACGCCGCTGGTGCGCTACCTGCCGCACGAATACCGGCGCATCGTCATTCCGTGGCAACCGATCACGATCTATGCAGTCGTGACGTTCTGCATTGCGCTGGTGCTGATACGCGCGACGAAGCCGCCGAAGCTCAGCGACTGGGAGCAGTGGTCGAATCCCGACGCTTCCGCGGATTCGGGTGCCGCGCGCCGGGAAACGACCGCCTGATGCGTCGCGGCTAGCCCGCGAAGCGGTCCGTCGCCGCGAGCAGCGCCTGCAGGATCCCCGGCTCGTTGTACGCGTGCCCGGCGCCGGGCACGATCTCGAACGTCGCGTCCGGCCATGCCTTCGACAGGTCCCACGCGGTGCGTGCGGGCGTCGCGACGTCGTAGCGGCCTTGCACGATCACGCCCGGAATGCCGGCGAGGCGATGCGCGTCGCGCAGCAACTGGCCTTCTTCGACGAAGCCCTGGTTGACGAAGTAGTGGTTTTCGATCCGCGCGAACGCGAGCGCGTAGTGGCCGTCCGCGAAGTGCGCGGCGAGCGCGGGATCGGGCAGCAGCGTGATCGTGCGGCCTTCCCATATGCTCCACGCGCGCGCGGCTTCGAGCTTCGCGGCTTCGTCGTCACCGGTCAGCCGGCGATGGTAGGCGGCCATCAGGTCGCCGCGCTCGGCTTCCGGAATCGGCGCGACAAAGGCTTCCCACAGGTCGGGGAACAGCCACGACGCGCCTTCCTGGTAGTACCACAGCAGTTCCGCGCGACGCATCGTGAAGATGCCGCGCACGATCAGCGCGCTCACGCGCTCGGGGTGCGTTTCCGCGTACGCGATCGACAGCGCGCTGCCCCACGAGCCGCCGAATACGAGCCATTGCTCGGCGCCGACCATTTCGCGCAGGCGTTCGATATCGGCCACCAGATGCCACGTCGTGTTGTTCTCGAGGCTCGCATGCGGCGTCGAGCGCCCGCAGCCGCGCTGGTCGAACAGCAGGATGTCGTAGCGCGCCGGATCGAACAGGCGGCGATGGTCGGGGCTGCAGCCGGCGCCGGGGCCGCCGTGCAGGAACACGGCGGGCTTGCCGGCCGGGTTGCCGCAGCGCTCCCAGTAGATGCGATGGCCGTCGCCGGTGTCGAGGTGGCCGTGGGCGTAGGGTTCGATCGGTGGGTACACAGGCAGGCTCCGGGTGAGGGTCGACAGGAGGCGGATGAGGCGCGGGCCGTTGTGCGGGCGGGGTACGCTACTGCGGATATTGCGGCGCCGCAAAAATTCGTTGCGTTGGCATCGGGCCGGCCGCCGCCGGACAAGGCTTGTCATTATGCCAATTCGCCGCCCCGGACGTCGGCTCGCTGGGGCGAGCGCCGCCGCCGATGCCCGTTCCGGGATTTTTGAAGCAATTTCATTCCGATATTTTTCATACAAAATCCCGGCGGCATATCGGCGGGCCGGAACGGCGGCGCCGGTCTGCTGCCCATCCACCGTGCCAACGGAATCCAGCCGATGAACCATCGCGTCACGCAGTTGACCGGGTTGCGCGCCGTCGCGGTGGCGATGGTTGTGATCGGCCATGCCGAGCACGTGCTGCCCGGCGGCTACACGGGCTGGTACGCGCCGTTGCGGCTCGTCGCCGACGGCCGGCTCGGCGTGCTGATCTTCTTCGTCCTCAGCGGCTTCCTGATCACCAACGTACTGCGCGCCGAGTTCGCGCGCACGGGCGGCATCGCGCTGACGTCGTTCTACGTGCGCCGCGCGCTGCGGATCTGGCCGGCCTGCTATGTGTATCTCGCGACGGTCGCGATCGTGGCCTTCGCCGGCTGGTTCGACGTCGATCGCCGGCAGTGGCTGTATGCTGCGCTGCACCTGTGGAATTACTCGGCGTGGTTCGGGCTGACCGGCGACAACGCGTTGCATCCGGACGGCGCGTGGTATCTCGGCCATTTCTGGTCGCTCGCGCTCGAGGAGCAGTTCTACTGGTTCTGGCCGCTGCTGTTCGTGTATGGCGCCCGCCGCGGCGGCACGCGCTGGCTGGCCGCGCTGATCCTGATCGTGCCGCTGGTGCGCGCCGTCACGTATTTCGTTGCGCCGGCGCTGCGCGGGCAGCTCGGGATGATGCTCCACACCGGCGTCGATCCGATCCTGATCGGCTGTTATGCGTCGCTCAACCGCGAACGGCTCGAAGCGTGGATCCGTTCGTGGCGCGGCGAGACGCGCATCGTGACGGCGATTATCCTGATCGTGCTGCTCGGGATGCCGCTCGCCGAACATCGGCTCGGCGGCTTCTGGAATGCGACGTACGGCGTGACGCTCGAAGCCGCGCTGATCGCGATCGTGATCGTCGTGCTGAATTTCCGCAGCGAGTTCTGGTGTGCGCGCTGGCTGCGCACGCGGCCGGTCGTGTTCATCGGCACGATCTCGTTCAGCCTCTATCTGTGGCAGCAGCCGTTCGCGAACCCGGACCTGCCGGTCGCGCACGCGTTTCCGCTCGGCATCGTGTGGGCGCTGCTGGCCGCGACGGCGAGTTACTTCCTCGTCGAAAAACCGTTCCTGAGGCTGAAGGATCGCTATTCGGCGCGCGAGGCGCGACGCGTGCGGGACGACGCGTTGCGGATGCCGGCAACGACCGACGCGATCGGGCCGAAGGTGGCGGAGTAGGCGGGCAACGCTGCGCGTTATTTCATCGCGGAAGGCGAATACCAGAGGTTCCGGAACATATCGATTCCGTACGACTTGCCGTCGTAGCGGACGACTGTGCGTGCGGTGCGCTTGCCCGTGTCCGAGTATTCGTTGTCCTTGCGTTGCGTCTTCGTGATGTGCGCGGTGATCGACAGGTCCGCGAAACCGTGGCTCGAGGTTTTCTCCACGGCGATCGTCATGCGTGCGGACTCGCTGCGCGCGTCGCCGGTAGCGGGGCCGCAGGCCGTGCCTTCGGTGCTGACCCAGCCGTAGAGATTGGTACCGAACACCGGGCGGATGCGGTTGCCTTCGCGTACCCACAGCGTCAGTTCTTCGCTGGCAGCGGCATCGGGGCAGCTCGGCCCGCGCGCACTGCTCGTGAACACGACGCCGAACGCCCGCACGTCGGGCGACAGCCGGTAGGGCGCCGTGTCGATGTGATAGCTGTTCTCGCCGATCTCGGTCGCCGCATCTTCCTGGACCACCGACCGCTCGGCCGCCACGACCTTGCCGCCCTCGACGAGCGCGACGATCTGCAACTTGTTGCTTTCGTCCGGGTTCTTGCTTTTGGGAAGCGAATCGAACGCCACGGCCGCGATCGTTGTGTCCGGCGCATTCGGCATGACCTTGCACGCCGACGCGACGACGAGCCGGTCCGCGTCGCGCGTGGCGATGCGTGCGCTCGCGATACCGGCCCAGCGGGCGATGGCCGTGACCGCTTCATCGCTGCAAGTCTGGTTGTTGGCGGCATGGACGGCGGGTGTGGCAACGAGTGCCAGCAACGAAACGCAGCGAAGGATTTTCATTGTCATCATGGGGAAAAGGGTTCTTCGCGGATTATCCTGGAACGCGGGGTAGACCGTCGGCGTTCGGCCATCAATGGCCGCTCGACCAAAGTCGGAAAGGGACAATCGAGCGCCAAAAGTACGCCTGTGACGTGACGCACACAGTCGATGCCGCGAGTGCTACCGAACCCGCCCGATCGCCCATTCGCTGCCGGGTGGAGATGCCTGCTGGCCACCTGAAACAAGGCTACACTCATCCATGCCCCGCGCTACCTGAATACCAGCCACCACATCAGTTCGACGGGCGCGGGCGGACATGTTCGTTCCTCATGGCGCCGCTCATTCGCGGCAAAGGAGAAGCCATGGAAAAGATCCCAAATACCACGGCCTTGTTCATCGCAGGCTTTGGCCCGATTGTGATTGAAGCCCGGGCAAGCCGTGAGCTCTACAGTCGCGCCTTCGGTATCCCCTTCAAGGAAGAGAAAGGCGGCTACCTCCATACGGAAAGTCTGAAAGGCGCAAACACTTTCGCCTTGTGGCCGCTCGCTCAGGCAGCTCAGTCGTGCTTCGGCACGGATTCGTGGCGTAGTGACGTACCCATCCCGCAAGCCTGGATTGAGTTTGATGTCGACAACGTCGAAGCGGCTACGGCAGAACTTGAATCACGAGGGTATCGGATGCTGGTCAGGAACCGGAATGAGCCGTGGGGCCAGACCGTCAGTCGCTTCATCGGGCCGGAAGGATTGCTGGTAGGAATCACCTTTACGCCATCGATGCGGGAAGAGAAATGATGGCGGCCACAGTGGCCAGCCCTGCGTGCGGTGACTGTTCTGGCCGGGGAGCCGCACGCGCTTTCCCAGGTAAATGGCTGATGAAGTACCGGGAACGGTCCTCGCCGCCCTTGTGGACCGGGTGGCGGCAACGGGCCGTCAAGCGTCTATCGCCGAGCTTGTCCTTTGGCACGGGCCGGATGCCCTTTGGCGTCACTGCGATCACGGAGGATGACGAATTGTCGAGAGTCGGATTTGCCAATACGGTCTCCTCGGCAGTTGCCTGACGTTCGTCGCGGGCTTGACGGCGGATCGATGCGACTGCCGGGGTTGCATACGGAATCGTGGAAGCTAGACTGGAAGCTCCCCATGCAAACCATGGAGGGAGACATGACGACCATCTATGTCGTGAAGACCGGTGAGCAGTTCCTCTGCACCGCTGAGGATGGCGACATCGGCATGGCACCGGCGATTGAAGGAGCCATGTCATTTCTGTCGTACGAGGAAGCGAAAAAAGCGGCGAACGAGAACGCCGACCCCGGATACGAAATCGTGGCCGTCAACATCACCGGCCGCTGACGCGGAGTTCGTTGCTGGGCGCTCGGTGAGGGAGGGGACCGGCAATTTTTCTTGCTCCATGCGATACGGTGTCCGGTTGGCTGCGTCCAAAGTCATCTGCGAACAGGCTGCATTGCGCATCGAGATTCACACGATGCGGCCAACCAAATACCGCCGCAGTGCGGGCGCCACGGCCTCGCGAGCACGGTGCGGCGTTGTCTCGGTTCGGCCAGTATGCGTCGTTCGACGGCCGAGACCGGATTGACAACAATCGCTGGCATATGGGTGCGGCCGAACGTTAGCTCAAGCCATCGGCCACTATGACTGCGTGAGCAGCAAGTTCAGGTTCTGAACCGCAGCGCCGGATGCGCCTTTGCCGAGATTATCGAAGACAGCGGATAGCAGGACGTGCCCGTGCTCCATGTTAGGAAATACGCTCAAGTGCATATCGTTCGTCCCGTTCAGCACCTGCGGATCCAGGTGCTTTAAGACGCACGATTCGTGTAGCGGCAAAACATGTACGTGGGCCGCCTCGGCATAGTGGCGTGCGAGGCATGCGTGTAACGTGGCGCCGTCCACGTCGGATGCCAGCAGCCGCAATTCCAAGGGCACAGTCAGCACGATGCCCTGGCGGAACGCACCATACGCAGGGACGAAGATGGGTCGCTGCGCGAGCTTGGCGTGCTGCTGGATCTCCGGAGCGTGCTTATGCGCGAGTTCCAAACCATAGACCTGGTAGGACGGTGCGTTGACGGCGCCCTGACCCTCATGCTCTATCACGCCGGCACGTCCGCGTCCCGAGTAGCCGGACACCGCGTGAATGCCGACCGGATAGCTGGCTGGTATAAGCCCGGCCTGTAACAGGGGACGCAGCAGGCCAATCGCACCGGTCGGATAGCAACCGGGATTGGTGACCCGACGTGCGTTCGCGATGCGGTCCGCCTGTCCCGGAGCCATTTCCGGAAAGCCGTATGTCCAGTCCGGGTGCGTGCGGTGGGCGGAACTTGCGTCGATTACTCTGACGGCAGGATTGACGATGGCGTCCACTGCTTCGCGCGCGGCGGCGTCGGGCAGACAGAGGATGGCGATATCGCAGGCGTTGATGGCTTCAGCGCGGCGCCGTGGATCCTTGCGTTCCGCTGCGGGAAGCGTGAACAGTCGCAGGTCGGTTCGGTCGTGCAGCCGTTCGTGGATTTGCAACCCGGTGGTGCCCAGGTCGCCGTCGATAAAAACAAGGGGAAGGCTCATGCGGAAAATACTCCGGTAACTGAGTCTGACAAGTAGATCGAGCTCCTATCTTCCGCGCAGCGCTAGAATAGAGAAAGTTGAATTCGATAACGAAAACATTCAGCTTTTCTGAATCTGGAAGCCGCCATGCGAGAAATCAGCCTGGACCGCTTGCGAACCTTGGTCGCCATTACCGACCGTGGCTCATTTGCCGATGCGGCGCGCGCGTTGCACTTGGCGCCGCCAACGGTCAGCCTTCACATCGCTGAACTGGAGGAACGCATTGGGGCTCCGCTCCTGTCACGCAAGCGCGGACATGTTCGGCCATCGGCGATAGGCGAGGTGTTGGTGGAGCGCGCGCGTCGACTGCTGGCCGATGCAGAACAGGCGTTGGAAGATGTTCAGCGCCAGGTGCAGGGGCTTGCCGGACGCGTGCGGCTCGGTGCGTCGACCGGTGCGATCGCGCACCTGTTGCCGCAAGCGCTGGAGGTGCTGCGCCAACACCATCCCGCTATCGACATTCACGTTGCGGTACTTACTTCGCATGAAACGCTAAACCGACTGGCGGACGGAACGCTGGATATTGGGCTGGTCGCGCTGCCTCAGCCCCCGGTGGCTGGACTCGTGATAAAACCCTGGCGTCGCGATCCCGTCATGGCCTTCGTGCCAGCGCATTGGCGGTGTCCCGCTCGCATCACGCCCGAATGGCTTGCTGCTCAGCCTCTCATTCTCAACGACGCCACTACGCGTCTGTCGCGTCAGACTGCGGAGTGGTTCGCGACCGGTGGCCACAATCCTGCGCCGCGCATTCAGCTCAACTACAACGACGCGATCAAGAGTCTGGTCATGGCGGGTTACGGCGCAGCGCTGTTACCTCATGAGGCCACTACACCACCACCCGACAGGCGTATTGCCATTCGTCCGCTGCGCCCGGCGTTGTGGCGTCGGCTCGGCATTGCGCATCGTGCGGGGCACGTCGAGCGTTCCACGCAACACGTACTCGATGCGTTGTGGGATCTGCGATTGGCGTAGGAATAGCCATTTGCCGTTTCGGTTCGTTCTCGCTGGGACAGCAGCCTATTGCACGCTACGACGAACGAATGGCCGGTTTGTACTGCGGATTCAACCGGTGGATGCAACCGAGCAAGCGACGACCTGGATCTATACTGGGCACCTGGAGGAACTCATGGCCAATCAAGACAGGCTGCACCCGCTACGACCGCTCCTCAAGAACTGGGTTTGGGAGCATGGTCGAATCGGTACTCGCTATCTGGACCGCATCGATGGCGAAATCAAGTTTGACGAAGGCAAGAAGTCGCACTTCGCCACCGAAGAATACTTTTACGTGCCGCTCGACAAGGATGCCGATCTCGATGCCTCTGCCGATGGCCCGGTGATTCAGGAGGCGGGACTTGCCCGTTTTTTGAGGGCAGCGCAGCTGGGCAAGCCGGAGGAAGCCGGTTCCGTGGCGGAGGTCCAACGCGCAGTGCAGGATTGCTTGGAACTTGGTCTGTTCAGCGCATATCAGATTGACGCGCAGCAGGCTTTTGCACGCTATGCGCAGGAACCCATGTTCGACGATGAAATCCGCGCTGCGGTTGTCGACGATATCCGGCGTATCTACGTGGGCGCGCGCGAGAAACTGTTGCTGTACGATTTCAGTGTGCTTTACGGCTTGGCCACGCCGCTGCTCATCAGCGAGGCGCCGTTCGTCGACTGGCGCTTGCGAACGAGTCCGGCCCTTCCGTTCGTCTCGCTTCCTCTTGGGCCTTACTGCCTGCTGGTGGGTGCGCCGTCGGGCCGGAGCAGCCGGATTGGCCCCGTGACCTGGAAGTCCGCTGCCACACTGGGACCGTTGAAGGACCACAACCGCCAGATCGCAGAGCATTCACGTTTGTGGCTGGTCGCGACGACAGATGACCAGCTCGTCGCTGTACAAAGCCATTTGGCTGCATCCGGTAGTCCCAAGCCCGGGGATGTGAAACTCTGATTGAAGTCGGCGGGAAGCCCGCAGCCAGAAGCGGCTACTCGGAAATACCAAGTCGAGCGACCGCTTCGGGTTCGATAAGCGACACCCGCAGAAATCCGCGAAGAACAAAAAAAGGCCCTCGCGGGCCTTTTTTGGTCGACGAACGCGCGGCCGCTTACCGCGTCAGCGCCGCGAAACCATCCAGCAACCGCTCGACGTCGGCCGCTTCGATCGCGCCCATCGTCGAGATCCGGAACAGTTCCTTCGACAGCCCGCCTTGCCCCGCGTAGATCACGAAGCCGCGTGCCTTCAACCCGTCGTGCAGCGTCTCGTACGTGACGCCCTGTGGCAACCGGTACGCGCGCAGCACGACCGACGACGCGCCTTCCGGCAGCACGAGCGGCATCCCGCGCGCGGCGAGGCCGGCCTGCGCCTGGTCGGCGAGCGCCTTGTAATGCGCATGGCGCGCGCGCCAGCCGCCGGCTTCGTCGAACTCGCGCAGCGCCTCGACGAGCGCGTAGTACGCGTGCACGGACGGCGTGAACGGCGTGTTGCGCTGGTCCTGCAGCTTCGCGAGACGGCCGAGGTCGAGGTAGTACGTGCGGCTCGCGGCCTTCGCGAGCGCGCTGCGGCGCACGATCACGAACGCTGCGCCCGGCACGCCGTGCAGGCACTTGTTCGCGGTTGCCGCCACGGCGTCGATGTCGCCGCCGGCGAAGTCGATCGCTTCCGCGCCGAAGCTGCTGACGCCGTCGACGAGCAGCTTCACGCCGCGTGCGCGGCAGACTTCGGCGATCGCGCCGAGATCGTTCAGGCGGCCCGTCGTCGTTTCGTGATGGATCACGGCGACGTGCGAGTAGCCGCCCGCGTCGAGGCGCGCGGCGATCTGCGCGAGATCGGGCGCCTGCATCCATTCGTGCTTCAGCACGTCTTGCGCGATGCCGTACTGCGTCGCGATCTGCGCGATTCGTTCGCCGTACACGCCGTTCTCGATCACGAGCAGCTTGCCGTCCTGCGGCACGAGCGCGGCGATCATGCACTCGACGGCGGCCGTGCCCGAGCCGGTCATCAGCACGGCCGTCCATTCGGCCGGATCGAGTTCGTACGCGGCGACGAGGCGCGCGCGTGCTTCATCCTGCAGATCGAAGAATTCGCTTTCGCGATGGCACAGGTCGGGTTGCAGCAGGCTGCGGCGCACGCGTTCGGTCAGCGTTACCGGGCCGGGGTTCAGCAGCAGCATCAATGGGCTCCTTCAGCATGGGCTTCGGTCTGCGCGGCGCCGATGTGCCGCATCAGACGGGTCTTGACCTCGACCGGCGTCACGGTCGGGCGGGGCAGGCCGTCGGGCACGCCGGTGCGGATCGCGACGCGCACGAACTGCGCGCCATCGCTTGGCGCGGCCAGCGCGGCATCGAGCACGTCGAGCGTGTCGCCTTCGACCGCCGACGCGTAGCCGCATGCAGCCGCGACGCCCGCGAACGACACATGCTGCGACACGGTGGCCTGGCCGCCGGTCGATTCGTGCGCGCCGTTGTCGAGCAGCACGTGCGTGAGGTTGGCCGGGCCGTAGGTGCCGAGCGTGGCGAACACGCCCATCCGCATCAGCGCGGCGCCGTCGCCGTCGACGGCGACCACGCGCAGGTCGGGGCGCGCGAGCGCGAGGCCGAGCGCGAGCGGCGTCACGCAGCCCATCGAGCCGACCATGTACAGCTGGTTCGGGCGATCGTCGAGCGCGTAGAGTTCGCGGCCGCAGAAGCCGGTCGATGCGAGCACGACGGTCGAATCGACCGGCGTGTGCGCGATCACGCGCTGCAGCGCGTCCTGGCGGGTCGGCCATGCAGTGGCCGCTGCATTGGCCGATTCAGCGCGCGACGACGATTGCGCGGCGACATGCGCGCGCGGCTTCGCGGCCGGGTTCGCCTTCAGTTCATACGGCGCGACGCTGCCTTTCTGCATCACGAGCGCGTACGGGCGGCCCGTCGCGTCCATGTGCGCGATCGCGCGGTCTAGCGCCGGGCCGACCTGTTCGGGGTCGGTCGGGAACGTCTCCCACGGGATCTCCATCGTGTCGAGCATCGCGGGCGTGATCGGGCCCATCAGCGCGTGCTGCGGCTCGTCGGCGACGCCCGGCTGGCCGCGCCACGTGACGATCAGCAGTTGCGGCAGGCGGAACGTCCAGGTCAGCGACGTGAGCGGGCTCACCGCGTTGCCGAGCCCCGAGTTCTGCATCATCGCGATCCCGCGCTTGCCGCCGAGCGTCGCGCCCGCGATCAGCGCGACTGCGTCGCCTTCGTTCGCGGCCGACACGTAGTGCAGCGTCGGGTCCTGCAGCACGTAGTTGATGAACGGCGTCAGGTACGAGCAGGGCACGCCCGCGTACCAGTCGAAGCCGCGTTCGCGCGCGGCCTCGACGAACTGGGCCGCTTCGATCATTGTGCGCCCCCGTTGCCGGCGCCCGGTTCGGACAGCGGCGTCTGGCCGTGCGCGAAGTCGCCTGCACGGCGGAAATCTTCCAGATCGTTGACGCCGCGCCAGTGGCCGTGCACGTATTGCACCTCGATCTTCTCTCCGGCGGCGATCAGTTCGTTGAGCAGCGACGGGATGTCGAGCGTGTCGAAATCGTCGCGTGCCTGCAGCGTCGCGAGCATCGTCTTCAGGCGGTCGACACCCGCGCCGCGCACGTTCAGCAGGCCGATCCAGCGGCCGTGCGTCGTGCCTTCGGCAGCGTCGCTCGACACGCGCTGCAGATAGGTTTTCTGGCCGAACAGGCCGCGGTCGTCGGCGGCCGAGCAGACCGCGAAGTCGCGCACGCTCTGGTTCGACGGTTCCGTCAGCGACGAATCGACGACGACGCTGAACTCGGCCTCGCTCTCCGCGAGGTCGCGCAGGATGTAGCTGCGGAACAGCAGGTCGCCGTACGAGATCACGGTGTCGCCGGTCAGGCGTTCGGCCGCGCACGCGAGCGACGCGAGCTCGCCCGTTTGCGCATGGCGCTCGTTGACGACGAGCTTGATGCCCGACGTGTCGATCGCGTCGGCGCGATAGCCGCCGACCACGGTGATGTCGTTTACGCCTTGCTTCTTGAAGCCGTCGACGAGCCAGCGCAGCAGCGGCTTGCCGGCGACTGGCAGCATGACCTTGGGTTTATCTTCGGTGACGGCTTCGAGCCCCTTGCCGCGGCTCGCGGCGAGCACGACCGCCGCGTTCGACGCGCGCGACGACGACGACAGGTAGATGCGCTCGGCCGCCGAGTATTCGTCGGCGTCCTGCAGGCGGAAGATTTCGTTGACCGATGCGACGCGGTCCTCGACGTTGATCAGCGTTTCGTTCTCGTGGATCTCGCGCGTGACGGCCTGCATCGCCGACGCGGACGCGCGGATCAGGTGGTTCGCCCAGATCACGGTGCTGATGCCGGCCTGGCGGAACACGTCGGTCGGCGTGCTGTAGTACTTGGTCGGCACGATCACGAGCGGCGCCTTGCCGCTCCATTCGCGCGCGAACTGCAGGATCTCGTCCGGGCGCGACAGCTTGCTGTGGATCAGGATCGCGTCGGCGCCGGCTTCCGCATACGCATTCGCGCGGCGCAGCGCCTCGTCCATCCCCCAGCCCGCGATCAGCGCCTCGACGCGCGCGACGATCGAGAAGTCGGGATCGGTCTGCGAATCCTTGCCGGCCTTGATCTTGCCGCAGAACTCGTCGATTTCGGCGAGCGGCTGGCGCTCGCCGTCGATGAAGCTGTTCGTTTTCGGGAACTGCTTGTCCTCGATGCAGACGCCGGCGATGCCGCGCTGTTCGAGCTTTCTCACGAGGCGGCGCACGTTGTTGAAGTTGCCGTAACCGGTGTCGCCGTCGAGCAGGATCGGCAGGTCGCTCGCGTCGGCCATGAATTCGAGCACGTCGACGACCTGCGTCCAGCTCGCTTCGTTGTTGTCGCGCACGCCGAACTGCGCGGAGATCGCGAGGCCCGACGCCCAGATCCCCTTGAAGCCGGCTTCGCGGACGATCCGCGCGGACAGGCCGTTGTGCGCTTCCATCAGGAACTCGAGGTCGCTGCTGACGAGCATGCGGCGCAGGCGTGCGCTGCGCGATTCGGTGAAATTGGGTTCGCGTGCGTTCATCGTGCGGCTCCTGCGGTGGTGCGTTGAATCAGGGGGAGGATGTCTTGCGTGGCGCGCGCCACGTCGTTCGGGAAGTCGATCTCGATCCACGGCGAGCCCGTCACGTCGGCGACGTCGAACGCATGGCCGCCTTCGAGCAGCAGGTCGCGCACGGCTTCCTCGTGCGGCATGTTCGCGCGGCCGCTGTCGACGTAGCCCGCGACGATTTTCGCGAGGCGGCGCGCGGTGCCTTCGGTGAAGCGGAAGAAGCCGACCGATTCGCCGATCGTGTCGTAGTCGAGGTCGACCGCGAGCTGCTTGCGCAGCTCGACCGGCACGCCGTTCTTCAGGCACAGCTTGACGGGTTCGTCGCCGGCCTCGAAGTCGCGGTCGATCAGCAGGCGATCGACCGTCTTGTCGGGATCGGCCACCAGCGCGTGCAGGATGTTCTCGTCGTACAGCACGTCCGCGTCCATCAGCAGCACGTCGCCGCCGCGCGTCATCGCATCGGCGACGGTATGCACGGTCAGCACGCTGCCGAGGTCGTAGCGCTCGTTCAGCACGATCTCGGCCTGGCGGCCGAGGCGCTTCAATTCCTGCTCGACCTTCCCGGACTGGAAGCCGAGCCCGAGCACGATCTCGTCGACGCCCGCGGCGTCGAGCACGCGCAGATGGCGCTCGAGCAGCGAAACGTCGTCGAAGCGCAGCAGGCACTTCGGGAACTGCGCTTCGGGCGGTTGTTGCAGGCGCAAGCCGAGGCCTGCCGCAAGAATGATGGCTCGCATGGGTTCTCCAACCATAAAAGCCGGCGGATCTGAACGATCAGTCGGCGAGCGGCTGCGGCGCACGGCGCCGCTGCCAGTTTCTTTCACTGAAATGCAGATAGAGCAGGCCGGGCAGGCCGAGCGCGAGTTCGCGCGCGCGCTTCGCGAGCGACAGCGCGAGCGCCGCGTCGGGCGGCAGGCCGACCAGCGGCGCGAGCAGCAGGTAGCCGCCTTCCTGCGCACCGAGCGAACCAGGGATCGCGAAGGCCGCACCGCGGATCGCCTGGCCGACGCTTTCGAGCAGCAGCGCGTCGAGCCAGCTCACCGGGTGCCCGAGGAAGTGCAGCGCGAGCCACACTTCCGCGGTGCCGACGATCCAGCCGACGAGGCTCAGCGCGAAGGTTTTCGCGACCTTCGCACGATCGCGGTACAGCGCGCCGACCGCGTCGTCGATCGCGTCGGCTCGGGTCGCGAGCGACGACCAGTCGCGCGGGCCGAGCAGCTTCGACGCGAGGCGCAGGCCGCGGCCGAACAGCCCGCGCCGCTGCGCCGCATAGAACAGCACGGCGAGGGCGCCGAGCACGCCGGTGGCGATCAGCGCGGGCGTGCGCAGGTGCGCGACCGACTCGTGCGTTGCATAAAGGCTGAATGCGGCGATGCCGATCAGCGCGAACGCCATCTGCGCGAGCGCCTGCATCGTCGTGCTGACGGTCACGGCCGCCGCCGCATCGGCCATCCGCGTGCCGCGCTGAGCGAGGTGGCGCACCATCAGCACGGGGCCGCCGATCTGCCCGGCGGGCAGCAGGCTGTTCACCGATTCGCCGACCCAGCGCGCGCGCAGCGCGTTGCCGAGCTCGGCGCCCGGCTGGCCGCGGCGGAACATCACGGAGATCGCGATCGCGTCGATCGCGAGCGGCACGACGTGGAACGCCGCGACCAGCGCGAGCCCCCAGCCGGCCGCGAGGAACGTGGACGCGACCGCGCCGACGCCCTGCCATGCAAGGAGTGCGATGAAGAGTGCCGTCCCGAGGGACAGCAGGATCAGGCCGGCGCGTGTCATGACCCGGTCGTGCGTCGCGTGGCCAGTTGCTTGAACACCTGGCGGAAACCGAAATACGCGATCGCGTCCTTCATGTTCGAGATGAAGCGCTTCCACGGCCGCATGCCGGGGTTCGTCACGTATTCGAAAGTCAGCGATACGCGCGTCTCGTTCTGGCCGAGCGGCGTGATGCGGTGGCGCAGCTTGTCGCCGTCGAACAGCACGATGCCGCCGTCGGCGATCTGCACGGAGCCGGGTTCGTCGGCCACGTCCGGATTGCGCGTGTGCAGCTCGTAGTCGAGCCGGCACGACGATTCGTCGATCACGCCGATCAGCAGTGTGTAGCGGCGGCCGTCGTAGTACGACGTGTCGTAGTGCCAGCCGATGTGGTCGCCGGGCTTCGTGTAGTAATACAGCGCGTACGCGTGCGGATCGTTGTCCGGCGACAGCATCAGCTTGTCGCCCGTGACCTTCTCGAGGAAGCCGATCAGCGCCTTCGACCGGTACAGTTCGGCGATGTACGGCGCCTGCTCGTCGATCGCATGCCGGCTGACGCTGCCGCCCTGCTTGTGGCCGGGCAGGTAATTGCGGTTCAGGCCGGCCTGCATCGCGCGGGCGGCGTCCGCGAGCTTCGCGTGCGCGTCGGCCGGCAGGAAGGTGTCGAGATACAGGAACGACCCCTGGCGCGTGTAGTCGCCGCGCAGGCGGTCGAGGTCGAGATGGCCGACGCGGTCGGCCACCGTGCGATCGGGGCCGGACGCGGCCGCGCGCGCAGGCGCGGGGCGTGCCGGGCTCAGCACGGAGTCGTCGCGCGTGCTCGGAGTCATTTGGAAGCCTGGATTTCGGTTGAGTTCTGAGGGAGGTTGCCGCGCCGAACGATGCGCCACCAGTCGATCACGACCCAGGCGGCGAACAGCGGGGCACCGATCGACGCCGCGAGCAGGAACGGCTCGACGCCGTTGGTGAGCGTCACGAGCGGCAGCAGGTAGAGCACGTCTTCCGTTTCGAAGCCGCCGGCGAATGCCTGCTTGGTGCCGGCCTTGCCGGCGAGCGATTCGATCCGCATGCGCAGGAAGAAGATCAGCGCGACGGCCGTGCCGGCCACCGCGCCGAGCAGCACCGGCGACGCGGCCATCTGGCCGCCCTGGGCGACGATGCCGAGGCCCATGCTGACGAACAGCGCGATCGTGACGAGCGCATCGGCTGCGAGATCGTAAAAATGACCGATCTTGCTGGACTTGCCGCTGATGCGCGCGAGCTCGCCGTCGGTGTGGTCGACGAAGTTCGACAGTACGATCAGGAACGCGCCTGCATTGCTCCAGCCGAAGCCGCCGTGCGCAAGGCACCAGGCGCCGGCGAGGCCGATCAGCAGGCGAAGGGTCGTGAGGTGATTCGGGGTGACAGGCGTGTCGACGAGCGGTCGGACAAGCGAGCGCGCCAGCCGCGCATCCCAGGTGCGTGGCAGGGGGGGCTCGGAGCGTGTGGCGGTTTTTCTTTGGTCCATCGGCGAAATATATACGGAATTGTAATTTGTTGCTTTTATTCGACCCATGTTCTGACATGCAGGCGTGTTACGCGGTCTTGCTGACATCGAACGGCCGTGAACCGGATGCGCGAAACGGCTGGCAAACGGGGCGGCCGGACCCGTATTCCAGTGTGGTTCGCATCGCGCGGCTGTCAAGGGCGGACGGGCCCTGGAGGCCGGCGCGGCGGCGATTTTCGCGCACGTCGGCGGGCGGCGTGCGGCGCGTGCGAGCTTGATCTGCGTCAGGCCCGGAAAAGCCGCATCGGGCGACAATTGGCCGCGCCGGACGGGTGCCGGCAATTACCGATTTTCTGGCTGGGAATTTCAACGGAAACCGGCCGATTGATGCGCGATGGTTGGTGATCGTAGGCCGGCTATCCGACCCGCTGCTTTCGTGCACCTTTCGTGTACCTTCGGTGCGCGCGCATCACTTGTCACAGAACGGTCGTTCGATACCCGGCAAATTCGGTAAGGATCTTTTGCATTCAGCGGACATTTCGCGACGATCGCCTCTGCGATACTCCGACCGTGCCTGTGGTGCCGGGCCGCCCCTCGCGGCCCCAAGGGCTTCATGTCGCTCCGGAGACACCCCCCGCGACGTCAACGACAGACCAACGCGTCAGAAACCAGCCATGTCTTCATCACGCATCCTCGCTCCCGCCCTGCGTTCGCTCGTCCGCACCGCCGACGAAGCCGCCGCGCTGATTCGTCCCGGCATGACCGTCGCGATGAGCGGCTTCACGGGTTCGGGCTATCCGAAGGCCGTGCCGGCCGCGCTTGCCACCCACATCGACGCGGCGCACGCGCGCGGCGAGGACTTCCGGATCAACGTGCTGACGGGCGCGTCGACCGCGCCGGAACTCGACGGCGCGCTCGCCCGCACCAACGGCATCTCGATGCGGCTGCCGTACCAGTCCGACCCGACGCTGCGCGACAAGATCAACGGCGGCGAAGTCGATTACCAGGACGTCCACCTGAGCCACGTCGCGCAATACGCGTGGTTCGGGCTGTACGGCGATCTCGACGTCGCGATCGTCGAAGTCGCGGGCATCCGCGAGGACGGGCTGCTGATTCCGTCCGCATCGATCGGCAACAACAAGACCTGGCTCGAACGCGCGAAGCACGTGATCCTCGAGGTCAACTCGCGCCAGCCGCTCGGCCTCGACGGGATGCACGACATCTATTACGGCACTGCGCTGCCGCCGCACCGCCAGCCGATTCCGCTGACGAAGAGCGACGACCGGATCGGCGAGCCGTACCTGCGCTGCCCGGCCGACAAGATCGTCGCGATCGTCGAGACCGACGCGCCGGATCGCAGCAATGCGTTCTCCGCGCCGGACGAGACGTCGAAGCAGATCGCGCAGCAACTGATCGACTTCCTGCGCCACGAAGTGAAGCGCGGCCGCCTGCCGGAAAACCTGCTGCCACTGCAGTCGGGCGTCGGCAACATCACGAATGCGGTGCTCGCGGAACTGAGTTCGGCCGGCTTCTCGAACCTGACCGCCTACACCGAAGTGATCCAGGACGGCATGCTCGACCTGCTCGACGACGGCACGCTGGGTTTCGCGTCGGCCACCGCGCTGTCGCTGAGCCCGGCCGCCGTGCAGCGTTTCGCCGACGAGATCGCAACGTTCCGCGAGAAGATCGTGCTGCGCCCGCAGGAGATCAGCAACCATCCGGAACTCGTGCGCCGCCTCGGCTGCATCGCGATGAACGGGATGATCGAGGCCGACATCTACGGCAACGTGAATTCGACGCACGTGATGGGCACGAAGATCCAGAACGGCATCGGCGGTTCGGGCGACTTCGCGCGCAACGGCTACCTGTCGTGCTTCATGTCGGCGAGTACCGCGAAGGGCGGCGCGATCTCGCGGATCGTGCCGATGGCGAGCCACGTCGACCATACCGAGCACGACGTCGCGGTGGTCGTCACCGAGCAGGGCCTCGCGGACCTGCGCGGCCTGTCGCCGAAGCAGCGCGCGCGCAAGGTCATCGCGACCTGCGCGCACCCTGACTACCGGCCGATGCTCGAGGATTACTTCGAGCGTGCGTCGCGCGAAAGCTTCGGCAAGCACACGCCGCACCTGCTCGCCGAGGCGCTGTCGTGGCACGAGCGCTACGTGCGGACCGGGACGATGAAGGCCTGACGCGGCCTGAAGCGCGTGCCCGTCAATCCATCGCCGCGTGCGCGACATCGACGCTCGCCGTTTTCTGCGGCGGGCGGATCAGCAGCAACAACGGGATCATCAGCAGCGTCGCGACGAACATCAGCTTGAAGTCGTTCAGGTACGCGATCATCGTCGCCTGCTGGTTGATCGTGCGGTCGAGCAGCGCGATTTCGAGGTGGCTGCCGGCGATCGCCTGCACGGCCGGGTTGAACGGCGTGATGTGGGTCGCGAGATCGGCATGCGCGACCTGCGTGTTGCGCGTCATCAGCGTCTGCACGATCGAGATGCCGATACTGCTGCCGATGTTGCGCATCAGGCTGTAGGTGGCCGTGCCGTCCGCGCGCAGGTCGGGCGGCAGCGTCGAGAACGACAGCGCGCTGAGCGGCACGAACACGAGCCCCAGCCCGAAGCCCTGGACCACGCCCGGCCACACGATGTCCGATTCGGACAGCACGACCGTGTACTGCATCATCTGCCATAGCGCGAGCGCGGAAATCGCGAGTCCCGCGAGCAGCAGCATCCGCGCATCCACGTATTTCAGCAGCCTCCCGACGAACAGCATCGCGATCATCGTGCCCGCGCCGCTCGGCGCGGTGACGAGGCCCGTCGTCGCGACCGGGTAGCCCATCAGGTTCTGCAGCATCGGCGGCAGCAGCGCGCGCGTCGCGTACAGCACCGCGCCGACGACGAAGATGAACAGCGTGCCCGTTGCGAAGTTCGGGTCGCGCAGCAGTTCCGACTTGAAGAACGACGCCTTGCCGGCGGTCACCGTATGCACGAGGAAGAACGCGAAGCTGAGCGCCGCGACGAGCGCCTCGATGCGGATCTCGTACGAGCCGAACCAGTCGAGCTGTTCGCCGCGGTCGAGCATCGCCTGGAACGCGCCGATCGCGAGCGCCAGCGTCGCGAAGCCGAACGCGTCGAATTTCACGTGCAGGCGCGGTGCGCGCGCGGGCAGGAAGGTCATCACGCCGGCAAGCGCGAATGCGCCGATCGGCACGTTGATGAAAAACACCCAGCGCCAGTTGTAGCTGTCGGTGAGCCAGCCGCCGAGTGTCGGGCCGAGGATCGGGCCGACCATCACGCCCATCCCCCAGATCGCCATCGCCTGGCCTTGTTTCTCGCGCGGGTTGATGTCGAGCAGGATCGACTGCGACAACGGTACCAGCGCGGCGCCGAACACGCCCTGCAGCAGGCGCGCGCCGACGATCTGCACGAGCGATTCGGACAGCCCGCATAGCGCCGACGCGACCGTGAAGCCCGCGATCGACACGATCAGCAGCCGCTTGATGCCGAGCCGGTCGGACAGCCAGCCCGTGAGCGGCGTCGCGATCGCCGCGGCGACGATGTAGGAGGTCAGTACCCAGGTGATCTCGTCCTGCGACGCGGACAGGGTGCCCTGCATGTGCGGCAGCGCGACGTTCGCGATCGTGCTGTCGAGGGTCTGGATCAGCGTGGCGAGCATGATCGACAGGGTCAGCATCGGCCGGTTCAGGGCGGGCGAGGCGGGGGCGTCGGCGGCGGGGTTCAAGCGGGTGTCTCCGTGGGGCGGTCGCCGTGGGCGGCAATCCGGTATGACTCGAATTATAAGCACACTTATTATATATCCGCTTATTGCAGGGCTGCGGGCCATGGGTCGTTGACGGCTTGACCCTATAATCGCCGGATGGACAAGACCTACGAGAACCGGATCGGCTACCTGATTGCCGACGTAGCCCGCCTGAACGGACGCCTGTTCGACCGGCGCGCGAAGCGCATCGGGCTGACGCGTGCGCAAAGCCGCGTGCTCGCGTACCTGACGTGGAAGGGCGAAATGAATCAGGCGCGGCTCGCCGAATGGCTCGAGATCACGCCGATCTCGCTCACGCGGCTGCTCGACCGGATGGAAAGTTATGGCTGGATCGAACGCATCGCGAACGACGACGACCGCCGCGCGTTCGTGATCCGGCTGACCGACAAGGCGCGCGAGATCTTTCCGCAGATGCTCGAAGTCGGCGATACCGTCGCCGACGACGGGCTGCGCGGCTTCACGCCTGACGAGCGCGATACGCTGGTGCGGCTGCTCGGCCGCGTGCGCCACAACCTGATCGACTGCGGCGGGGAGTGACGCGCGTGGACATCCGGGCGCGCCGGATGGAGGGATCGAAAACAACGAGAGCGCCGGAAGACATGGCACAAGCGCGGCGTGTCGCAGGCTTCGGCGGCGCCCGGCTGAGCCGGCGCCGCCCGGCACGACTTCCGCGAAGCCGCGTGCTCAATGGGCCAGCGCCGCGAGCGTGAACGCCGTCAGATAGAGACCCACCCCGTACGACAGATGCGTGACGACGCTGCGCCGGCGCGCGACGCCCGGGTGCGGCGTGCGCGACGCCGCGATGCCGAAACCGAACGCGGGCTGCATCACGAAGAACGGTGCGACCACGCTGGCGAGGCCGGCGACGAGCGCGGGGAGCGGCGTCGGCGTGCCGATCCATTCGGTGCCCGCGATCGCGACGGGCAGCGCCGCGAACGCGATGCCGATCGCGTAATGCGCGATCCAGCCGAGCGCACGCTCGCCCGGCACCGGCGGCGCGGCGACGATCGACGCATGCCGGAACCGGCCATGCATCATGTGGCCGACCCAGCGGCCGACCAGTGCGTAGTCGAGCGACGGAATGCCGAACGCACGCCGCCGGAACAGCGTCCACAGATCCATCACGAGCGTGGCGCCCGCACCGATCGGCAGCAGGTCGAGCAGGACATCGGGCGCGCTCATCGCGCACCTCCGCGGCGGACGGTGACGGCTGCGCGGCGCAGCGGAATACGGGGCGGTTGCAGCGGTCTCATGACGGTCCAGGCTTGTCTTTACGGAGTCGAGCGACTATCTTGCAACTTCAAGTTCACTTGAGGTCAAGCATGAGCCGTCTGGACATTGCGGACGTCGCGCGGCGCACCGGATTGCCCGCGTCGACGCTGCGCTACTACGAGGAAAAGGGGCTGATCGTCCCGAACGGCCGGCATGGGCTGCGGCGGCAATACGACGAGTCGGTGCTGGAACGCCTGGCGCTGATCGCGCTCGGCCGCGAGGCCGGTTTTTCGCTCGACGACATCCTCGCGATGGTCGGCGCGGATGGCCGGCCGGCGATCGATCGCGCGAAGCTCGACGGCAAGGCCGACGAACTCGACCGCACGATCCGCCGTCTCGGCGCCGTGCGCGATGCGCTGCGGCATGCGGCCGTGTGCCCGGCGCCGAACCATCTCGAATGCCCGTCGTTCCAGAAGCTGCTGCGTATCGCCGCGCATCGTCATCCGGCGCGCCGCACGAAGGCGGAGGGCGCGTAGGCGGTCAGCCTGCGCGATGCGCATTCTCTGGAACATTCCGATCGCCGTTCACGCATGCTCACCCATGCGTGTCGCGAAATCGCGTACATGCTCGATGCGGGATTCGACGTCGACGAATCGTCCGACGCATGACTCATCCCGCGTAATACACGCGGCATTCCCTCTCGCGCCCGCGCACGATGCGCTTGCCGACGAGCGAGCCGAACGTTTCGGTGAAGACGGTGCGCTGGTGTTCGCACTGCGTGGCGTCGTAGAAATAAAGCGAAACCCAGTCCATCGTGTGGCCGGATTCCGGCGTGCGCGCGGTGGCGTGCAGGCACAGTGCCGTGAAATGCCAGCCGCCTTTCGTCATGTGCATCACGGGCGGCGGCACGTAGTCGTCCGCGTTCAGGCGTCGGTGCGTGAGCGTCGGCAGCATGCCGGCGGCGGCCTTGTGGCGATACTGGCGGTCGATGTAGAGCAGCAGCTCGACGGGCGGTTCCATGCCGGGGCCGGCGTGTTGTATGCGGCCCTGCCAGCGCCGGCGGCGGCTCAGCACGTCGTCGAGCGCGGTGCGGATGCCGACCGCGCGCCGCGGTCCGACGCCCGGGATCGTTTCGAGCTGGCCGTTGCGGGCCGCGCGTTCGAGCTCCTCGAGCGTGTCGATGTGCAGCGCAGCGTGAATGCGCAGCGCGAGCCCGTGGCCGATGCCCGGCACGGCTTCGAACGCAGAGGTGCGTTCGGCATCGCCGCGCAGCCGGTCGAGCTGGCGCCAGCGTCCCGTCACCAGCAGCTCGGCGATCGCCTGCGCGACGCCCGTGCCGATTTCGGGCAGCGCGCCGAGCGCATCGACGCCGCCGGCCTCGAACAGCCTGCGGATGTCGCGGTCGAGTGCATCGACCGTTTCGGCCGACGCGCGGTAGGCCGCGACCCGGTACGGATTCGCGCCCTGGTCGGCAAGCCACTGCGCGGCCTCGCGCAGGCGTGCCGCGATGTGCCGGTTTTCCTCGTACGTTTGGCTGGCGGTCGACTGCATGGCGGGGGACCCGGGGAAGCACAAACGAAATGGACGCGGCGAGCGATGCGCCGGTCGGCTTTTAACCATTGTCGTGATACGCGATCAAGAAAACTTGACGCACGTCAATGGCAAACGTAGCACAGGCGCGAAGCGCACGGTCGTGCCGGCAGAAGGCACGACCGTGCGCTTCGCGACGCGATCACGCGTCGAGAAACGACTGCGCGTTCTCGGCCTCGGCGGCCGTGCGCAGCGCGGCGAGCGCCCGTTTCTCGATCTGCCGCACGCGTTCGCGCGACATGCCCGCGTCGTGCGCGATCGCGTCGTAGGTATCGGGCTCGGTGCCGCCGAGGCCGAACCGCCGGCGCAGCACGTCGGCCTCGGCCGGCGTGACCGACCGGAGCAGCGACGTCACGCATTCGCGCATGCGCGTGTCGGCCAGTTGCTCGAACGGGCTGGCCGACGCCTGGTCCTCGATCAGGTCCACGAGGCCGGTGTCCGCGTCGGGCAGCGGCGTGTCGAGCGAGACCGGCTCGGCGGGCAGCGCGAGCACCGCGCGCAGCTTGTCCTCGTCGAGCCCGGTTTCGGCCGCGAGTTCGGCCGGCGTCGCCTGGCGGCCTGTACGCTGGCGAAAGCGCAGCGCATGCCGCCGCACGCGCTGGTACTGGTCACCGACGTGCACCGGCACGCGGATCGTGCGTGAGCGATCCGCGACCGCGCGCGCGATCGCCTGGCGGATCCACCAGGTCGCATAGGTCGAGAACTTGAACCCGCGCCGGTATTCGAATTTCTCGATCCCGCGCATCAGGCCGAGGCAGCCGTCCTGCACGAGATCGGGCAGGTCGACGCCGCGGTTCATGTACTTGCGCGCGATCGACAGCACGAGTCGCAGGTTCGCCTCGAGCATCGCGCGCGTGGCGTCGCGCACTTTCTGCTGGCCGTCGGTCAGCGCTGCCGCGAGTGCCCGCCGTGCGACCGCGTCGAAGCAGGCGGCTTCGCCCGCTGCGGTGCCATGCGGCGCTGCCGCGAACGCGCGCAAGACGCGGCTCGCGTCGTCGACGGCCGGCGCGGCCCATGCGATCGACCCGAGCAGGGCGGCCATGCGGTTGCGGGCGTCGCGGTATTCGGCCGAACGGAAGCCATGCGCATGCAATGCGCCGCGCAAGGCCGAGAGGGCTGCCTGCAGCGCGTCGTAGCTGGCGGGCGCCGGCGTGTCGGCGTCGTCGTCATCGGACGGTCTGGCTGCGCCGGCCGCACCCGTTGCGGGGTGACGCGCAAGCAGCGCGTCGACCGCCGCCGGACAGCCGGCGACCGCGTGCAGCACCTGGTGGCGGCCCGTCTCGATCTCGCGGGCGAGCACGATTTCGCCTTCGCGCGTGAGCAGCGGCACCGCCTGCATGCGCCGCATGTAGAGCGCGAGCGGATCGGTGGACGCGCTCGTGCCGCGTGCGAGGTCGCCGAGCACGGCCCGGCCTTCGTCGAGCGCATCGCGATCGACGTCGACAGGCGCCGTGCCGGCAAACGGCGCAGGCGCGGCCGGCTCGTCGAGCACGGCGATGCCGATGTCGGCGAGCGCGGCGCGCACGACGTCGAGCGCGTCGGGGCTGTCGCTTTCAGGCGGCAGCGCGTCGACGAGGTCGGCGTGTGTCAGATAACCCTGTTCGCCGGCGAGCGCCAGCAACTGGATGATCGGATCGAGCGGCGTGTCCGCCCGGGGAGTAGGGCGTGGCGTAGTCATGTCGATGGCGGCGTGAGCCGCGCTCCTGTCTGGGCGGGCCGAAGTCCGCCGGTTTCCGGCAGCCGGGTGCCCGCGAACGCCCGTCCGCGCCGGTCAGCCTGACATCGTTCAAGTTGAGGGCATTTGCGCCAACTTCAACGCGGGCGCGGCAAACGTGCCAGCACGCGGCATGCCCGCACGACGGTCCGGCGCACGAAACAAAAAGTAACCGATCAGACCAGCGGAAATCTGCAGGGGACGTAAGCTAGAGTCAGGCGCGCGCCCGGCGGCGACGCGCGGATTCTGCCGGAGCACGAGATGAACCCGATTCCCGCCGCGAGGCCCGCCGTCATCGCACTGGCCGCGCTGACGCTCGGCGGCTGCTATTACACGAGCCCATACGGCTATGCGCCTTATTACGCGCCGGTGCCCGCCACGGTGACGCAGCGCGAAATCCCGGTTGCACCGGCCACGCGCAGTCCGGGCCTTTCACCGGCACCCGACACGTCGGCCGACGTCGACGCGCAGGCGCCGGTGTATGTCGCACCGGCCTACGTGCCGCCGCCGTATCCGTACTACTACCCCGCCTACTACCCGGGCTGGTACGGGCCACCTGTCACGATCGGCTTCTGGGGCCGTTGGGGCGGCGGATACTGGGGCGGGCGCGGCGGGTATTGGCATCGTCCGTGGGGCGGCGGGCATTGGGGTGGCGGCCACTGGGGCGGCGGCCATCGGCACTGACCGGCGCGCGGCGGCGCCGCGCGGGAGAGCATCATGAGTCACACGATTGTCCGAAGTCTGTGCGTTGCCCTGCTTGGCCTCGCGGCCGCGCCGGGCGTCGCCGATGCGCAGAGCAGCGCTTACACGAACTCGCCGGCCGAGTTGTACGCCGGGCCGGCACCTGATTATCCGGTGGTCGCGCAGATCCCGCCCGACACCGCGCTGGACGTATTCGGCTGCCTGAGCGACTACTCGTGGTGCGACGTCGCGCTGCCGGGCGTGCGCGGCTGGATCGATGCGCAGTTGCTCGAGTATCCGTACCAGGGCAGCTACGTGCCGTTGCTCGAATATGGCGCGATCATCGGTGTCCCGGTGACCGGATTCGCGATCGGCGCGTACTGGGATCGTTATTACCGGCACCGTCCGTGGTTCCACGACCGCGATCGCTGGGCCCATCACGCGGAGCCGAGGCTCGGCCCCGGCGGGGTCCCGCCGGGACAGGGACGTCCACAGCCGGGCGGGCCGATGCAGCGCGAACCGGGCGGCCCGCCACCTGCGCAGCATGATGCGCGGCCGTCGGCCGCTCGCGGTGGCTGGAACGGTGCGATCCGCCAGCCTGCACCGGCACCTGCGCCGATGCAGGGCGCCCCGGGCAATGCCCGTCCGGCGGGCCCGCCGCCGGCCGTGCTGCATGCGCCGACCGGGCAGGGTGGCGAGGGCCGTACGATGCCGCCGCCGATGCGCCAGGGCGGTGGTGGAGGTGGCGGCGGTTACGGCGCGCGATCGCAAGGCGGCGGAAACGGTGGCGGAAACCACGGTGGCGGCGGTGGTGGTGGTGGCGGGGAACGCGGCACCGACGAATTCCGTCGCTGACGGCGACAGCGCAGCAGTTTCTCCCGGCGCCGGGCAAAAAAAAACCGCTCCGGAGAGCGGTTTCTGGATCAGGCGAGCGGGCGATCGTGCGGCCCGCAGCCCGACTGGCTACCCGTCGCCGGCAGCCCGTCGTCGGTAGGCCACCCCGTCAGTCGTCGAGCAGCGACAGGTCGCGCACAGCGCCCTTGTCGGCCGACATGACCAGCTTCGCGTACGCCTTCAGCGCCGCGGACACCTTCCGCGGGCGCGGCTGCGCCGGCTTCCAGCCCTTCGCGTTCTGCTCGTCGCGGCGGCGCGCCAGTTCCTCGTCCGACACCAGCACGTCGATCGTGCGGTTCGGGATGTCGATGCGGATCTTGTCGCCGTCGCGCACGAGGCCGATCGCGCCGCCCGCTGCCGCTTCCGGCGAGCAGTGACCGATCGACAGGCCCGACGTGCCGCCCGAGAAGCGGCCGTCCGTCAGCAACGCGCATGCCTTGCCGAGCCCCTTCGACTTGATGTAGCTGGTCGGGTAGAGCATTTCCTGCATGCCGGGGCCGCCCTTCGGGCCTTCGTAGCGCACGATCACCACGTCGCCGGCCTTGACCTTGTCGTTCAGGATGTTCTCGACTGCCTCGTCCTGCGATTCGGTCACGTGCGCCGAGCCCTCGAACACGAGGATGCTCTCGTCGACGCCGGCTGTCTTCACCACGCAGCCGTCGAGCGCGATGTTGCCGGTCAGCACGGCGAGGCCGCCTTCCTTCGAGAACGCATGCTCGTACGAGCGGATGCAGCCTTCGGCGCGGTCGAGGTCGAGGCTCGGCCAGCGCGTGTCCTGGCTGAATGCGACCTGCGTCGGGACGCCGGCCGGGCCGGCCAGGTAGAACGTGCGAACCGCTTCGTCCTGCGTGCGGACGATGTCCCACTGGTCCAGCGCGTCCTTCAGCGTCGGTGCGTGCACGGTCGGCACGTCGGTGTGCAGCTTGCCGGCGCGCTCGAGCTCGCCGAGGATCGCCATGATGCCGCCGGCGCGGTGCACGTCTTCGATGTGGTACTTGTTCGTATTCGGCGCGACCTTGCACAGCTGCGGCACGGTACGCGACAGGCGGTCGATGTCCTTCATCGTGAAGTCGATGCCGGCTTCCTGCGCGATCGCCAGCAGGTGCAGGATCGTGTTGGTCGAACCGCCCATTGCGATGTCGAGCGTCATCGCGTTCTCGAACGCCTTGAAGCCGACCGAGCGCGGCAGCACGCGTTCATCGTCCTGCTCGTAGTGCTGGCGGGTCAGTTCGACGATGCGGCGGCCGGCGCGCTTGAACAGCTGTTCGCGATCGGCGTGCGTGGCCACCACCGTGCCGTTGCCGGGCAGCGACAGGCCGAGCGCTTCGGTCAGGCAGTTCATCGAGTTCGCGGTGAACATGCCCGAGCACGAACCGCAGGTCGGGCAGGCCGAGCGTTCGACTTCGGCGACTTCGGCGTCGGAATACGACGGGTCGACCGCGATCACCATCGCGTCGACGAGGTCGAGCTTCTTCAGTTCGAGGGTCTTGGTGACCGGGTTCGCGAGGCGCGTCTTGCCGGCTTCCATCGGGCCGCCCGACACGAAGATCACCGGAATGTCGAGGCGCATCGCGGCCATCAGCATCCCCGGCGTGATCTTGTCGCAGTTCGAGATGCACACCATCGCGTCCGCGCAGTGCGCGTTCACCATGTATTCGACCGAGTCGGCGATGATGTCGCGGCTCGGCAGCGAATAGAGCATGCCGTCGTGGCCCATCGCGATGCCGTCGTCGACCGCGATCGTGTTGAATTCCTTCGCGACGCCGCCGGCGGCCTCGATCTCGCGCGCGACGAGCTGGCCGAGATCCTTCAGGTGCACGTGCCCGGGCACGAACTGGGTGAACGAGTTGACGACCGCGATGATCGGCTTCGAGAAATCGTCGTCTTTCATGCCGGTGGCGCGCCACAGCGAGCGCGCGCCTGCCATGTTGCGGCCGGCGGTGGAGGTTTTGGAACGGTAAGTGGGCATTGTGGTTGCTGAAGAAATATCGCGGAAAAGGGTGGAGGCACGGGAATAAAGGCCCCTCTCGCGCCCGTGCGAACAACCTCTTGAGCTGCGCCCTGGGCAAACCGGGCGATTATCCCATACCGCACGGGGACGTGGTGCCCGCAGGGCTTGCCGCGAGTACGCACCACGCCCGAATCCGGGCCGGATAGCCGGGCGCCGGATCCGGTCCGGCCGTTTCGGGCGGCGAGAGGATGATGCGTTGCGCAGGTACCCGGTGCGGGGCGGATGCGCGTCTTCCCGCGCAGAGACGGGCAGCGCGGAACGTCGGGCGGCCGAGCGTCGCGGCACGCCCGCCGACCCCACGCTCCGGCATCGGCTCAATCGAGCAGCGCAAGGATCTCGTCGTACAGCGCCTTCGGAATCCGCACGCCGTTCGCGATGCTGCGCGCGCGGGCGTCGAAGCGCCGTTGCGACGGCAGCCGCGCGCCCTGCGCGACGATCGATTCGAACATCCGCTCACCGCGCGCGAGCCCGGCGTCGAGATCGTCGCCGAGGAACACCTTCGGATCGAACGCGATCACGAGTTCACCGTGGCACGGCGTCGCGCCGACGCCTTCGTCGAAGTCCATCGACTCGCGGCTCGTCAGGTCGCCGATCAGCGCGCCGCCGAGCAGTTCGACCATTGCCGCGAGCGCCGAACCCTTGTGGCCGCCGAACGTGCGCATCGCGCCCTGCAGCGCGGCCTTCGGGTCGGTGGTCGGCTGGCCGTCGGCGTCGATCGCCCAGTGCGGCGGAATCGCCTTGCCTTGCTTCGCGTGCAGCTCGATGTCGCCGCGTGCGATCGCGCTCGTCGCGAAATCGAACACGAACGGCTCGCCGCCCGGGCGCGGCCACGCGAACGCGATCGGGTTGGTGCCGAACACGGGCTCCTTGCCGCCTTCCGGCGCGACCCAGCTGTGGCTCGGGTTCATCGCGATGCCGACCAGCCCCTCGGCCGCGATCGCCTCGACTTCGGGCCACAGCGCGGAGAAGTGGTAGCAGTGGTTGATCGCCATCGCGGCGATCCCGTGCTGCTTCGCCATCTCGACGAGCACGGGCAGCCCGGTTTCGAAGCTCAGCAGCGAGAAGCCGCGATGCGCGTCGACCGCGACAATCGACGACGACAGCCGGCGCAGTGTCGGCACGGCTTGCGGATCGACCTTGCCCTTGCGCAGCGATCGCACGCAGACGAGCAGCCGGTACACGCCGTGCGAATGGCATTCGTCGCGCTGGCCCTGCGTAATCACGTTGGCGATGGCGTGCGCATGCGCGTCGGACATCCCGTTGTGCGTCAGCACGCGCAGCGCGAGCGCGTGGACTTCATCGAGCGACAGGACGACTTCGGTGGTTTGCTCAGACATGGTTCATCTCCCGCGGCGCGGGCACACCGTCGATCCGCTGCGGCACGTTCAGCGGATTGCCGCTGCGGATCGCTTCCGGCAACAGCGCGTCCGGCAGGTCCTGGTACGACACGGGGCGCAGGAAGCGCTCGATCGCGCGTGCGCCGACGGAGGTCGTGCGCGTGTCGGAGGTTGCCGGGAACGGGCCGCCGTGCACCATCGCATGGCCGACCTCGACGCCCGTGCCGAAGCCGTTGACGAGAATGCGGCCGGCCTTGCGCTCGAGCGTCGGGCGCAGCGCGGCGAACAGCGACGCGTCGCCGTCGGCGAGATGCGCGGCGATGGTCAACTGGCCTTCGAGCGACTTCAGCACGCGATGCAGCGTGTCGGCATCCGGGCAGCGCACGATCAGCGACGCGGGGCCGAACACTTCGTCGCGCAGCTCGGGGTGCGCGACGAACGCGTCGGCCGACGTCGCGAACAACGCCGCGCGGGCCTGGTAGCGGCCGCCTTCGGCGCCTTCCGCCAGCAGTTCGACCGCATCGTGATCGCGCAGCGCCGCGACGCCTTGCGTATAGCTCGCGTGGATGGGCGGCGTCAGCATCGTCTGCGCGGCCGCCGCGCGCACGGCATCGGCCGCCGCGGCTTCGAACGCGCGCAGCGCGGGGCCGTCGACCGCGAGCACGAGGCCCGGGTTCGTGCAGAACTGGCCGGCGCCGAGCGTGAGCGACCCGACGAACTGCGGCGCGATCGCAGCGTGGCGCGCGTCGAGCGCGGCGGGAAACAGCAGCACCGGATTGATCGAGCTCATTTCCGCATAGACGGGAATCGGCTCGGGGCGTGTGGCCGCGATGTGCATCAGCGCGACGCCGCCGCGGCGCGAGCCGGTGAAGCCGACGGCCTTGATGCGCGGATCGGCGACGAGCGCCTGGCCGATTTCGCGCGATGCGTCGAACAGTAGCGAGAACACGCCGGCCGGCATCCCGCATTCGCGCGCGGCCTGCTGGATTGCACGGCCGACCAGCGCCGACGTGCCCGGGTGCGCGGAATGCGCCTTGACGATGACCGGGCAGCCGGCCGCGAGTGCCGATGCCGTATCGCCGCCGGCGACCGAGAACGCGAGCGGGAAGTTCGACGCGCCGAACACGGCGACGGGCCCGACCGGGACGTTGCGCAGGCGCAGGTCGACGCGCGGCAGCGGCTTGCGCTCGGGGCGCGCCGGATCGATCCGCGCGTCGAGGAAACCGCCGTCGCGCACGAGCGACGCGAACAGCGCGAGCTGGCCGACCGTGCGGCCGCGCTCGCCCTCGACGCGCGCGCGCGGCAGGCCCGTTTCGGCGACGCAGCGCTCGACCAGGTCGTCGCCGAGCGCCATGATGTGGCGGCCGATCGCGTCGAGAAACGCAGCGCGCGCATCGAGACCCGTTTCGCGATACGTGTCGAACGCGTCGTCGGCGAGCGCGCAGGCCGTTTCCAGGTCGTGCAGGCTCGCGCCGCCGAAAGCGGGGTCGAGCCGTTCGCCGGTCGCGGCGGCGATCGCGTGGAGGGTGCCGTTCTGTCCGGCGACGGCGGACTGGCCGATCAGGAGTTGACCTGTGAGTTGCATGGTTTTCCTCGGAAAAAGCAGGGGCCGGGCGTGGGGCGCCCGGCCGAAGGGATGATGCGAAAGGGCGCGGGCGCGTCAGTCCTCGTCGTCGTCGAGCTGCAGCTTGTCGGAGCGGACGCCCGTGTTGGCGCCCCAGTAGTAGATGACCAGCGCGACGGCCGCGACGACGAACGTGTCGTACGGATGCGCGAGCCGGCCCGTGCCGCCGAAGCCGCCGAGATACGACAGGACGATCATTGCCGCATAGAACGCGATCAGCCACGCGGACGAGCGCACCTGTTCGGCGAGGCTCAGGTGCGCGGTCGGCACCCAGCGGCGGCACGCGAGATAGATGACGAACATCACGATCTGCAGGCCGAGCAGCCAGGACACCGTGCTCCAGCCCGACCAGTAGACGATCAGCGCGGCGATCACGAACGACGCGGGGCCGGTGATGCAGAACGCGCTCGCGCGGAACGGCCGCGGCAGGTCGGGCGCGGTGCGGCGCAGTGCCGCGACCGACACGGGGGCCACCGCATAGCTCAGCACCAGCGCGGCCGACACGATGTTGATCAGCGCTTCCCACGACGGGAACGGCAGCGTCCAGAAGATCGCGAGGCCGAACGTGAGCCACAGACCCGCGCGCGGGATGCCCGACGCTTCGTCGACGCGCGTGAACACCTTGAAGAACGTGCCTGTCTTCGCCCAGCCGTAGACGACGCGCGGCGTCGCGTTCATGTAGATGTTGCCGCAGCCGCTCGGCGAGATCATCGCGTCGGCGACGACCATCACCGCGAGCCAGCCGACGCCGAGCGCGAGCGCGATGTCGCGGTACGGCAGCGAGAACGCCTTGCTCACGTCATGCCAGCCGGCGGCGAGCATGGCCGTCGGGATGCTGCCGATGAACGCGAGCTGCAGCAGCACGTAGATCAGCGTCGACAGCAGGATCGACAGGAGCAGCGCGATCGGGATCGTGCGCTGCGGATTGCGCACCTCGCTCGCGACCGACACGATCGGCGTGAGCCCGAGGTACGCGAAGATGATGCCGCCCGCGGACACGGCCATCTCGATGCCGGGCATGCCGAACGGCGCGAAGCCATGCACGGTCAGGTTCGCGGGCTTGAAGAACGTGAACAGCACGCCGATCACGGCGAGCGGCACGATGAACTTGAAGATGCTGATGATGTTGTTCGCCTTCGCGAACGTCTTCACGCTCGAATAGTTCAGGTAAAAGAAGAAGCAGAGCAGCGCGGCCTGCACGAGCCAGCCGAGCGTCGTCGGGTCGCTCGACCCAACGACTGTCAGGCCCGGAAACCACGCGGCCGCGTACTGGCGCGCGGCGACGACTTCGATCGCGATCAGGCTCGAGAACGCGATCAGCGTGATGAAGCCCATCAGATAGCCGAGCAGCGGGCCGTGCGAGAACACCGGGTAGCGGACCACGCCGCCGGCGCGCGGCAGCGCGGCGCCGAGTTCGCAGTAGACGATGCCGAGCAGCAGCACCGCGAAGCCGCCGAGCAGCCACGAGAAGATGCCGGCCGGGCCTGCGATCGTCGATACGTGACTCGCGGCGAACAGCCAGCCCGAACCGAAAATGGCGCCGAGACCGATGAAGGTGAGATCGGTCAGCGACAACTGTTTCTTGAACTTGCCGTGACCCGCGTCGGGGTGCGCGGAACGGGAAAGCGGGACGGACGGGTGAGCGTTGCCTTGGCCTGGCATGGGCTTGTCTCCTGGGGGGAATGTCGGTGCAGGCGTCATGAGCGCGCGCTCCGACGGAGCAGCGCGCACGCCTGCCGGCCGGCGTCGCCCGGTTCGAACGACCGGGGCGGGACGCGGGCCGTTCGCGAGCGGCGCGGGCTGGCGCCGGTGCGAACGGGCCCGCGGGCCATGCCGGACCGGAGGCGGCGGCACGCCGGGAAAGCCGGTGCGCCGCCGCCGGGGGAGTCGATCAGAGACCGACGTCGGGCAGCGCCGGGCGCGTTTCGAGCGCCTTTGCGACGATCGCCTTCACTTCCGCGAGCGTGTCGCCCTGCAGCGCGAGGCGCGGCGGACGCGTGATCGCGCTGCCGCGGCCGACCAGCTCTTCGCACAGCTTGATGCACTGCACGAGGTCGGGGCGCGCGTCGAGATGCAGCAGCGGCATGAACCAGCGGTACAGCGCGAGCGCTTCGTCGAAACGCTTCTGCTTCGCGAGGCGGAACAGCGTCTCGCCTTCCTTCGGGAACGCATTCGACATGCCCGACACCCAGCCTTCCGCGCCCACCGCGATGCTCTCGACCACGACGTCGTCGAGGCCCGCGAACAGCACGAAGCGATCGCCGACCGCGTTGCGCAGGTCGATGAAGCGGCGCGTATCGCCCGACGAATCCTTGAAGCAGACGATGTTCTCGCAATCCTGCAGCGCGATCAGCACGTCGGGCGTCACGTCGTTCTTGTAGATCGGCGGGTTGTTGTAGACCATCACCGGCAGGTCGGTGCTTGTCGCGACCGCGCGGAAGTGCGCGGCGGTTTCGTGCGGCTTTGCCGAGTAGACGAGCGCGGGCATCACCATCACGCCGTCGACGCCGACGCGCTGGGCTTCACGCACCGTGTTGCGTGCGAATTCGGTCGTGAATTCGGCGATGCCGGCGATCACCGGAATCTTGCCGCCGGCCGCGTCGCGTGCGGCCTCGATCACCTGGAGCTTCTCGCTCGTCGACAGCGATGTGTTTTCGCCGACCGTGCCGCAAACCACGAGGCCCGACACGCCGTCGTTCACCAGGTTCTTCACCACGCGATGCGTGGCGTCGATGTCGAGGGAAAAGTCCGGCTTGAACTGGGTGCTGACGGCCGGGAAAACCCCGGTCCACTTAATGGCGTTTCGGCTCACTGAAATCTCCTACGTTCGTATCGGTCGGCCGACAGGTGTGTCGGTGTGGCAACCAGTATCGCCGCGCAAATGCCCATCACGCTTGAGTCGTATCGCGGGGCAAAATGACGAAATCGGCACAGCGGCCGCGCGGCGCGCGACGGGCGCTTCGCGCTATGCCGATTTCGTCGTCGTCCTCATCGAAAAGCCACAAGCGGACGGACGCGCGACGGAGGAAGCTATGCTCCTTTCCCCACTTCGGACGGCTCATGATGAAGCGCATCCAGATCATCGATTCGCACACGGGCGGCGAACCCACTCGGCTCGTCGTGTCCGGTTTTCCCGCGCTCGGCAACGGCACCATGGCCGAGCGGCGCGACGTGCTCGCCCGCGAGCACGACCGCTATCGCACCGCGTGCATCCTCGAGCCGCGCGGCAGCGACGTGCTGGTCGGTGCGCTGCTGTGCGAACCCGTGTCGCCCGACGCGGCGGCCGGCGTGATCTTCTTCAACAATAGCGGCTATCTCGGGATGTGCGGGCACGGCACGATCGGCGTCGTGCGCACGCTGCATCACATGGGGCGCATCCGGCCCGGCATTCATCTGATCGAAACGCCCGTCGGCACTGTCGAGGCGACGCTGCACGACGATCTGTCGGTCAGCGTGCGCAACGTGCCCGCGTATCGCCATGCGAAGGGCGTCGCGGTCGACGTGCCGGGTTACGGCCCCGTGAAGGGCGATATCGCATGGGGCGGCAACTGGTTTTTCCTGATCAGCGATCACGGGCAGCGCGTCGCCGGCGACAACGTCGCGGCGCTCACCGCGTATTCGTCGGCCGTGCGCGAAGGGCTCGAACGCGCGGGCATCACCGGCGCGAACGGCGGCGAGATCGACCACATCGAGCTGTTCGCCGACGATCCGGAGCACGACAGCCGCAGCTTCGTGCTGTGCCCGGGCCTGGCGTACGACCGTTCGCCGTGCGGCACCGGCACGAGCGCGAAGCTGGCGTGCCTCGCGGCCGACGGCAAGCTCGCGCCGGGCGCCGTATGGCGGCAGGCGAGCGTGATCGGCAGCGTGTTCCACGCGCGCTACGAGCAGGCCGACGGCGGCATCGTGCCGACGATCCGCGGCAGCGCACACCTGAGCGCGGAAGCGACGCTGCTGATCGAGGAAGACGATCCGTTCGGCTGGGGCATCGTGTCGTGAGCGCAGCGAAGACCGACGTCGTCGTGATCGGCGCCGGCATCGTCGGTGCGGCGTGCGCGCACGAACTCGCGCAGCGCGGGCTGCGCGTGCTCGTCGTCGACGACGCGAGCGGCGGGGCGACCGGCGCGGGCATGGGGCACCTGGTCGCGATGGACGACAACGCGGCCGAACTCGCGCTGAGCCATTACTCGATCGAACTGTGGCGCGCGTTGAGCGGCGAGATGCCGGCAGGCTGCGCGTACCGCAACTGCGGCACGCTGTGGCTCGCGGCCGATGCGCACGAGATGGATCTCGCCCGCACGAAGCAGGCGACGCTTGCCGCGCACGGCGTGGCCGGCGAACTGATCGACGCGGCGACGCTCGCGCAGCTGGAGCCGATGCTGCGCGCGGGGCTTGGCGGCGCGCTGAAGATTCCCGGCGACGCGATCCTCTATGCGCCCGTCACCGCGAACTGGCTGCTGCAGCGCGCGTCGCGCATCACGTTGCGCCGCGACAGGGTCGTGGCGGTCGACGGTCCGGGCGTGACGCTTGCGAGCGGCGATACATTGCGTGCGGAACGCGTCGTCGTCGCGAACGGCGTCGCGGCGCGCACGCTGTTGCCCGAATTGCCGCTGCGCCCGAAAAAGGGCCACCTGCTGATCACCGACCGTTATCCGGGCCAGGTGTCGCACCAGCTCGTCGAGCTCGGCTATGCGGCGAGCGCGCATGCGAGCGACGGCACGTCGGTCGCGTTCAACGTGCAGCCGCGGCCGACCGGCCAGCTGCTGATCGGCTCGTCGCGCCAGTTCGACACCGAGGACGCGCGCGTCGAGCCGCCCGTGCTGGCGCGCATGCTGCGCCGCGCGGTCGGTTATCTGCCCGATCTGGCCGACCTGAACGGGATCCGCGCATGGACAGGATTCCGTTCGGCGAGCCCCGACGGCCTGCCGCTGCTCGGCGAGCACCCGGCGCGGCCGGGCGTGTGGCTCGCGGTCGGGCACGAAGGGCTCGGCGTGACGACCGCGCCGGGCAGCGCGCGGCTCGTTGCCGCACTGATGACCGGCGAGCGGCCGCCCATCGACATCGAACCGTATTTGCCGGGACGCTTCCTGACCGCGTCCCCTGTAGCCGGAGCGCTCACATGAAACGACCCCCACGCTCACTTCGTTCGCTGCCCCCCGCGGGGGCGGTCAGCCTCCTTGGGGCGGCCCGGCGGAGGCTGATCATTCATCTGGACGGCCGTGCGCTGACGGTGGCCGACGGCGCGACCGTTGCGGCCGCCGTCGCGGCGAGCGGCGACGACACGACGCGCGTGTCGTGCACGGGCGCGGCGCGTGCGCCGTTTTGCGGAATGGGCATCTGCCAGGAGTGCAGGATGACGATCGACGGCCGCCGCCGGCTGGCTTGCCAGACGCTGTGCCGCGACGGGATGCGGGTGGAGCGCACGCGATGAAACAGGAACGACTGAGCGTCGATGTCGCGATCGTCGGCGCGGGCCCGGCCGGGCTGTCGGCCGCGCGGGCCGCTGCGCAAAGCGGTGCGACGGTCGCGATCGTCGACGACAACCCGCGGGCAGGCGGGCAGATCTGGCGGCAGGCCGTGGCTGCCACGCCCGTGCCAGCCGCCGCCGAACGCCTCGCCGTATTGCGGCAGCCGAACGTCACGCATCTCGCGGCGACGCGCATCGTCGCCGAAACGCAGCCGGGCACGTTGCTGCTCGAGGATGACGAACGCGGGCTGCTGCTCGATTACCGGACGCTGATTCTCTGCTGCGGCGCACGCGAGCTGCTGCTGCCGTTTCCGGGCTGGACGCTGCCGGGCGTCACGGGCGCGGGCGGCTTGCAGGCGCTGATCAAGTACGGCCTCGACGTGCGCGGGCAGCGCACGGTGATCGCGGGCAGCGGGCCGCTGCTGCTGGCGAGCGCGGCGACGGCCCGTCACGCCGGCGCGCGCGTGTCGCACGTGCTCGAACAGGCCGCGTGGGGCGACGTGGCCGGTTTCGGCGCAGGGCTGTGGCGCTGGCCGTCGAAGCTTGCGCAGGCTGCGAAGCTGGTCACGGCTGCCTACCGGCCCGATGCGCATGTCGTCGAAGCGTTCGGCGACAAGCGGCTCGAACGCGTGCGGATCCGTCACGGCGATCGCGAGTTCGACGTCGATTGCGACCGGCTCGCGTGCGGGTTCGGCCTTGTGCCGAACACCGTGCTGCCCGGTCATCTCGGTTGCCGGATCGAAAACGGCGCGGTGGCGGTCGACGCGCACCAGCGTACGAGCCGCGACGGGCACTTCGCGGCCGGCGAGTGTACCGGCGTTGGCGGCAGCGAACTGGCGATGGTCGAAGGCGAGATCGCCGGCTATGCGGCGACCGGGCAGACGGCGCTGCTCGCGGCGCTCGTCGCGCGTCGTGCGTACTGGCAAGCCTTCGCGGACGCGGTGCGCGAGCGCTTCGCGATTCGCGAGCCGATCCGCCAGCTCGCGCGGCCCGATACGCTGCTGTGTCGTTGCGAGGACGTCCGCTTCGACGCGGTCGCGCAGGAGCCGGGCTGGACGGCCGCGAAGCTGCAGTCGCGTTGCGGGATGGGCGCGTGCCAGGGCCGCGTATGCGGCGCGGCCGCGCAGGCGCTGTTCGGCTGGACGCCGCCGGTGGCGCGCACGCCGCTCGTGCCCGCGCGGGTCGGCACGCTGATGCTGGACGGCACGGCCTCCTGCGACGGCGCGTGACGCAGTGCGGCGAAGCGGCCCGGTTGGCGCCGGGCCGCCCCGTTCACTCCACCAACACGTTCTCCCATCCGCCGACCTGCGGCGCCGCACAGGCACGCAGGCACTCGATCGTCGCGGCCACGGCCGCGCGGTTCGTGCTGTCGGGGTGCCAGTACATCGACACGGCGCCCTGGCCCTCGAGCTCCATCGGCAGGATGCGGATCGCGTTGAGTTGCGCGAAGCGCCGCGCGGCGCGGTGCGACGCGACGCCGAGCAGGTCGGTGTTGTTCAGCAGCGTGAGGTTGAGGATCGACGAATTCGATTCGACGCAGTGCGGTGGCTGCACGCGGCCGGCGGCCGTCAGCGCGGCCTCCAGCGCATTGTGCACGGGCGTGCCCGATGGCCACACGATCCACGGATAGGCGAGCACGTCGTCCCAGCCGACCGACGCCGCGCCGGCAAGCGCGTGGCCGGGCCGCGCGACGAACACGACCGGATCGACATACAGCGCTTCGGCCTGCAGGTGCGGATCGACGGACGTCGAGCCCGAGCGGCCCACGACGATGTCGAGTTCGCTGCGTGCGAGCTGCGGCATCAGCTGGTTCATCGTGCTTTCGGTGAGCCGCACCTGCGCGCGCGGCATCCGTTTCAGCAACTGCGACACCGCGAGCGGCACCGTGTCGGCCGCCGCGACCCCCGACGTGCCGATCGTCACGAGGCCGCTGCCGCCTTCCCGCAGCGCGGCCATGTCGTCGCGCGCGACGTCAAGCTGCGCTTCGACGCGGCGCGCGTGCTCGATCAGCGCTTCGCCGTAGGGCGTCGGCCGCAGGCCGCGCGCATGCCGCTCGAACAGCGGCAGCCCGACATCCTCCTCCAGTTCCTTCAGCCATTTCGACAGCGCGGGCTGCGTGGTCGCGAGCGCCACCGCAGACTGGCTCAGGTTGCCGGTGCCGGCAAGGCTCAGCAGTACCTGCAGATGCCGCAGTCGCAGCCGGTGGGTCCAGTCCATCGCATGCCTCGTCGCGAAAAGGTATATCCAGAATTATATGGATCAGATGATTTCACCATTTTACCGGGTATGGCTGCGTCGAATATAAATCGGCTAACGGACTGAAACACGGTCCCCGACCTGACCCGACACAGCGCCGACGCCGATCGGCCGACGCCAAGGAGACATCATGACGACCCGCCATCCGGACGCGTCGCGCGCCGCCTACTACGCCAGGATCGCCGAGCAGCGCCTGGCACCGCTGTGGGAATCGCTGCACAACCTCGTGCCGACATCCCCGCAGCCGGCCGCGCAGGCCGCGATCTGGAAGTATGCGCAGGTGCGCGACCTCGTGATGCAGGCCGGCAGCGTGATCAGCGCGGAAGAGGCCGTGCGCCGCGTGCTGGTGCTGGAGAACCCGGGGCTGCCCGGCAAGTCGAGCATGACGCCGAGCCTGTACGCGGGCCTGCAGCTGATCCTGCCGGGCGAGATCGCGCCGAGCCATCGGCATACGCAGTCGGCGCTGCGCTTCATCGTCGAAGGGTGCGGCGCATGGACGGCCGTGAACGGCGAGCGCACGACGATGCATCCGGGCGACTTCATCATCACGCCGTCGTGGGCCTGGCACGACCACGGCAATCCGTCGGCGGAAGCGGGCGGCGAGCCGGTCGTGTGGCTCGACGGGCTCGACATTCCGCTCGTCGCGAGCCTCGATGCGGGTTTCGCGGAGAACTACCCGGAAGCCGTGCAGCCCGTGAGCCGCCCGGAAGGCGACAGTTTCGCGCGCTTCGGCCACAACATGGCGCCGGTGCGGCATCGCGCGAGCGAGCCGACGTCGCCGGTGTTCAGCTATCCGTATGCGCGCACCCGAGAAGCGCTCGACGCGCTGTACCGGAACGGCGAGCTCGATGCGTGGGACGGCGTGAAGCTGCGCTATGTGAACCCCGCGACGGGCGGCTGGCCGATGCCGACCATCGCGACCTTCATGCAGTTCCTGCCCGCCGGCTTCGACGGCCGTACATACCGCAGCACCGATGCGACGATCTACTGCGTCGTCGAGGGCAGCGGCACCGCGCACATCGGCGGCACCGCATTCGCGTTCGAGCCGCACGACATCTTCGTCGCGCCGTCGTGGGCGCCCGTGCGGCTGTCGGCATCGTCCGACAGCGTGCTGTTCAGCTATTCCGACCGGCCCGTGCTGTCCGCGCTGAACCTGTTGCGCGAAGCGCGCGACTGACGCCGGCCGGTTTCATCGATTCGTTTTTCGTGCGTCGCCGTGGTGGCGCGCGCCCCTTCGTTCATGCCTACGCTGGAGCCATTCATGACTTTCGTTTTCCCGCCCGAAGCGCCCGTGGCGCTGCCCGTCGCCGGCAGCGACGCCCGGTTCGCGGTACGCCGCGTCTATTGCGTCGGCCGCAACTACGCGGCCCATGCGCGCGAAATGGGCTTCGATCCCGATCGCGAGCCGCCGTTCTTCTTCTGCAAGCCGGCCGATTCGATCGTGCCGGTCGCGTACGGCGAAACGCTCGATCTCGCGTATCCGTCGCAGACGCGGAACTATCACTACGAAGCCGAACTCGTCGCGGTGATCGGCAAGGGCGGCGCGGACATCCCGCTCGAGCGCGCGCTCGAACACGTGTGGGGCTACGCGGTCGGCCTCGACATGACGCGCCGCGACCTGCAGATGAAGATGCGCGAGATGGGCCGACCGTGGGAGATCGGCAAGGCGTTCGACCGCTCGGCGCCGATCGGGCCCGTGCATCCGGCGAGCGAAGCTGGTCATTTCGAGCAGGGCGGCCTGTGGCTGACCGTCAACGGCACGACGAAGCAGAAGAGCGACGTGTCGCACCTGATCTGGTCGGTCGCCGAAACGGTTGCCGACCTGTCGAAGTTCTTCCGCCTTGAACCGGGCGACGTGATCTTCACGGGTACGCCCGAAGGCGTCGGCGCGGTGGTCGCGGGCGACGTGATGAAGGTCGGTGTCGAGCGGCTCGGCGAACTGACCGTGCGCGTGGTCTGACGCGTTTCCTCGAAAGGTCCCATCGTGCAACTGCATAGCTTCTTTAACAGTTCGACATCCTACCGGGTGCGCATAGCGCTCGCACTGAAAGGGCTGCCGTACGACACGCTGCCCGTGAACATCCGCACCGGCGAGCATCGCGAGGCCGGCTACGTCGCGCAGGTGAACCCGTCGGCGTCGGTGCCGGCGCTGGTCGACGGCGATTTCCGTCTCGGCCAGTCGGTCGCGATCCTCGATTACCTCGACCAGATCCATCCGGAACCGCGGCTGATTCCGCTCGAACCGAGGCGCCGTGCACGTGTGCTGGAACTGGCGGCGCTGATTGCATGCGACATCCATCCCGTCAACAACCTGCGCGTGCTGCGCTATCTCGACAGCGAGCTGAAGGTCACGCCGCAGCAGAAGAGCGCGTGGTACCGGCACTGGATCGCGGATGGGATGGCCGGCGTCGAGCGGCTGCTCGCGCGCGCGGATGCAGGCCCGTGGTGCTTCGGCGACAAGCCGACGCTGGCCGACGTGTGCCTCGTGCCGCAGGTTGCGAACGCGTTGCGGATGGATTGCGACCTGAGCGCGTATCCGCGCAGCCTCGCAGTTTATGAACACGCGCGGTGCGAGCCGGCTTTCGACGCGGCGCAGCCGCAGCGGCAACCGGATTACGTCGCGTAACACGAAGAAGGAGACAGACATGGACGAGACAGACAACAACGGCCGGCGCGTGCTCGTGATCGGCGGCGGCATCGGCGGGCTCGCGGCGGCGCTTGCGCTCGCGCGCCAGGGCATTCGCGTGAAGCTGCTCGAACAGGCCGAGCAGATCGGCGAGATCGGCGCGGGAATCCAGCTCGCCGCGAACGCCTTCAACGCGCTCGATGCGCTGGGCGTCGGCGAGGCCGCGCGCGGCCGCGCGGTGTTCACCGACTGGCTGCAGCTGATGGATGCGGTCGATGCGCGCGAGGTCGTGCGCGTCGATACGGGCGCCGCGTACCGTGAGCGCTTCGGCAATCCGTATGCGGTGATCCATCGCGCGGACATTCACCTGTCGATCTACGAGGCGGTCAAGGATCACCCGCTGATCGAATTCCGGACGAGCACGCAGGTGTGCGGGTTCGAGCAGGACGGCAACGGCGTGGCCGTGACCGACCAGCACGGCGAACGCTATCGCGCCGATGCGGTGATCGGCTGCGACGGCGTGAAGTCCGCGATCCGTCACGCGCTGATCGGCGACGCGCATCGCGTGACGGGCCACGTCGTGTATCGCGCGGTAGTCGACGTCGACAACATGCCGCGGGATCTGCGGATCAACGCGCCGGTCGTGTGGGCCGGCCCGCATTGCCATCTCGTCCACTATCCGCTGCGCGGCGGGCGGCAATACAACCTCGTCGTCACGTTCCACAGCCGCGAACAGGAGACCTGGGGCGTGCGCGAGGGCAACAAGGAAGAAGTGCTGTCGTACTTCGACGGCATCCATCCGCTGCCGAAGCAGATGCTCGACCGCCCGACATCGTGGAAGCGCTGGGCGACCGCCGACCGCGACCCGGTCGAGCGCTGGAGCGCGGGCCGCGCGACGGTGCTCGGCGATGCCGCGCATCCGATGACGCAATACCTCGCGCAGGGCGCGTGCCAGGCGCTCGAGGATGCGGTGACGCTCGGCGCGGCCGTCGCTCTGGCCGATGGCGATTTCGAGGCCGCGTTCGCGCTGTACGAGCGCGTGCGGATTCCGCGCACCGCGCGCGTGCTGTATTCGGCGCGCGAGATGGGGCGGATCTATCACGCGAAGGGCGTCGAGCGGCAGGTGCGCAACGGGCTCTGGTCCGGCCGCACGCAGGCGCAGTTCTATGACGCGCTCGACTGGCTGCACGGCTGGCGCGCGGAGGATTGCCTGAAGTCCGGCGCGTAACGCACGCGTTCAGCCCGATTCCGGCGGTGCGCATTTCAACGACACGACGCGCGACCGCCTTCCTGGAGGAGACACCATCATGACCAATACGCTGCCCATCGACGTCAGCGAATGGATCGACCGGCATCGCGTCGCGCCGTTTCAGGCCGCGATCGTCGTACTGTGCTTTCTGATCGTCGCGATCGACGGTTTCGATACCGCGTCGATCGGTTTCATCGCACCCGTCATCCGCGCGGAATGGGGCTTGTCGCCTGTGCGGCTCGCACCCGTGTTCGGCGCGGGGCTGGCCGGGCTGATGGCCGGCGCGCTCGTGTTCGGGCCGTTCGGCGACCGCTTCGGCCGCAAGCGCCTGCTGCTCGCGTGCGTGGCGTGCTTCGGCATCGCGAGCGCCGCGTCGGCGAGCGCCGGCGGCCTGACCGAACTGATCGCGTGGCGCTTCGTCACCGGGCTCGGGCTCGGTGGCGCGATGCCGAACGCGATTACGCTGACGTCCGAATACTGTCCGGCGCGGCGCCGTTCGCTGCTCGTGACGACGATGTTCTGCGGCTTCACGATTGGCTCCGCGCTCGGCGGGCTCGCGGCCGCGTCGCTGATCGAGCACCACGGCTGGCGCGCAGTGCTCGTCGTCGGCGGCGCCGCGCCGCTGCTGCTCCTGCCGGTACTCGCGTGGCGGCTGCCGGAATCGGTGCGCTATCTCGTCAATCAGCGCGCGCCTTCCGCACGGATCGCGGCGATGCTCGGCCGCATCGCGCCGGATCCGCATCTCGCGCACGCATCGTTTATCGCACCGGGCGGCAAGCCGGCCGGGTCGCCGCTCGGCCGCCTGTTCGCCGCCGACCTGCTGCGCGGCACACTGCTGCTGTGGCTGACGTTCTTCATGAGCCTGCTCGTCATCTACCTGCTGTCGAGCTGGCTGCCGACGCTGCTGCGCACGACCGGCGCGACGTTGCAGACGGCCGCGCGCGTGACCGCGATGTTCCAGGTCGGCGGTACGCTCGGTGCGATCGTGCTCGGCTGGCTGATGGACCGCTTCGACCCGCATCGCGTGCTGGCCTGCAGCTATGCGGCGGCCGGCGCATTCGTTGCCGCGATCGGCGTGTTTGCCGCGTCGCCGTGGGGCGCGGCGCTTGCCGTGTTCGCGGCCGGCTTCTGCGTGTCGGGCTCGCAGGTTGGCGCGAACGCGCTGTCGGCCGCGTTCTATCCGACCGAGTGCCGGACCACCGGCGTGAGCTGGGCGAACGGGATCGGCCGCGGCGGTTCGGTCATCGGATCGATGGCGGGTGGCGCGATGCTCGCGATGGGCGTGCCGCTGTCGACCGCGTTTGCCGTCGTCGCGGCGCCATGCATGATCGCGGCGATCGCGATGCTGGCGCTCGGCATGGTTCGAGCCGATGCGACGCGCGCGTCGGCCGCCAATGTGATCGCGGGCGAGCAAGCCTGAGCGAAGGAGGGCGCAAGGTCGCCGACGGGCAAGCAGCGGGAAGCAATATTATATAAAGTGATATAATATTGTTTCTTTAATTGTCTTCCTGCGCTGATGAACGACGATCTTCCCGCCGGGCTGCCCGAGCCCGCCCAGATGCGCGCCGCCGCCGAATCGGCCTGCGCGCTGCTCAAGGTGCTATCGAATCCCGACCGGCTGCTGCTGCTCTGCGAACTGTCGCAGGGCGAGTGCTGCGTGAGCGATCTCGAGACGAGGCTGGACATCCGCCAGCCGACGCTGTCGCAGCAGCTCGGCGTGTTGCGGGACAACGCGCTGGTCCGGACGCGCCGCGAAGGCAAGAACATCCACTACTCGCTCGACAGCCCGGCCGCGATCGCGGTGATGGGTGTGCTGTACGAACAGTTCTGCGGCCCGGCCGCGAAGGGGCGGCGCGATGCAGCTTGATGCGCTTCATTTCACGCCGTGGCTGTCGCTGGCCGGCGGCGTGCTGATCGGGCTCGCGGCCGCGTGGCTCGTCGCGTTCAACGGCCGGATTGCCGGCATCAGCGGCATCGTCGGCGGCTTGTTTACGGCGGGCGCCGGAGAGCGCGACTGGCGCGCCGCGTTCGTCGCCGGGCTGATCGTCGCACCGTTCGTGATGCGCATTGCCGGAGCCGGCCTGACGCCGCAGGTCGATGCGGGCTGGTTCGAACTGCTGGCGGCCGGGCTGCTGGTCGGGATCGGCACGCGGTACGCAGGCGGATGCACGAGCGGCCACGGGGTTTGCGGGATGTCGCGCGGCGCGCTGCGTTCGGTGGTCGCGACGGCGACCTTCATGGTCGCGGGCTTCGTGACCGTATTCGTGCGGCGGCACGTGCTGGGAGGCTGACATGCAGGCAGGATTCGCGTTTCTGGCCGGGCTGCTGTTCGGCGTCGGCCTCATCGTGTCGGGCATGGCCAATCCGCAGAAGGTGCTCGGCTTTCTCGACCTGGCGGGCAGTTGGGATCCGTCGCTCGCGTTCGTGATGGCCGGCGCGACGGGCGTGGCCGTGTTCGCGTTCGCGTGGGCGAAGCGCCGGACGCGGTCGTGGCTCGGCTTGCCGATACAGTTGCCGGCCGTGCGGGCGATTACCGTGCGTCTGGTCGCCGGAAGTGCCATGTTCGGCATCGGCTGGGGGATTGCCGGGTTCTGCCCGGGGCCCGCGATCGTGTCGATCGGCTTCGGGGCGGCCAAGGGGATCGTGTTCGTCGTCGCGATGCTGGTCGGGATGGCGGTATTCGAGTGGATCGAGCGCCACCGAAACGCGCGGTGAGGGTGGCCGCGCGTGGCGGACAGGCTGCGGCGGTCGTGGCGGCTGTCGAAACGCTCGGCCGCCTCATACGCGAGGCCGCGGCTGCTGCGTAAGCGCGGCGGCTGCCGGCCGGGCTCGCGCATTCGCGATCGCTCCGGCTTGCAGCGCCACCGCGGCGGGGCCGGACGCCGCCATTTCAGCGGCCGGCCGAGTGCGTGGCGAGGTGCTGGCGGATCAGCGACAGGTAACGATCGCCGACCGAGAAATCGCGGGCGGCGCGCGGCCGGTCGGCCTGGCGCAGCGTGGCCGGCGCACTCATGCCCAGATACCGGCATACGGCGGACGGAAAGGGCTTGCGCGTATGCCCGAGCTGGCGAGCCGCGCGCTCGACGCGGGTGTCGCCGACCTGGGTGCGAAGCCACGCCAGCACTTGGCGATCGGTTTCGTTGACGATACGGACCAGATGTTCCATCGCGCACCTCACTGTTCATAAATACAGTACTGTAAATATAACCAGTATTCGAGGCGACCGCAAGCGGGCGCGCATGCGGCTGGCCGTTCGGCCAGGGTCAGCGCGCCTGCGCGGCGGTTCGGGTGATCCGGGCGGTGGGCGCCGCGGCGGCGATGCCCGTATAGCGTGCGTCGGTCAGCGTGCCGAGGAACGCGACGATGTCGTCGATTTCCGCGTCGGACAGCGCGGGCGGCGTGCCGGGCCGGCGGTTCATCGGCGTCGAGTTGACGTTGATGTTGCCGCGATAGGCGGCCGGCACGTCGTCGAACGTCCCGGCGCCGTGATACCAGAAGCCGGGGTCGGTCGAGCGCGTGTTGTAGAACGCGACCGCATCGCGCAGCGTCGTGAATACGCCGTTGTGCATGAACGTCTGCTTGACCGCGACGTTGCGCAGCCCCGGCGTGCGCAGGTAGCCGCACCATTGCGTCGGCTCGGGCCAGCGCAGCCGCCGCGCGGTGTCGCACAGCCCGTTGTCGAAATGGCGCGGATCGCGGTTCGCCGGCAGCGCGCGGTTGCGCGGCACCGCGATCGCGTCGTAGCCGAAATCGGTGAAGAGCGAGCGCTCCGGGCGGCTCGACGTCTCCGACAGCGTGTGGCAGGTCATGCAGTTGCCCTTGTCCGGATTCCGGAACAGCGCGAGGCCGCGCATCTCGGCCGGCGCGAGCGGCTTGCGCGTGCGCAGGAACGCATCGAAGCGCGACGTGAACGGCGCCATCTCGTCGCTCTGCAGATAGGCCTCGACGGCCGAACCCAGCGCGCGCACCAGTTGCTCGGGATCGCGCCGCACCGGCGCGCCGAAGCGTGCGGCGAGATCGGGCGCGAGTTCGGTTGCATTGACCTTGCGCAGCAGCGCGGCCGGCGACCGGTTGTTCATCTCGTTCGGATCGAACAGCGGCCCGCGGATCTGCTCGGCGAGCGTATCCGCGCGGCCGTCGCTGAACAGGCCGCCGAACGGCGACGGCGCGGGCGCATCGTCGTCCTGATAGAAGTGGCGGCGCGGCACGTAGCGCACATAGAGCAGCGACGGCGCATTGCGCTGGCTGAAGCGCCCGCGCCGGCTGCCTTCCGGCACGCCGGGCCCCGCGAGCGAAGCCGCCGACAGCGACGGCGCGAACGCGCGGCCCGGATCGTGGCAGCCCGCGCACGACATGCCGCGCGGCTCGGACAGCCGCGGGTCGAAGAAGATCCGGCGGCCGAGCGCGACGAGCGTCGGGTCGGGTGCGAAGCGCGCGGTGGCCGCATCGACCTTGCCCGTTACCTGCGGCGTGCCGTTGCCGATCGTGTCGACGACGCGCGACGGCGGCGCGCCGGGGAGCAGAACCGTTTCGGACGGCGCGGCGTGGGCCGCGAGCGCCAGGCAGGCGAGCGTCGCGGCCGCAAGCGTGCGGACCGTTCGCCGGCTGCGCGCGGCAGCGGAACCCGAAGCCGGAACCGAACCTGTGCGCTGCCGTGTTTCCACCGTCAGCGCGCGCCAATCGACCGCACGCATCAAACCGCCATCCCGTCGAACCTTGTCACTCACGGCGCAATGAACCCCGTCTTGTCGCAGGCGAGCGTCGTGCCCGACTGGTTGCACGACGCGAGCAGCTTGCCTGCCGCCGAATACGCATGGAACACCCAGCCCGTCGCCGGTGCGGCGCGGCGCTCCATGATCAGGAAGCCGAAGCTGTTGTTGTGCGACAGCCGCTCGATCACGGCGCCCGGTGCGGGCGTCAGGCCGGCCGGGAACGGGTCGGGCAGCGCGACGTCGAGGTTGTCGCCGCCGTTGCCGGACACGATCGTCGCCGGGTGTCCGGACGAGAAGTTGATCGCCTGGAAGTCGTGCACGTGCCCGTGCAGCGCGACGTGCACGCCGGGCGGGTAGTACGCCTGCGCGTTGAGGCTCGACATCACCGACTGCAGCGCGAGGTTGCCCGGCGCGGGCGTGCTGCCGGCGATCGGCGCGAACGCGAGGATCGGATGATGGTTCGTGAAGATCGTCGTCGTCATGCCGGCCTTCGATGCGAGCGACGCCACCGTCTGGAACTGCTTCTGGTAGATGCGGAATTGCGCGTCGGTCGTCTTGAGCGGCGTGCGGCCGACCTTCGCCGTGTCGAACACGATTACCTGCGAGCCGCTGCCGAGCGACACCGCATAGGGTTCCGAGTAGTTTGCGTCGTTGTCGTTGGCCGGATCGTCGCACGAGCGGGCGGCCGAATACGGGCGCGGATCAAGGAAGCGGAACCAGCCCTGGCCCGCACGCGCGCATTCCTCGTGGTTGCCGCGCACGACGACCCACGGCGCCTTCGCGAGCAACGGCGCGGCCGGGCGGAACAGGTCGGCCTGCCACGTATCCCAGCCATAGCCCCACGGGCTGTCCTTGCAGCCGGCGATGTCCGGCGGGCAAGCGTTCTCGCGATAGTGGTAGTCGCCGATGTGCAGCACGAGATCGGGCGACAGCTTCGCGACGCTGGCCGCGATCGTGTCGAGCGGCCAGACCGTCGCGTCGTTGCACGCCTGCCATGCGTTGTCGGCCTTCTTCATCCGGCAGCCCGTGTCGGCGATGATCGCGATGCGCTGCGGCTGCGCCTTCGGCAGCGGCAACGTGCGGCCCGCGACGCTCGCCGCCTGCGCATCGGCCGGCAACGTTGCCTCGCACACGGATACCGGGAAGCTCGACGGCTTCGAATCGGAAGGGTCGCTGGCGGTCGGCCGCTGGGCCAGGGTCGCGGCGCCTGCGCGCAGCGCCATGCGCGACAGCTTGCCGTCGACGGTCAGTTGCGGACACAGCGGCTCGCTCGTCGACACGGGGCTGTAGTTCGTGATGACGCGCGCGATCGCCTGATTCGCGTCGCCGATCTCGACCCATGCGGCCTGGACGTTGATCGACGCACTGGCTGGATCGGCCGGCGTATCGATGTGATTCGAGCAAGCGGACAGCGCGGCGAGGGCAACAAGGGGGGCGCAGCGCGCGAGCAGTGCGCGCGGGAGGAGTCGTCGCATGGGAGGCACCGTAGGAAAGTCGTCAACGATACGCAACACGAATGTAAGAAATATGAAAAGCAGGGCGCTCGCATAAGGGCCGGGCGCCGGGCATTGCGGCGGCGGATTGCGGCCGGGCCTTGACCTCAAGCCGGCTTGAAGCAGCACAGTCCGGTTCAGGATCAATGAACCAGAAGGGGAATCGACGATGGAAACCAACCGGCCCAACGACGAACAAGCCGCGCTGTGGAACGGCCCGTCGGGGCGTGCATGGGTCGATGCACAGGCGCCGATCGACCGGATGTTCGAGCCGTTCGAGACGCTGCTTGCGGATGCGGCGACTGCGTCGTCTGCGCGCAGCGTGCTCGACGTCGGCTGCGGCACGGGCGCGGTCACGCTTGCGATCGCGCGGCGGCTCGGCGCGAACGCGCAATGCTCGGGCATCGATATTTCGGCCTGGATGATCGACGCCGCGCAGGCACGCGCGGAACGCAGCGGCCTTCGCGCCCGCTTCGTGCGCGCGGATGTGCAGACGCATGCGTTCGCGCCCGCGAGCGTCGACCTGATCGTGTCGCGCCTGGGCGTGATGTTCTTCGACGATCCGGTCCGGGCTTTCGCGAATCTGCGGCACGCGGCGCGGCCAAACGCGCAGATGCGGTTCGTCGCGTGGCGCAGCGCGGCCGACAACCCGTTCATGACGACCGCCGAGCGGGCCGCCGCGCCGTTGCTGCCGAACCTGTCCGCGCGGCGGCCCGGCGCGCCGGGGCAGTTCGCGTTCGGCGACCGGCAGCGGATCGCGGCGGTGTTGTCGGACAGCGGCTGGGCCGACGTGGCAATCGAGCCGGTCGATAGGGCGTGCGCGCTGCCCGAGCCCGCGCTGGACGACTACATCGCGCGGCTGGGCCCGGTCGGGCTCGCGCTGCTGGAGACGGACGCAGCGACGCGGCGGCGCGTGGTCGATACGGTGCGTGCCGCGTTCGAGCGTTACCTGCACGGCGCGGAGGTGCGCTTCGACGCGGCGTGCTGGCTGGTGACGGCGCGCGCGACGTCCGCATGAGGCGTTGCGATAAAAAGCGAATAAAGAAAAGGGGCGGCGGCCGCCTGTTCGCCCCGCACGTTGCCGTTCGCGCGTGACGAAGCCGGGCCGCGCGACGCGCACCCGTCAGCGTCGCCGCGCGCGCAGCATCAGCCACGCGCAACCCGCGGCAACCAGCACGAGGCCGAGCAGGACGGCTTCGACGCCGAGCGCGAAACCGGGCGGCATTTCGCCGCTGTTCGGCACGGGCGACAGGTTGCCGCCCATCGCGATGGCGCCGCCGGCCAGCAGCGCCATGCAGACGATCCAGTAGACCTTGGCGCTCGGCGCCGCGGCCCGGATCCGCCACAGCGCGACGCCGGCTCCGCCGAGGTAGAGCACGGCGAGCGTGCCGAGCGCGACGACGTCGGCGGCGCGATCGTGCAGAAGCCCGTTCATCGCGCGGCTCCGTCGGGCACGGCAAACCGGCGCGGCGTAGTCGCGGCTGCGACTGCAGCGTGCGCGTTCACTCGGCCTCCGTCGCGTGCCCCGGCGCGCGGCTCAGCAGATGCGTGCGCTGGTCGGCCGCGAGCGACACGTAGCGTTCGTACTGGCGCAGCACGTCGGCGATCACTTCGTCGCCGCGCAGGTATTCGACGTCGTAGCCGAGCCGCCCGTCCTCGAAGAACGTGACGATTCCGTACACGTGCGCACGCGCCGCTTTCGGCTCGGCCGCCTCGCGCACCAGGAACGCGGCCGCGGATTTCACCGTTACGCGCACGCCGTACACGAAATCGCGGTGTTCGGCGGTCGGCACGGTGAGCCGCACGGCGTCGTCGCTGTCACGTTGCACGTGCGCATCGACGCCGCTCGCGCGCAGTTCATCGGCGACTTTGCGCAGCGCGGGCTCGACCGTCTCGGCGACGAACTGGCGCGCCTCGACCTCGGTCGTCTGCCGCAGAATGTGCGTCAGGCGGTGGCGCCAGTGCTGGCCGGTCCAGAAGCTTGTCGCGGGCGCGACGTCCTGCGAGTAGTGCGCGCGGTCGGCCGCGAGCCCGCGCCACAGCCCGTAGCAGAGCGCAAGCATGATGATGGCGACGGGCAGCGCGGCGATCAGCGTCATCGCCTGCAGCGCGCCGAGCCCGCCTGCGACGAGCAGCACCGAGGCCGTCACGCCGAGCAGCGCGGCCCAGAACAGCCGCTGCCAGACGGGCGAGTGCGCGTTGCCGCGCGTCGCGATCTGGTCGATCACGAACGCGCCCGAATCGGCGGACGTCACGAAGAACACCGCGATCAGCACGATCGCGACGATCGACAGCAGTTGCGGCAGCGGCAGGAAATCGAAGAAGCGGAACAACAGCGCGTCGACGTTGGTGGCCGTTTGCGCGAGCGCGCCTGCCGCACCGTGCGTATCGAGCCAGATCGCGCTGTTGCCGAACACGGTCATCCAGACGAGGTTGAACGCGGTCGGCACGAGCAGCACGCCGATCACGAACTGGCGGATCGTGCGGCCGCGCGAGATGCGCGCGATGAACATGCCGACGAACGGCGACCACGATATCCACCACGCCCAGTAGAGGATCGTCCAGCCGCCGAACCAGCCTTCCTCGCGCGGCGGCGCGTAGGCGTACGTGCGGAACGACAGGTCGACGAGGCTCGACAGGTACTGGCCGATGTTGTCGCCGAGCGCACGCAGCAGGAATGCCGTCGGGCCCGCGACGACCACGAATGCGAGCAGCAGGAACGCGAGCAGCAGGTTCAGTTCGGACAGCCGCCGCACGCCCTTGTCGAGGCCGGTCGCGGCCGACACGCCCGCGAGGATCACGACGACCGCGACGAGCCCGATGCGAAACACGTTGCTGCCCGTGTCCCAGCCGGCGACCGTATGCAGGCCCGCGCTCAGCTGCATCACGCCGTAGCCGAGCGTCGTCGCGATGCCGGCGACCGTGCCGACCAGCGCGAACGCATCGACCGTGTGGCCGATCCAGCCGTTGATGCGCTCGCGCAGCACGGGATACAGCCCCGAGCGCAACGTCAGCGGCAGGTTGTAGCGAAAGCCGAAGTACGCGAGCACGAGCCCCATCAGCCCGTAGATTGCCCACGCATGGAAGCCCCAGTGGAAGAAAGTCATCAGCATCGCTTCGCGCGCGGCGGCGGGCGTGCCGGGGTCGACGGTCGGCGGTTTCAGGAAATGCTGCATCGGCTCGCCGACGCCGAAGTACATGAGGCCGATGCCCATGCCGGCCGCGAACAGCATCGCCGTCCACGACACGAAGCTGAATTCGGGTTCGGCGTCGTCGGGGCCGAGCCGGATGTTGCCGAAATCGCTCGCGGCGATCAGCACGAGAAACACGAGGAAGCCGGTGACGACCAGCACGTAGAACCAGTCGAAGCGCGCGATGACCCATTGCTGGCCGGCGGAGAACAGCGCGCCGGCTTCGCTCGGGCGCAGCGCGCACACGACAAGCAGCGCGCCGATGACCGCGAGCGCGGGCACGACGACCTGCGGCTTGAATGTTGTGCGGGGCGAGGAACGGGAATCTGGCATGGCTGGCATCCAGTTGTGGGCGCAACGAGGCGCGACGCCGCCCGGCGCGCTTCGTTGCGCGTCGGACCCTGATACGGCGTGCGTCGAGTGTACCGCGGTGTCAGGACTGCAAGAAGGGGCATGCAGAAGAGATAAACCTGACGAATTGTAAGGTATCGGGCTGATCGAGAAAACCCGCGCGACTTGCGCGGCGGGCGGACGGGACGCGGAAAACGCTGCGGCGGCCGTGCATCGGGTGCCCGGACGGCGCGCACGGCATGCGCATCGTCCGGGGCAGAGGCAGCGCGCTGAAGGCACTGCCGTGCGGGTTCAGAACGTGACGGCGATCCCGGCCATGCCGACGAACTGGCCGTGCGTCGTCGACGGCGTGAGCTGCTGCGAATCGCCGACGATCGGCGCCGCGTCGATGACGTGGCCGGCGCCTTGCGCGCCGAGCGTCTGCCCGCTCGAATGCGTGTAGGCCTGCAGCGCATAGAGCGTCGTGCGCTTCGACAGGCTGTACGACTCCTTCAGCGAAACCTGCTGGTAGCGGGCCGCGCTCGCGACGCCGTTCGCTTTCGACGCGAGCGTGTACGCGAACGCGCCGGCCACCGAGAACGTCGGCGTGAAGCGGTACGCGGCGAGCGCGCCGTAGGTGTTGAACACGACCGTGTCCGTGAATGCGGAGCCGTTGCCGGGCAGGTACTTCACGTTCGAATAGTTGACGCCCATCGTCAGGTCGCCGAGCGTGTAGTTGCCGGCCGCCGCGATCTGTTCGACAGCCTTCGCGGTCAGGTAGCCCTGGTTCAGCACGGACACCGCGAAGCTGCCCGACGACGCGGTGGCCGGGTTCAGGAAGCCCGCGGACGAGCCCGAGCTGTTGATGCGCAGGTAGCCCGCCGCGATCCCGATCGGCCCGTTCGCGTAGCGCAGTGCGGCGCTGAACGTGTTGCCCTTGCCGGTCGCGCCGGCAATGCCGCCGAATGCGTACATCGCGCTCGCGGTCAGCCCGGCGAAGGTCGGCGACGTATAGGTGACCGAGTTGTTCACGCGGATCGTCGTGTCGAGGCCGTCGATGTCGCCCGGATGCGCGCCCGTCGCGCCGGTCAGCCAGCTGCTCGACGCGTACGGGCCGACGAGCAGGAAGTAGGGGGTGTACTGGCGGCCGGCCGTCAGCGTGCCGTAGCGATCGTTGCGCAGGCCGACGAATGCCTGGCGATTGAACATCGTGCCGGCGGCGGCCTGCGCGCCGTTGTTCAGGTTGAAGCCGGACTGCAGGTCGAAGATCGCATGCGTGCCGCCGCCGAGATCCTCGTCGCCGCGCAGCCCGAACTTCGACGCATACAGGTTGCCGTCGCGCATGTACACGTTCGAGTGGCCCTGCTGGTTGTTCACGTACGCGAGCGAATCGTCGACGACGCCGTATAGCGTCACGCTGCTTTGCGCATGGGCGGCGGATGCGCCGAGCGATGCGGCCGAAAAAATCAGGATTGCATATCGATTGCAAGGTGATTTCATTGTAGATCTCCAAGTCTCATCAAAGGGGGGCGGGAGGCTGCAAGCCTCCTCTGTGGTTGAGCGGCAGGCCGCACGAACGGCCCGCCCGATCGGTATGGGGCGCGTCAGCCAGCGAACGCGACGACGATGCGGCGCCATGCGCCGTCCTGCGCGTCCTGCTCGACGCGCGCGCCGCGGACGGCGACCGGGCCTTGCAGCGACGCGGGCAGCAGGATCTCGACGCGGTCGGCCGGGCGGCCCGGGCGGCCGTCCCAGCGGACCGACACGCCGAGCACGCCCGACGCCTCGCGGCCGGTCTCGATCCGCCACAGTCCGTATTCGCCGTCGCGCCACGCTTCAGTCTCGCCGTCGTCCTCGACGCATTCGCCGTACGCGACGCCGTCCTCGATGCGCGGCGCGACGAGGAAGCCGCGCGTGTCGGCACGTGCGCCGAAATGCTGTTCCGCGACGTTCAGCGGCAGCACGCGGCCTTCGCGCAGCAGCATCACCGGCGTGTCGAGCGGCGCGGGCAGCGTCACGCTCGCGCCGCCGTCGAACGATTGCGCGCTCGCGCAGCACATCCAGCGTGCGCCCGACGGCAGGTACACCGTGCGCTCCGCGCGGCCGGGATCGACGACCGGCGCGACGAGCAGCGCGTCGCCGAGCATCATGTCGTCGCACTCGTCGTAGCAGCGCGCGTCGCCGGGGAAATCGGCGAGGGTCGGCCGCAGCACGGGCTCGTAGCGCGTCGTCGACAGCCACAACAGGTGATAGAGATAAGGCAGCAGCCGGTAGCGCTGCTTGATCAGCGATGCGATCTGCGCGGTGATCTCCGGATACATCCACGGTTCGTTGACGGTGCCATCGTCGTTCCACGAATGGATGCTGAAGCGCGGCATGAAGATGCCGAACTGCACCCAGCGCAGCAGGAGCTCGGGCGACGGCGCGGGCCCGGAGAAGCCGCCGATGTCGTGACCGATGTTCGACACGCCCGACAGCGCGAGCCCGAGGCCCATCTTCAGGTTGTAGCGCAGCGTTTCCCAGGATGTGAAGTTGTCGCCGGACCAGGTCTGCACGTAGCGCTGCATGCCGGCGCCGCCGGAACGCGACACGAGGAACGGTCGCTGCGTCGGCGCATGCGTGCGCTGCGCTTCGCGCGACGCGCGCATCATCAGCATCGTCTGCAGCACTTTCGCCTCGCGCGCGGGGAACGGCTGGCCGAAGCCGTGCGCGATCGCGTCGGGCGACCAGATCTCGTATTCGTTGTTGTCGTTCCAGGTCGATTCGATCCCGTATTCGAGCAGCGCCGACGTGACCTGCTCGCGCCACCAGCGGTAGGCGTCAGGCTGCGTGAAGTCGAGATACGCGCCGACCTCGTCCCAGAACTGCACCCATGCGGGCTCGCCTGATGCCGAGCGGATCAGCAGCCCGCGCTGCGCGGCGTCGTCGAACGCGGGATGGTCGCGCAGCAGGCACGGCTTGATGTTCGCGCACAGGCGGATGCCGTGGTCGCGGTAGTGCTTCACGAAACCCTTCGCATCGGGAAACTTGTCGCGGTTCCAGTTGAACACGTAGCGCTTCGCGCCGATCGACGTATAGCCCGACGACAGGTGGAACGAATCGCACAGGATGTCGTGCGCGTCGCACTGCTCGACGAACTGGTTCATCTGCTGCTGCGCGTCCGGTGCATCGGTGTAGCTCATCGTCGAGCCCGAATAGCCGAGCCCCCATTTCGGCGTGCGCGCGGGGCGCCCGGTGAGCCACGTGAAGCGCCGCGCGGCCGCGAGCGGCGTGTCGGGCGACGCGATGAAGTAGTAGTCGAGATCGCCGTGCTCGGCGACGAAGTAGCGGTACGGGCCGTGATAGTTGTCGAGCTCGCGGCCCATGTCGAACGCGCAGTCCGACAGCGTGTCGTAGAAGAGGCCGAACCCCTGGCATGCGTCGGGCGACCACGTGATGTAGAACGGGATGTGCTTGTACAGCGGGTCGGTGTGCTTCGCGCTGTAGCCCATCGCGTCGATGTTGCGCATCTCGAAGCGCGCGCCCGTGCGGTCGAGGTCGCCCGCGCGTTCGCCGAGGCCGAACACCTTGTCGCCGCGCTCGCGGGCGACGTAGTGATACGCGCGATCGTCCCACCAGCCGAAGTTGTACGCCTGCGTCGCGCGGTCGGCGAGCGCGACGCGCCACGCGCCGTCCGCGCCGCGCATCGACCACGTGCAATGGCCGCCTTGCCAGCGCACCGCGAGCCGGATCTGCGCGGTTTCGACGCGCAGGCCGTCGTCGTCTTCGGCGAGATCGTACGCGGGCAGCGCGAAGCCGGTCAGGTCGACGCGGTCGCGCCCGTCGAGCGGTACGTCGTCGAGGCCCGGCGCGATCGACCACGTGCGCGGGTTGCGCGCCGTCGCATCGGGCAGCACGCGCACACGCACGATGTCGTCCTCGAGCACGAAGATCTCGACGGTTGCGCCCGCATCGGACGCGAGCAGCAGGCGGTTCGCGTGCCGGCCGGCGAGGCGGAACACGGGCGGATGAAGAAGCGAAGTCATGAAGGTGTTCCTGTGAGAGCGAAGGTCAGGCGTGCTGGGCGAGCAGGCGTTCCTGCTTCGACTGCCCGCGGATCAGCACCGCGAGCAGCGTGACGCCGATGATGTCGAACAGGCCGAGGCACGCGAACAGCGGCGCATAGCCGATCTTGTCGGCGAGCGCGCCGACCAGCAGCGAGAAACCGAGCCCGCCGATCCACGCGGCCATCCCGGCGAAGCCGCTCGCGGTGCCGACTTCTTCGGCATCGAACACGTCGGCCGACAGCGTGTTGACGAGCGCGGAGATCATCTGGTGCGCGAAGCCGCCGACGCAGAACAGCGCGATGGCCGTGTACGGCGACGACACGAGCCCGATCAGCGCGGGCCCGAGCATCAGCACCGCTCCGAGCGCGACGCCGGCGACCCGCGACCACACGAGCGGCAGCTTGAATCGTTTCACGAGATACGGTGACAGGTAGCCGCCCGCGATGCCGCCGAGGTCGGCCGCGAGAAACGGCATCCACGCGAAGATCGCGATCTGCGCGAGCGCCATGTGGCGCTCGGTCGCGAGGTACAGCGGAATCCAGAAGCTGAAGGTCTGCCATGCGGGTTCGGCGAAGAAGCGCGGCAGCGCGATGGCCCAGAAGCGCCGCGCGGTGACGACGTCGCGAATGCGGCGCTTCGACACGGGCGGCATCGTCGTCTGGCCATCGCGGATCAGCGCACGCTCCTGCGGCGTGATGCGCGGATGATCCGCAGGCGACCGGTATTGCGTGTACCAGAGCGCGGCCCACACGAACCCGAGCGCGCCGGTGGCCATGAAGGCGGCCTGCCAGCCGAACCGCATCGACAGGAACACGACGAGCGGCGGTGCGATCGCGGCGCCGAGCGACGTGCCCGCGTTGAAGTAGCCGACCGCGACGGATTTCTCGCGATCGGGAAACCATTCGGCGACGGCCTTCATCCCCGACGGAATCGCGGCGGCCTCGAACAGCCCCAGAAAGCCGCGCAGGATGCCGAGCGACAGCCAGCCCGACGCGAAGCCGTGCGCGACGCCGACCACCGACCACAGCATCGCGAACAGCGCGAACCCGAGCCGCAGCCCGATCAGGTCGACGACGAACCCGCACACGGGCTGCATGATCGTGTAGCCGATCTGGAATGCGCCGACGATGTACGAATACTGCTGCGTCGAGATCGCGAATACCTGCTTCAGCTCGGGGGCGAGCACCGCGAGGGAATTCCGCGCGAGGTAGTTGAGGATCGTGCCGACACATACGAGCACGATGATCCACCAGCGCAACGCCTTGACTGTCTTCACTGCTGTCTCCTGTCGGGCAGGGCAGGCGCGCGGCGCCTGCCCGATCCATGAGGGCCATCCGTCCGGGATGGCTTGTCTTGTCGATTTGTACGATGTCCGATCTTGATGGGCGCCGGATTTTCCGGTTTATATCGAAATATCGGTGTTCAAGCGAACATTCCGTCGTCATTGAATACGGAAGTTATCTGACGACTGATCATTTTCGAACATCCTATGTTCGAATGCGAATCCGGTCAACGTGAATTTGCGTTCGAACGAACTTGCTCGGGGTTTTCCCGATGGAAGAGTGGCGGCGCGCGCGGAGACGTACGGCGGTCGCATGCCGAAGGCACCGTGCGGTGGGGCTGAGCGATGGCCGAGCGCTCGGTGGGCGCCGGATGGGGCGTGACAACCCTGATGAAAATTTATTTCTTTTCTGGGTCCGGATTGTGTAAATTGATTTTCATCATCCTTGCAACGACCCTTCGCATGACGCCTCTCGTTTCGCACGACGCCAGTCACGACGAACCCGCGATCGCCGAGCGGATCGCGTCGGCGATGCCGTTGATGACGCCGATTCACCGGCGCATGGGCGAGTTCGTGCTCGCGAATCCGTTTCGCGCGGCGACGATGCGAATCGACGAACTCGCGCAGGCCGTGAATGCGTCGATCGCAACCGCGAACCGCTTCGCGAAGGCGCTGGGCTTCGACGGTTATCCGGCGATGCGCGCGGCGCTCGTGCGCGGTTTCGAGGCGACGCTCGGGCCGGTCGAACGGCTGCGCTCGGCGCAGGAGCAGGAGCCTGGCGTACGCGGCGCCGCATGGATCGACGCGGTGTTCGACCAGGCCGTCGCGAACATCGAGAACACGCGCGCGCAACTGGACGCGGCCGATGTCGAGGCCGCGGTCGAGGCGATTGTCGGCGCGCGGCGCGTGCTGATCCTCGGCGCGGGGTCGAGCGCGTTTCTCTCCGGGCTGATGGAGCACGGGCTGTCGGTGTGCCACGACAGCGTGCAGTCGCTGGCGCTGCTTGGCGGCCCTTCGCACGCGGCGCGGCGCCTGTATACGGCCGACTCGCGCGATCTCGTGATCGCGCTCGCGTTTCCGCGCTACGTGAAGGACACGATCGAGCTGGCCCGCCGCGCGGCGGCGCGCGGCGCGCGCGTGCTCGGCATTTCCGACGGCCCGCAATCGCCGCTTGCGCCGATCGCGTCGCTGAACCTGTACGTCAAGGCCGAGCGGCGCTTCGCGGCCACGTCGGAAGCGGCCGTGCTCGCGATGATCGAGGCGTTGATCGACGCGGTCGCGCTGCGCACGCACCGGTCCGCGAAGTCCGCCGCCGAGATGACCGAATTCCTGCTGCCGTGGCTCGTGCAGCCGCAAGCGGCGCTGCCGGCCGCCAACCCTTCTTCCCCCCGTCCGAAAAAATCATGACTTCTCCCGCGATCGTCGCGATTCACGGTGGTGCAGGCACGATCCTGCGCAATGCGATGGATACCGATACCGAACGCCAGTACCGCGCCGAACTGACCGCGATCCTGCAGGCCGCGCAGCAGGTGCTGGCCGACGGCGGCAGCGCGCTCGACGCCGTCACCGTCGCGGTCCGAATGCTCGAGGACTGTCCGCTGTTCAACGCCGGGCGTGGCGCCGTGTATACGGCCGAAGGCAAGCACGAACTCGACGCGGCGGTGATGGATGGCGCGACGCTCGGCGCCGGCGCGATCTGCTGCGCGACGCGCGTGCGCAATCCCGTCCTCGCCGCGCGGCGCGTGATGGAGGCGAGCGAACACGTGCTGTTCGCCGGCGCGGGCGCCGATGCGTTCGCGGCCGCGCAGGGGCTCGAACTCGCGGAACCCGGTTACTTCGGCACCGAATCGCGTCATGCGCAGTGGATCAAGGCGCGAGCGGCGGCCGGCACGATGCTCGACCACGATGCGGCGACGTTCACGTTCGGCTCATCGCAGCCGCAGTCGCAGCCGCAGCCGGCCGAACCGCTCGATCCGGACCGCAAGCACGGCACGGTCGGCGCGGTCGCGTGCGACCTGCACGGCCATATCGCGGCGGCGACGTCGACCGGCGGCATCACGAACAAGCAGCCGGGGCGGGTCGGCGATTCGCCGATCATCGGTGCCGGTTGCTATGCGGACGATGCAACCTGCGCGGTGTCGTCGACGGGTACCGGCGAGATGTTCATCCGGCTCGCGACCGCGTATGACGTCGCCGCGCAGATCGCGTATCGCGGCGCGTCGCTCGCCGACGCCGCGCACGACGTGGTGATGAACAAGCTGCCGCGCCTGGCGGGCCGCGGCGGGATCGTCGCGGTCGACGCGCACGGCAACGTTGCGATGCCGTTCAACACCGAAGGGATGTATCGCGGCTACGCGCGCGTCGGCGAAGCGCCCGTCGTCGGCATCTATCGCGACGACGCGGCCTGATTCCGGATCGCACGAGGAGACCCACCCATGACTTCGAGCCGAAACCCGTCCGGCCTGGCGCTGCCCGAGCAGCGCGTCGTCGCCGTCGACGACCTGTCGGTCACGTTCCGCCGCGAAGGCGCGACGTTCGACGCGGTGCGCAACGTGTCGTTTCACGTCGATCGCGGCGAGACGCTCGCGATCGTCGGCGAATCGGGCTCGGGCAAGTCCGTCACGTCGCTCGCGCTGATGCGGCTCGTCGAGCATGGCGGCGGCGAGATCACGGGCGGCCGGATCGCGTTCCGGCGCCGCGGCGGCGCGTTCGTCGATCTTGCGCAGGCGAGCGCCGCGACGATGCGCGGCATCCGCGGCGCGGACATCGCGATGATCTTCCAGGAGCCGATGACGTCGCTGAACCCGGTGTTCACGGTCGGCGACCAGATCAGCGAGGCGATCGCGCTGCACCAGTCGAAGGGGGCGGCCGAAGCGCGCGCGGAAGCGCTGCGGCTGCTCGATCTCGTGCGCATTCCGGAAGCGCGCCGCGTGTTCGCGCGCTATCCGCACCAGTTGTCGGGCGGGATGCGGCAGCGCGTGATGATCGCGATGGCGCTGTCGTGCCGGCCCGCGCTGCTGATCGCCGACGAGCCGACGACCGCGCTCGACGTGACGATCCAGGCGCAGATCCTGCAACTGGTTCGCGGGCTGCAGGACGAAATGAACATGGGCGTGATCTTCATCACGCACGACATGGGCGTGGTGGCCGAAGTGGCCGACCGCGTGCTCGTGATGTATCGCGGCGAGAAGGTCGAGGAGGGCGAGTCGGAGCGCATCTTCGCGGCGCCCGCGCATCGCTACACGCGCGCGCTGCTCGCGGCTGTGCCGCGGCTCGGTGCGATGCAGGGCACCGACGTGCCCGAGAAATTCCCGCTGCTGAAGGCGGACGGCGCGAGTGCGGCGGCACCAGCGTCTGCGTCTGCGGCGAACGACGATGCGCAGCCGCCCGTCGATCAGGCGGCGGCGCCGATCCTGCGCGTGCGCGACCTCGTCACGCGCTTTCCGGTGAAGAGCGGCGTGTTCGGCCGCGTGTCGCAGTTCGTGCATGCGGTCGAGCGCGTGAGCTTCGAGCTGCGCGCGGGCGAGACGCTCGCGCTCGTCGGCGAATCGGGCTGCGGCAAGTCGACCACCGGCCGTTCGCTGCTGCGCCTCGTCGAATCGCAGAGCGGCTCGATCGAATTCGACGGTCGCGACATCAGCGCGCTGAAGGGCCCGGACCTGCAGGCGCTGCGCCGGAACATCCAGTTCATCTTCCAGGATCCGTTCGCGTCGCTGAATCCGCGCCTGACTGTCGGCTTCTCGATCATGGAACCGCTGCTCGTGCACGGCGTCGCGAGCGGCCGCGAAGCGCAGGCGCGCGTCGACTGGCTGCTCGACAAGGTCGGCCTGCCGCCCGAGGCCGCGCGCCGCTATCCGCACGAATTCTCGGGCGGCCAGCGCCAGCGGATCGCGATCGCGCGCGCGCTCGCGCTGAACCCGAAGGTCGTGATCGCCGACGAGTCGGTGTCCGCGCTCGACGTGTCGGTGCAGGCGCAGATCGTCAACCTGATGCTCGACCTGCAGCGCGAGCTCGGCGTCGCCTACCTGTTCATCTCGCACGACATGGCCGTCGTCGAGCGCATCAGCCATCGCGTCGCGGTGATGTATCTCGGCCAGATCGTCGAGATCGGCCCGCGCCGCGCGGTGTTCGAGGCGCCGCAGCATCCGTACACGAAGAAGCTGATGAGCGCGGTGCCCGTGGCCGACCCCGCGCGCCGGCATGCGCCGCGCCAGCTCGCGGCGGACGAGATCCCGAGCCCGATCCGCGCGGCCGGCGACGAGCCGGTCGTCGCACCGCTCGTCGCGGTCGGCCCCGATCATTACGTCGCGACGCATCGCGTCGGCGGCGCGTACTGATTTCGCGAGGGGCCGATCATGGACCGCAGTTGCGCACGCGCCAGGCAAAGGCGCTATTTCCCCGAGCGGGTGCAGTCCCGCCGCGAATCCCACCACGCGTCACCGAACCATCCACAGGAGCCAAGCAAGATGAACAAACCGCATTCGTTCCCGATGTTCCGTCCGCGCGCGCTGCTCGCTGCGGGTGCCGGCGCGCTCGCGTTGTCGGCCGCGGTGCCCGCGTTCGCGCAGCAGAACGTCGTGGTCGCCGTGTACTCGACGTTTACGACGATGGACCCGTACGACGCGAACGATACGGTGTCGCAGGCTGTCGTCAAGTCGTTCTACGAAGGCCTGTTCGGTTTCGACAAGGACATGAAGCTCGTCAACGTGCTCGCGACCAGCTACACGGCGTCGCCGGACGCGAAGGTGTATACGGTCAAACTGCGCCAGGGCGTGAAATTCCAAGACGGCACCGATTTCAATGCCGCTGCGGTGAAGGCGAATTTCGACCGCGTGACCGATCCGGCGAACAAGCTGAAGCGTTACGGCCTGTTCCGGGTGATCGAGAAGACCGAAGTGGTCGATCCGACCACGGTGCGGTTCACGTTGCGCGAACCGTTCTCGGCGTTCATCAACACGCTCGCGCACCCGTCCGCGGTGATGATTTCGCCGGCCGCGCTGAAGAAGTGGGGGCGCGACGTGTCGCTGCATCCGGTCGGCACCGGGCCGTTCGAGTTCGTCGAATGGAAGCAGACCGACGACATGAAGGTGAAGAAATTCACCGGTTACTGGAAGAAGGGCTATCCGAAGATCGATGCGATCGACTGGAAACCGGTGGTCGACAACAACACGCGCGCCGCGCTGATCAAGACCGGCGAGGCCGATTTCGCATTCACGATTCCGTTCGAGCAGGCGAACGATCTGAAAAGCAGTCCGAAGGTGGACCTGATCGAGGCGCCGTCGATCATTCAACGCTACATTTCGCTGAACACGCAGCAAAAGCCGTTCGATAACCCGAAGGTGCGTGCAGCGCTGAACTACGCGGTCAACAAGGATGCGCTCGCGAAGGTCGTGTTCGCCGGTTACGCGACACCGGAGACGGGGGTCGCGCCGATGGGCGTCGAATACGCAACGAAACTCGGGCCCTGGCCGTATGACCCGGCGAAGGCACGCGCATTGCTGAAGGAAGCCGGTTATCCGAACGGCTTCGAATCGACGCTCTGGTCCGCCTACAATCACACGACGGCGCAGAAGCTGATTCAGTTCGTCCAGCAGCAGCTCGCGCAGGTCGGCGTGAAGGTGCAGGTGCAGGCGCTCGAGGCCGGCGAGCGGGTCGCTCGGGTGGAGAGTGCCCAGGATCCGGCGAAGGCACCGGTGCGGATGTACTACAGCGGCTGGTCGGCGTCGACCGGCGAGGCGAACTGGGCGTTGTCGCCGCTGCTTGCTTCGGCGTCGGCACCGCCGAAGCTGTACAACACGGCGTACTACAAGAACAGTCTTGTCGACGACGACCTCGCGCAGGCGCTCGCCACGACCGACCGCACGAAGAAGGGCACCCTCTACGCCGACGCGCAGAAGCAGATCTGGGCCGACGCGCCGTGGATCTTCCTCGTGCAGGAGAAGATCGTCTACGCGCGCAGCAAGCGTCTGCACGGGATGTACGTGATGCCGGACGGCTCGTTCAACTTCGACGAGATCTCGCTGAAGTGACAGCGCGCCACCTGCCATGCAGCGCCGGCGGAGCAGTCCGCCGGCGCATTGACCCGACCGGTGCCCCATGCTGAATTTCCTCGTCAAACGCCTGTTCGGCCTGCTGCCCACGCTCGCGATCGTCGCGGTGCTGGTGTTCCTGTTCGTGCACCTGCTGCCGGGCGACCCGGCGCGGCTCGCGGCCGGGCCGGAAGCCGACGACGCGACGGTCGCGCTCGTGCGCGCCGATCTCGGGCTCGACCGGCCGCTGCCCGCGCAGTTCGCGAACTTCTTCGTGAAGATCGCGCACGGCGATTTCGGCATGTCGACGCGCAGCAAGCGGCCGGTATCGACCGAGATCGGCGAGCGCTTCATGCCGACGCTGATGCTGACGCTCGTCAGCATGGTGTGGGCAACGCTGTTCGGCATGGCGATCGGGATCGCGTCCGCGGTGTGGCGCAATCGCTGGCCCGACCGCCTCGGGATGACGATCGCGGTGTCGGGCATCTCGTTTCCCGCGTTCGCGCTCGGCATGCTGCTGATGGAGATCTTCTCGGTGAAGCTCGGCTGGCTGCCGGTCGTGCCGGACGGCACGTGGAAGAGCTACGTGCTGCCGTCGCTGACGCTCGGCGCGGCGGTCGCGGCCGTGATGGCGCGCTTCACGCGCGCGTCGTTCGTCGAGGTGCTGAACGAGGATTTCGTGCGTACCGCGCGCGCGAAAGGCGTGCACGAGCCGATGGTCGTGCTCAAGCACTGCCTGCGCAACGCGATGATCCCGGTCGTCACGATGATGGGGCTGCAGTTCGGCTTCCTGCTCGGCGGCTCGATCGTCGTCGAGGCGGTGTTCAACTGGCCGGGGCTCGGGCGCCTGCTCGTCGATGCGGTGACGATGCGCGACTACCCGGTGATCCAGGCGATCGTGCTGCTGTTCTCGCTCGAATTCATCCTGATCAACCTGACCGTCGACGTGCTGTACGCGGTCATCAACCCGACCATCCGGTTCAAGTGAGGCGCACATGAACGCGACTGTCCAGACCGCGGCGCCGGCCGCGCCGAACACGATCCGCACGCCGTGGCGCGAATTCTGGCGCAAGTTCCGCAAGCAGACCGTCGCGCTCGTCGCGGGCGGCTTCGTGCTGGCGCTCGTCGTGCTGGCGTTCGTCGGCCCGCACATCGTGCCGTTCGATCCGGAGAACTATTTCGACTACGACGCGCTGAACGCGGGGCCGTCGGCCGTGCACTGGTTCGGCGTCGATTCGCTCGGTCGCGACATCTTCAGCCGGATCATCGCCGGCACGCGCATCTCGCTCGCGGCCGGCTTCTTCTCGGTCGCGCTCGGCGCGCTGATCGGCACGTTCTTCGGGCTGCTCGCCGGCTACTACGAAGGCTGGTGGGACCGCATCACGATGCGCGTGGCCGACGTGCTGTTCGCGTTCCCGGGCATCCTGCTCGCGATCGGCGTGGTCGCGATCCTCGGCAACGGGATGATCAACGTGATCTGCGCGGTCGCGATCTTCAGCATCCCGGCGTTCGCGCGGCTCGTGCGCGGCAACACGCTGATGCTCAAGCACATGACCTACGTCGAGGCCGCACGCAGCATCGGCGCGTCGGACTGGACGATCATCATGCGGCACATCCTGCCCGGCACGGTGTCGTCGGTCGTCGTCTACTTCACGATGCGGATCGGCACGTCGATCATCACGGCCGCGAGCCTTTCGTTTCTCGGGCTCGGCGCGCAGCCGCCGACGCCGGAGTGGGGCGCGATGCTCAACGAGGCCCGCGCCGACATGGTGACGGCGCCGCACATCGCGGTCTTCCCGAGCCTCGCGATCTTCCTGACCGTGCTCGCGTTCAACCTGCTCGGCGATGGCTTGCGCGACGCGCTCGATCCGAAGCTGGAGCGCCGCTGATGCGCGCTGCACCGATGCGGGCCGCGACGCTGCCGGCCGGGCCGCGTGGCACGATTGCCGACGTGCCGGGCGTGACGGTCGGCCATTGCACGCTCGCCGCCGGCAACGTGCAGACGGGCGTGACCGTCGTGAGGCCGCATCCGGGCGATGTGTACCGCAGCAAGGTGCCGGCCGGCGCGGCCGTGATCAACGGCTTCGGCAAGAGCGTCGGGCTGGTGCAGGTCGATGAACTCGGCACGCTCGATACGCCGATCGCGCTGACCAACACGTTCAGCGTCGGCGCGGTCGCGCACGCGCAGATCCGTGCGGCGATCGCGGCGAATCCGCAGATCGGCCGCGACTGGCCGACCGTCAACCCGCTCGTGTTCGAGTGCAACGACGGTTATCTGAACGATCTCCAGGCGTTCGCGGTGACGGCTGCGCATTACGACGACGCGTGCCGCGCGGCGTCGCGCGACGTCGTGCGCGGCGCGGTGGGCGCCGGGCGCGGGATGTCGTGTTTCGACCTGAAGGGCGGGATCGGCTCGGCGTCGCGCGTCGCCGTCGCAGCCGGCAGGCCCTATACGGTCGGCGCGCTCGTGCTCGCGAATTTTGGCCGGCTGCCGATGCTGGCGCTCGGCGGCGTGCCGCTCGGACGCATCGTCGCGCAACGGCGCGCGGCCGGGGCCGCGCACGCGGCGCCGCCCGAGCAGGGCTCGATCATCCTGTTGCTGGCCACCGATGCGCCGCTCGACACGCGGCAGTTGTCGCGGCTCGCGCGCCGCGCGGGCGCGGGGCTGGCCCGCACCGGTTCCGTCTACGGGCACGGCAGCGGCGACATCGCACTCGCATTCTCGACCGCGTACACGATCGCGCACGAGGCGTCGACTGTCGCGCTGCCGGCCCTCGTAGCCGATGCGGCGCTCGATCCGCTGTTCATGGCCGCGGCCGAAAGCGTCGAGCACGCGATCGCCGATGCGCTGCTGCAGGCCGTGACGGTTGCCGGGCGCGACGGCCACGTGCGGCAATCGCTGCGCGACGCCGTGCCCGATCTCGACCGGTTGTTCAACGAAGGCAACGAAGGACGTCTGACCCATTCATGAAGATCCTGATCTCGACCGACATCGAGGGTGTCGCCGGCGTGTTCGCCACCGAGCAGACGCGTGCTGGCAATCCCGAATACGAGCGGGCGCGCCGCTGGATGACCGCCGAGGCGAACGCGGCGATCGAAGGCGCGTTCGCGGGCGGCGCGCAGGCCGTCTGGATCAACGACTCGCATGGCGGCTTTCGCAACCTGCTGCCCGACGGGCTCGATGCGCGCACGCGCGTCGTGCTCGGCAAGCCGCGCACGCTCGGGATGATGGCGGGCCTCGAGCAGCAGCCCGACCTCGTGTTCATGATCGGCTATCACGCGAAATCGCAGACGCGCGGCGTGCTCGCGCACACGATCAACAGCTTCGCGTTCACGCAGGTGTGGCTGAACGGCGTCGAACTCGGCGAAGCCGGGCTGTACGGCGCGCTGGCGCGCGAATATGGCGCGCACGTCGCGCTGGCAACGGGCGACGACGTGTTCGCCGAGGAAACGCAGCCGCTGTTTCCGGATGCGTGTTTCGAGACGGTCAAGACGGCCGGCGGCGCATCGAGCGGCGACACGCTCACGCCCGCCGCATCGTGTGCCCGAATCGCGACCGCCGCACGCGACACGGTTGCGCGGGCGCTGTCGGCAGGCTTGCGCGCCGGTGCCCATCGGCCCGCGCCGGCCGCGTGCACGCTGCGCGTGCAGACGGCCGCGCTGGCCGACCTGTTCTGCGTGCTGCCGTCGCTCGAGCGTGTCGATGCGGTGACGCTGCGTTTCGACGGGCCTTCGGTCGAGCATGTGGTGCGCACGCTGAACAGCCTGTCGGCGATGTCGTTCATGCTGCGGTGATGCGCGCCGCCATGATGGCGCTTGCGCGCGACGGGTCAGCCGTTGCCGACGGGGCTTGCCGTCGCGGCGGGCAGGAACGCTTCCATCGCCGCGACCAGCGCGAGCGGCGTCTCGTTCATCGGATAGTGGCCCGCATTGCGCAGCACGTCGACGGTGGCGAGCGGATAGCGCCGCAGGTAGGTGCGGGCCATCAGCGCCGCGTCGAACGCCGGATCGTGCTCGCCGATCAGCACTTTCACCGGATGCACGCCCGCGATCTCGTCGCTGAAATCCGTATCGGCCCACGCGCGGAAGTACGCGCCGAACGCATGCGCGGACGAACAGGCTGCCGAATACGCGGCTTTCCACTCGACCCAGGCGGCGGGCAGCCGGCCGCCGGTGCTGCGATCGATGATGGTCCTGCGATCGGCGACGTGGTCGGCGGCGCGCTCGAATAGCGCGCGTCGCGCCGCGTCGAACGGCAGGCCGCCGCAAGGCACGGGCGCGATCGGCACCAGCGCGCGCACGCGTTCGGGCGCGACGGCGGCGATCCTCTCGATCGCCATGCCGCCCATCGAATGGCCGACAAGGCTGAAGGTCGGGAAGTCGAGCGCGTCGGCAAGCGCGAGCGTGTCGGCGGCGATCTCGTCGATCGTGTAGTCGCCGCGTGCTTCGCGCATGCGGCCGTAGCCGCGGTAGTCCATGAATACATAGCTGAAGCGTTCGCGCGACAGCCACGCTTCGACGGGTTCGAACGCGCGGGCGTCGCCGAACCAGCCGTGCAGCACGAGAACAGGGTGGGGGCCGTCCCCCACGCGATAAAACGTATTCGGCATGTCCGCTCCGATGATGTTGCAATCCGGCCGATCAGGCCGACGGGTCTTGCGGCCGTCAGGTCGCGCAAGGGTGGAGCGGATCGTAGATCGATCGAAGGAGACCCGCCTTCGATGTCGGGTCATTGATGATGGAATTCGGGCCGTGAGAAATACGCTGTTAGATCCCTACGAACACCTTCCCCGGAGCGTGGTCGTGACCGCCAACGACTTTGCGGCGGGCACGACGTTTCCGGAGCACGCGCACGGGCGCGGGCAATTCGCGTTCGCGTCGCGTGGCACGATCAGCGTGTCGACGCCGCACGGGCGATGGCTGGTGCCGCCGCAGCGTGCGTGCTGGGTGCCGGCCGGCGTGCGGCACGCAATGACGATGACCGGGCCGGTCACGATGCTCAACACGTTCGTGTCCGGCGACGCCGCGCAGGCGGCGGGCCTGCCCGGGCAGTGCGGCGTGTATGGCGTGTCCGCGCTGCTGCGGCACTTGATCGACGATGCGATCGACCTGCCGGCCCTGTACGACGTCGACGGCCGCGCGGGCAAGCTGATGGCGCTGCTGATCGCGGAAATCGCGACGATGCCGCGTCTGTCGCTGCATGCGCCGCTGCCGGCCGACGCACGGCTGGCGAAGGTGTGCCGGCACCTGTTCGCGTCGCCGTCGATCGCGGCCGATCTCGACCAGGTGGCCGCCGACGCGGGCGTGAGCCGGCGCACGTTCACGCGGCAGTTCCGTGCGCAGACGGGCGTGAGTTTTGCCGCGTGGCGTCAGCAGGTGTGCATGCTCGCGGCGATTGCCCGCCTGAGCGACGGGCAGCCGGTGACACGTGTCGCGCTCGATCTCGGGTACGCGAGCGCAAGCGCGTTCACGTCGGCGTTTCGCCGCATTCTGGGTGAAACGCCGAGCCGGTATCTGGAAATTCGGCGCTAGCCGAAAGGAATCGGCGGGCGGCGCGTGCCACGCTCGTTCGCTCGTCGAAGCGGCAAAAAAATACGCGCCTGCCACATTCGGTCAGACGCGTTTAAAGGCACTCGGTCAGAAAAAATGCGCGCACCGCCAGCGGGCGGTGTCGCGCGTTGCTTGCGGAATTGTTGCCTATTCCGATGTAATCATGTCGGATCGTAGCGGATAACGGAGCATACGCCGCATAACGCGCAAACGATATCGTGCTGGCCCGACGATTGATGTGCTGTCGCAGCATGCGTTTCAATCGCGCGTTCGATGTGGGGGAAGAAGCCCCGGACAATAGGCATCGGCAACCGTGCCCAGGCGCGATGCGGCGCAGCATCGAATGATTGCAACGGAACACGAAAAAAAAGCCGCGTGGCGCGATCCCTGTCGGTATCGCGTCACGCGGCGGTGCGGTTGCATCCGAAACCGGCGTGCGCCGGCGCGTGCGTCACACGTCGAAGAACACCGTTTCGTCCGGCCCCTGCATGCGGATGTCGAAGCGGTAGACGATCGGACGGCCCGGCTGCGCGTCGCGTTTCGCGACGAGCGTCGCGCGGCGCTCGGCCGGCACCGCGTTGAGCACGGGGTCGGCCGCGTTCGCGGCGGCTTCGTCATCGAAGTACACGCGCGTGAACGCATGGGTGAGGATCCCGCGCATCATCACGGTCACATTGATGTGCGGCGCGTCGTCGGCGGCGATGCGGCCCGGCTTCACCGTTTCGACGACGAAGCGGTGCTGCGCATCGGTGCCCGTGCCGACCCGCGCGAAGCCCGTGAAGCCGGATTTCGCGATGTCGTCGCGCGACGCGGGGTAGCGGCCCGCGCCGTCCACCTGCGTGAATTCGAGCACCGCGTCGTTGACGACCTTGCCGTCGCCGTCGAACACCTGCCCGACCAGCAGCACATGCTCGCCTTCGACGTGCGTCGCGGCGATCGTCGGCGTGAACAGGCTCTTCAGGTCGTAGTCGTATTGCTGCGGGCACAGGCCGTATGCGAAGTACGGGCCGACCGTCTGCGAAGGGGTTTGCTTCAGCGTCGTCATGGTTCAGCGCTCCATCGGGGTAGCGTCGCGGCCGCGCAGCACGATGTCGAATTCGTAGCCGAGCGCATAGCCTTCTTCGGTGATGTCCATCGAGAAGCGCGAGACCAGGCGATCGCGCGCGGCCTCGGGCGTGCCCTGGAAGATCGGGTCGTACGCGAGCAGCGGGTCGCCGGGGAAGTACATCTGCGTGACGAGACGCGAGCCGAAGTAGTCGCCGAACAGCGAGAAGTGGATGTGATTTGGGCGCCACGCGTTCGGATGGTTGCCCCACGGATACGCGCCGGGCTTGATCGTCAGGAAGCGGTAGCAGCCTTTGTCGTCGGTCATGCAGCGCCCCGCGCCGAGGAAGTTCGGGTCGAGCGGCGCGTCGTGCTGATCGACCTTGTGCACATAGCGGCCGGCCGCGTTCGCCTGCCACACCTCGACGAGCGTGTTGCGCACGGGCTTGCCGCCTTCGTCGAGCACGCGGCCCGTGACGACGATGCGCTCGCCGAGCGGCTCGCCGTTCTTCACGGCGTTCTTCGTCAGGTCGTGGTCGAGCGCGCCGAGATCCTCAGCGCCGTAGACGGGCGCGTACTGGTCGCGCAGCTTGTCCTTCAGCGGGATCAACGGGCGGGTCGGGCCGCGCTTCACGGACGAACGGTACTCGGGGTGGACATAGGCCGGATGCGACGGCCAGTCGCGCGGGGTGAGGATCGTGGGGGAATCCATCGGGCGTCTCCTGATAGGTATTTCGCGAACTGGATGGCACGACTTTAGCCAATCCGGAAAGTTATGCAAAATGACCTTTTTTCGCGAGACGTATAACCGTTCGTTATGTTCATCTCACCAATGAAAATTCCGCCGGACAGGATGCCTGTCCGGCGGAGAAAGCGATCGGGCTTCGCGTCGTCGGTGACGACCCCGTGCACGGCCCTCCAGCCAGCCCGTCGCTGCTTTTTTGTCGTTTGTTCTTGTTGTTATCCGGTCTCCCTGAGCGCCCGTTATGACTGACGGCCAGGATCGAACACGATCCCGTCGAATTCGAGCGACAGCGTGCCGCTGCGCAGCAGGGCGGCCGGTGTCGCGGCCCGATCGGCGCCGAGCACGTCGCTCACGTACTGCGCGCAGAACCCGCGCCGCGCCCGCAGGTTGAAGCGGTTGCCGAGCAGTGCGTCGATCCGCTGTTCGGCCGTCGCCTGAACCTGGCGCTGCGCGTCGACGGTCGGTGCCGCGACGCGGCGCGCCAGCGCGATGCGTCCGCCGTCGGTACGGGTGACGAAGCGCGACAGCGGCGTGAGCTTCGTCCACGCAAACGCGGGCTCGGCGATCACGGGTTCGTCGCCCGACGTATCGACGACGATGCCGAAGCGATTGGCCCACGCGCCCGCCGGGCCCGCCGCGTCGCGCGGCGCATGCGCAATCACGCGGATGAACACCAGATCGCCGACATGCGCGCCGGCGGCCAGCGTGCGAACGGTCGCGAGCGGCATCGTGCGATCCGTATCGCGTGCATCGCGCGGTGCGGTGTGGTGCGGTTCGTAGGCGGCGGCTTCGGTTCGGGGGGCCATTTCGGCTCCGTCGTTGTGTGGACAGGACGGAGCGGATTATGCAGACAAGTATCCGAAAGTGTTCATCTGCATGTGCTGGTAGCCTAATATCTGACCTTGAGCATCATTTTTCGATACCAAAATGACCGAGACCGCCCAACTCATCGAAACGCTGAAGCGCCAGTTGAAGGCGCAGGGAATGACCTACCGCGATGTCGCGGGTGCACTCGACGTGTCCGAGACCAGCGTGAAGCGGCTGTTCGCGAGCGGCCGCTTCACGCTGGAGCGCATCGTCGAGATCGCGCAATTGCTCGGCTACACGCTGGCCGAGCTCGTGCAGGAGGCGTCCGCGTCGGCGCCGCGGCTGCGCGTGCTGACCGAGCCGCAGGAGGCGCTGCTCGTGTCGGACGAGAAGCTGCTGCTCGTCGCCGTTTGCGCGATCAATTACTGGACCGTGCAGGACATCGTGTCGGCCTATCGCGTGACGAAGGCCGAGTGCGTGAAATACCTGCTGATGCTCGACCGGATGAACGTCGTTGCGCTGCTGCCGGGCGACCGGATTCGCCTGCGCGTCGCGCGCGATTTCGACTGGCTGCCGGGCGGGCCGATTCGCCGTTATTTCCACGAACATGCGCTTGGCGATTTTCTCGACAGCCGTTTCGACGGGCCGGGAGAAACGATGACGTTTTCGCAGGGGATGCTGACGGAAGCCGCCGCCGCGGAACTCGAACTGGAGTTGCGCCGGCTGCGCAGCAAGGCGGCTGCGCTGCACGCGGAATCGTCGTCCGCACCGCTCGGGCAGAAGCGCGGGACGGGGCTGTTGATCGCGAAGCGGGTCTGGGAGCCGACGGGTTTCCACGCGTTGCGGCGCGATGTGTGACGCGGGAATCCGGAAAGTTATGCAAAATGGCATTTCATCGACACTCGCATAACCGCCCGTTATGAATAATCGTATCGCCGACGGTCGCGTCAAGTTCCGGCACCTGCAGTGTTTTCTCGCGGTCGCGCAGTTGGGCGGCGTGCAGAAGGCGGCCGAAAGCCTGTCGATCACGCAGCCGGCCGTCTCGAAGACGATCGCCGAACTGGAGGCGATCCTCGGCGTGAAACTGTTCGAGCGCGGCCGGCAGGGCGCGCAGCCGACCCGCGAAGCGCAGTTGTTCATGCCGCACGCGAACGCGTGCGTGCTGGCGCTGCGGCAGGGCGTCGGGCTGCTCGCGCGCGAGGGCGGGGCCGCCGCCGCGACGCTGGAAATCGGCATGCTGCCGACCGTCGCGGCATCGCTCGCACCCGCGTTGATGAAGGCACTGGCCGCCCGCTGGCCGCGCATCGTCGTACGGATCGCGACGGCTGCGAACGCCGACCTGCTCGAGCGCCTGAAGTCCGGCGCGATCGAATGCGCGATCGGGCGGCTGTCGGAGCCGGAGCGGATGATCGGGCTCGCGTTCGAGCAGTTGTACAACGAGCCGCTCGTTGCGGTCGTGCGCGCCGGGCATCCGCTGCTGGCGAGCGCGGCGCCGGCCACCGAGCTCGCGCGCTATCCGGTCGTGCTGCCGCCGTTCGGCACGCTGATCCGCCAGTCGGCCGAGCAACTGCTCGGCGCATGCGGCGTGCCGCCGCTGGATTCGTTCATCGAAGTGCTGTCGGTATCGGTCGCGCGCGCGCTGGCGCTCGAGAACGACGCGGTCTGGTTCGTGCCGCTCTATGCGGCCGAATACGATCTGTCGGCCGGTGCGCTGGCGCGCCTGCCGCTGCCGTCCGCGGGCACCGACGAACCGGTCGGGCTCGTCCTGCGCACCGATGCGCAGCCGTCGCCGGTCGCGCGGACGCTGATCGATGCCGTGCGCGACATCGCGCGGTCGCGGTTCGGCGACACGCGCCCGCACCGGACGCCACGCGCCGCGCGCAAGCCGGCTCGCGGCGATCGTTGATCTATCGGGCCGGGCGGCAAGCCCGGCTCAATCCCTTTCCCTGCTGGTGGATTGGCCATTCGGTCAGTAGCGGACCTCGTGGTCCTTGGCATATCGTATCGTTTTTGGTACGATTGGTGACAAGACGATGGCGAGACAGCAGATTCAGGTCACGCTCGGCGTCCGGTTCTTCCGGACGGCCCGTGGCAACGAGCCGGTGCGCGAATGGCTCAGGGCGCTCGGGCAAGCGGAGCGAAGAGTGATCGGCGAAGAGATCAAGACCGTTCAACTCGGCTGGCCGCTCGGCATGCCGCTGGTCCGGAAGATGGCGAAGGATCTGTGGGAGATCCGCGTGATGCTGCCGGGGCGAAGCGCCCGCGTGCTGTTCACGGTCGTCGGCGACACGATGGTCCTGCTGCACGGCTTCTTCAAGCAGTCGCGGGCCACGCCGTCGGACGATCTCGACGTCACCGTCGCGCGCCTGAAAGCGCTGACGCACGCCATCTGAATTTCCCGGTTGCGCCGGAACGCACCGTCTCCGACGGTCGGGCCGCCGGCAACGCCATGCACTGGAGTACGACATGACGACCACGAACAACCCGCATATCGGCAGCGACTTCGATACCTTCCTCGAAGAGGACGGCAATCTCGAAGCGGCCACCGCCACCGCGATCAAGCGCGTGATCGCGTGGCAGATCGGGCAGGAAATGAAGGCGCAGCACATCACGAAAACCGCGATGGCCGCACGGATGAAAACCAGCCGTGCCGCGCTCAACCGGCTGCTCGACGAAACCGACACGAGCCTCACGCTGGCGACACTCGCGAGCGCGGCCGCCGCGCTCGGCAAACGACTCAGCTTCGAGCTGGTGCCGGCCTGACCGGTGTGAAGCAACGGCGCGCGGCCGGATTGCCGCGGTCGTCCGCGTGATGCGCGCCGCGAATTGGCCGGCGTTCTGCTGCGATACGGCCTGCGATTCGGCCTGCGATTCGGCCTGCGATTCGGCGACGCATCGCCGCGAGCGGGCGGGGGCGTCAGCCCACGCGCACGTGCCGGGTTATTTGCGCGGCCCGGTTACCTGCAGATAAAGCAGCGCACCACCTGCAAGCAACAGCGGGCACAGCAAATACCATCCGGTCGTCAGGAACAGCCCGGCGACCGCGACCAGCGAAATCCATGCGCAGCGGTAAGCGATGCCGCCGCGCGGCAGCAATTTCAGCGCGGCGGCCGCGCCGAGCCCGTACACCATCACGAAACACCCGGACGTCACGAGCACAAGCGGTTTCGGTCCGACGTCCGAGATCGTCGTCGCGGCCAGCGCGACGGCCGCGAGCACGGCGATCACGCCGAGGCTGCGGCGCGGGACGCCGCCGACCTGGCTGCCTTGCGCGAGCCACGCAGGCAGTGCGCCGTCGCGCCCGAGCGCCGCGCCGAGCTTGGCCGCGCCCGCGAAATACGCGTTCATCGTGCCGAGCGTGAGCAGCAGCGCGGCCGCGGCGGCCAGCACCTGCGCATGACCACCGATGCCGCCGGCGATCAGTTCGGCGAGCGGCGCGCCCGATACGCCCGCGGACGGCCCGAGCACCGTCACGCTCGCGGCGGCGACCGACAGATACAGAAACCCGACGACCACGACCGCGATGCCGGCCGAGCGCGGCATGTCGTGCGCGGGCCGGCGGAATTCGGCCGCGAGATGCGTGATCGCTTCCCAGCCCGCGAAGCTCCACACGAGCAGCGCGGCAGCCTGGCCGACCGCGAGCCAGCCGTGCGGCGCGAACGGATGCAGGTTCGCGGTGCGCGCATGCGGCGCGGAGGCGAGCACCGCGGCGAGCAGCAGCGTGACGAGCAGCGCTGATAACACGAGCTGCATGCGACCTGAAACGGTAACGCCGAATGCATTCGCGGCCGATACGGCCGCGATCAGCGCGGCCGCCGTGACGATGACCGTCGTGTGCCCGCCGCCCGTGACGGCCGCGACGTATGCGCCGCCGAACATCGCGGCGGCCGGCGCGCCGGCCGGCACCGCGAAGTAGAAGCACCAGCCGACGATCGCCGCCGCTTTCGGCCCGAATGCGCGCCGCGCATAGGTCGATACGCCGCCCGCGTCGGGATAACGCGCACCGAGTGCGGCGAAGGTGGCCGCGAGCGGCCCGGACAGCACGACGAGCGCGGCCCACGCGAGCAGCGATGCCGGGCCCGCGACCTCGGCGGCCAGCGCCGGCAACGCGATCACGCCGGTGCCGAGCACCGCACCGATATACAGCGCGGCACCCTGGAAAATCGTCAGCGAGCCCGCGTGATGGGCGGCGGGCGAGTCGGCATGCGAGGGCATCGGCGGCAGTCTCCGGAAGTCTTGTTTTGTTCGGGCGCGGGAGCCCGCGCGGTAAATCGTTGGATGCTACCCGAACGATGGCGACAGCGCGGCGCGGCGATCAGTAGTCTGCGCTGCGCCGCGTGTCAGTCGGTGTCAGCAGTAGCGCGCGAGCCGCAGGCGCGCATCCTCGCGCGTGGCGGGCGACAGTTCGGGGGCGTAGTGGAACGACCCCGACACGAGCGACGCAACGGGCATGCCGTCGCGGAACAGCACGCGATTGCCGGCCAGCGCCGGCACCTTGTCGCCGGGCAGCAGCGTGCCGGCCAGATTCAGCGGGTCGGCGCCCGTCACGCATACGTATTGTCCGTCGTCCGGTTGCCGCCGCAGTTCGCGCAGGATCGGGATCGCCTCGGGCAGCGCGAACTGCTCGCCCGCGAGCCCGGCGACGAAGCGTCCGCCGCGAATCTCGCCGCGCGCTTCGAGGCGCTGCAGCACGCGCACGAGCTCGCGCCAGCTCGGCAGCCAGTCGGCCTCGCGTTCGAGCAGCCGCCAGAACACGACGCCATAGCGGCGCAGCAGCGTCCACGCGATATGTTCGAGCGCGTCGGGATCGGTCGCGGCCGGGCCGCGTTTCGGCGCCGGCGCATCGTTCGACGGTGCCTGGCGCTGCACGAGCGCCCAGCGGCCCGCGTCGTCCATCCCGCCGATCAGCGCGCCGCCGCGTCGCGTGCGCGGCGCATAGGTCGCGCTGCGCTTGACGGCCGGCTTCAGCAGCGCGCGCAGGCCCGCGTAGCTGTCCGCATTCACGAGGCCGGCCGACACGAGCTCGCCGAGCGCCTGTTCGAGTTCGACGGGCAGCATGTGCAGGTCGTCGAGCAACGCATCGAAGAACATCGCGCCGTGCGCGACGAGGGTGTCGCGCACCTGCGTGGCCCGCGCGGACAGCGCCGGCTGCGCGTCGGGGTCGCGCAACGCCTGCCAGGCGGCGAGATGGCGGCGCGGCAGCAGCACGATCGGCGTCGTCTTCACGGGCGTGCCGGCCGCGCGCGCCGGCGCGCCGATACGCGTCCACACGAGCTTGCCCGAGCGGCACAGCTCGTCGAGGCCGCCCGCCATGTAGTCGGTGAGCCGCGCGGGCAGCAGCGCGTCTTCCCATGCGCTCGCCGCGGCCTCGTAGCCTTCGAGTTGTTCGACCACGGCCGCGAGTGCGTCGCGGCCCGCGCCGCGCGTGTCGGGCGTCAGGTGTTGCCAGTGGAACAGGAAGCGCATGAAATCGGCGCGCTCGACCGGTTCGATCTCGCGGCGCAGCCGCTTCACCGTATAGCGATGAATACGGGCGAGCAAGTGGCGTTCGCACCATTCGTCCGTCGTCGCGCCCGGCGTGAACCGGCCGCGCATGACATAGCCTTCGCGCTCCAGCGCCGCGAGTGCCGTCGCGATCGCCGCAGGCGGCAGGCCGAGCGGCGTCGCGATCGCGTCGAGCGCAAGCGGCCCGAAGCCGGTGAGCCGTGCGCGGATCACGTCGACGAGCGCGGCATCCGCTTCCCACGGTTGCGCGCAGGCGGCCGGTACCTTGAGCGCCGGCGCGGTGCGCGCGTCGGGGTGCAACGCGCGCATGCACACGAGCCGTTCGACCGGCACCCACAGCGCGGCGCCGCCCGGCGCGACGAGTTTCGTCGCGCGGCGGCGTTCCGCGAGTTCCGCGAGCCGGTCGGGCCAGCCTTCGTGTGCGTGTGCTTCGCTGTCGGCGACGCACGCGAGCGTCAGCAGCGCGTCGTGCATTTCGTCGGCGTCGCGCACGAGCGGCCATGCTTCGTCGCGCACCGCGTCGATCGCGTCGGCATCGAGCGCGCCGAGATCGTCGGTCGATTCGGGATCGCTCCAGCGGCGCGACTGCACGGCCTGCGTGCGGCGCTCCTCGAGCGGTGCATCGTCGAGGAACGCATAGGGTTTCGCGTTCAGGATCTCGGCCGCGAGCGGCGACGGCGCGGGCAGGTCGCGCGCGACGAGCTCGATCGCGCCGCTTTCGATCCGGCGCAGCAGCGCGAGCCAGCCGTCGGTGTCCATCGCGTCGTGCAGGCAGTCGTCGAGCGTCTGGTCGACGAGCGGATGGTGCGGTATCTCGCGCTCGCCGACGATGTTCTCGAGGCACGCGACCTGATCCGGAAAGACGGTCGCGAGCAGATCCTCGCTCTTCATCCGCTGCAGTTGCGGCGCGGTGCGCTTGCCGCCCGTGAAGCGCGGTAGCGCGAGCGCGGTGGTCGCGTTCCAGCGCCAGCGCACGCCGAACAGCGGCGCGTCGAGCAGTGCCTGGACCAGCACGTGCTCGGCGCTGGTCGAGCGCAGGTAGCGCCACACTTCGTCGAGCGCGAAGCTGTGCGCGAGCGACAGCGACAGGATGATCGCGTCGTCGGTCGCGGCGGCCTGCAGCTCGAAGTTGAAACTGCGGCAGAAGCGCTTGCGCAGCGCGAGCCCCCACGCGCGGTTGATGCGGCTGCCGAACGGCGAATGGATCACGAGCTGCGTGCCGCCCGATTCGTCGAAGAAACGCTCCATCACGAGCGTGTCCTGCGTCGGCAGCGCGCCGAGCGCGGCGCGCGTGCGTGCCAGGTAGTCGGCGATCTGGCGCGCGGCGTCGGGCGACAGGCGGAGATCGTCGACGAGCCAGCGCAATGCCGGCGCGAGGCGGCTTTCGGCGGGGGCGATAGCGGTGCCTGTTGCGGTTGTCGCTTTGGCAGCTGCCTGGCTCGCGGCGTGACCGCCCGCGCGCTTGCGCCCGCCGGCATCGGCCTGCCGGTCGCCGTCGGCGAACAGCCCGTCGAGCCGCGCGCGCAGCCGGCCGACCGCCGCCGACAGCTCGTCGCTGCGCCCCGGCGCCTCGCCGAGCCAGAACGGAATGTTCGGCGACTGGCCCTGCGCGTCCTCGACGCGCACGCGGCCCGTTTCCACGCGAATGATCCGGTACGACTGGTTGCCCAGCTGGAACACGTCGCCGGCAAGGCTCTCGATCGCGAAATCCTCGTTGACGGTGCCGACCTGGATGCCCTGCGGTTCGAGCAGCACCGCATAGTCGGCCATGTCGGGGATCGTGCCGCCCGACGTCGTCGCGGTCATCATCGCGTTGCGGCGCCCGCGCACCGTGCCGCCGACCACGTCGCGATGCAGGTACGCGCCACGCACGCCGCGGCGGCTCGTGAAGCCTTCGGCGAGCATCTTCATCACTTCGTCGAAGCGCTCGCGCGTCAGGCGCGCGTACGGCGCCGCGCGCGTGAAGCTCGCGTACAGCGCGTCTTCCTGCCATTCCGCGCACGCGACTTCGGCGACGATCTGCTGCGCGAGCACGTCGAGCGGCGCTTCGGGAATCCGCAACGCGTCGAGTTCGCCGCGTTGCACGCAATCGAGCAGCGCCGCGCATTCGACGAGTTCGTCGCGCGACAGCGGGAACAGCCGGCCCTTCGGCACGCCGCCGACATGGTGCCCGGAGCGGCCGACGCGCTGCAGGAACGGCGCGATTCCGCGCGGCGAACCGATCTGGCAGACGAGATCGACGTCGCCGATATCGATGCCGAGCTCGAGCGACGCGGTCGCGACGAGCAGCTTCAGTTCGCCGCGCTTCAGGCGCTGCTCGGCATCGAAGCGGTGCTCTTTCGCGAGACTGCCATGATGCGCGGCGATCGCTTCCTTGCCGAGCCGATCGGCGAGATGGCGCGCCATGCGCTCGGCGGTGCGCCGCGTGTTGACGAACACCAGCGTCGTGCGATGCACGGCCGCGAGCCCCGCGATCCGGTCGTACACCTGTTCCCACACGTCGGTCGCCATCACGGGCTCGAGCGGCACGTTCGGCAGTTCGAGCGCGAGGTCGCGCTCGCGCGTGTGGCCCGTGTCGACGATCGTGCAGTCGCGCGGCGCGTCGGCCGGGCCGCCGACCAGGAAACGCGCGACCGCGTCGATCGGCTTTTGCGTCGCCGACAGCCCGATGCGCGGCAGCGCGTGACCGGCCAGCGCGTCGAGACGTTCGAGCGACAGCGCGAGATGGCTGCCGCGCTTGGACGACGCGAGCGCGTGGATTTCGTCGACGATGACCGAGCGCACGTTCGACAGCATCTGTCGCCCCGATGTGGACGACAGCAGCACGTACAGCGATTCGGGCGTCGTCACGAGGATGTGCGGCGCGCGCTTGCGCAGCGCGGCACGCTCGGCTTGCGTCGTGTCGCCGGTGCGCACGGCGGTGCGGATCGCCGGTACCGGCAGGCCGAGTTGCGCGAGCGATTCGGCGATGCCGGCGAGCGGAGCGTCGAGGTTCACGTGGATGTCGTTCGACAGCGCCTTCAACGGCGACACATAGACGACGAGCGTCGTGTCGGGAAGCGTGCCGTCGTGCGACAGCGCATCGTGCACCAGATCGTCCAGCGCGCACAGGAACGCGGTGAGCGTCTTGCCGGAGCCGGTCGGCGCGGCGACGAGCGTCGAGCGGCCGGCCTTGATGTGCGGCCACGCGAGCGCCTGCGCGCCGGTCGGCGCGGCGAACGTACGCCGGAACCACGCGGCGACGGCCGGGTGGAACACGTCGAGCGCACTGGCGGCAGGGCGGGTAGCTGTGACGTCCATCGGAGCGTTGAAATGGGGTGCGAGCGTGCGGACGCATCGCGCGCGAATCGAATCGTCAGTGTGCCAGACGTCGCGCGTGCGTGCCGGGCACGCGCGACGACGCTTCAGATCGAGATGGGGGCCTGCACCGCACTTTCAACGGACGGAAAGTTGCGTGCGCGCCGGCACGGCGATAGCGCGTCGAATTGCGTCGAATTGCAACTACACGCGATGCAGCCAGCCGAGCCAGTGTTCGAGCAGCGGCGCGCGTGCCCACAACGACTGCGCGAGCCACAGCGTGCCGCCCCATGCGGCGGCCACCACGATCAGGTCGCAATGCCCGCTGTTCCAGAGGTTGAGCGAGTGACGCCGCCAGATCCACGGCACGCCGAGCGGGTTCGGCCAGTCGGCGAGCAGGTGCATCACGCCGCCGCACGCGAAGCCGAACAGCGGCGCGGCCCACAGTGGATGCGGATGGTGGATGAGCCCGTGCCACCCGAGCGCGAGCAGCGCGATCCAGCCGATGCCCCAGTGCGTGACGGTGCGGTGCGTGATCCACAGGCGGCGCTTGCGGCTCCACCATGCGACTTCGAGCCAGTCGGGCGCGGTGCCGCCCGCGACGCCGGCCGCGAACGCGGCGAGCAGGCCCGCGTGCCACGGGCCCGTGGCGCCGGTCTGCGCAACGAGGACGGCGGCGGCGACGCCGGCCGCGAAGCCGGACGCATGATGCGCGTTGTGTGATGCCATAGGGAGCGAGACGAAAAAACGTGAAGCAGCGCGTGATCGAAAGAAAATGATGCGGCGCGAAAGCGGGGCGCTATCTTCTCAGATCGGCCTGCGCAGCGGGTGGTTCGTCCGCAGATTTTTTGCGTATGCTGCGTTGCAGGCAGCGCAGTTTGCAACTTTCCGATTTGTGCATTGCGCGATGACGCGTGCGGCATGCAATTTCGACCGATCCGCGTGCGTGCTTCGGCACCGCCGCGTGACCGGGCTACATAACCGGCACGCATTCGTGGCGTGCCGCGTGTTCGACCCTTTTTGTCCCCCTATACTACGAAATCGGCATATGGCCGTCGGCGCGCCAGCGGCTGTAAGCGGATCAGGTGCTTTTCCTGCCTGAAGGAGATCCACATGGGGGACATGCAATGACTACGCTGAATCGCTTCAAATCATCCGCCGTCGTGCTTGCGACGGTGGCCGGCATCGGTTTCCTGCCGAACGCACCCGTCTATGCGAAAGGTCCGCAGCCGGCGGTCCTGACGAGCTCGGCGGTCGCGGTGGCCGACAAGTACAGCGCGGATGCCGCGGAGCGGATCTTCAAGGAAGGCGGCAACGCGATCGACGCGGCCGTCGCGATCGCATTCACGCTCGCCGTCACGTACCCCGAAGCCGGCAACATCGGCGGCGGCGGCTTCATGACGATCTACAAGGACGGCAAGCCGTACTTCATCGACTACCGCGAGCGCGCGCCGCTCGCCGCGACGAAGGACATGTACCTCGACAAGGACGGCAACGTCGTCAAGGGCATGAGCCTGTATGGCCCGCGCGCGGTGGGCGTGCCGGGCACGGTCGCGGGCATGTGGGAAGCGCAGAAGCGCTTCGGCAAGCTGAAGTGGAAGCAGGTGCTTGCGCCGGCGATCCACTATGCGCGCGACGGCTTCGTCGTCGACGAACAACTGGCGCAGCGCGGCGTCGACGCGTCGAAGGAGTTCGGCGGCAAGACCAACTTCGACAAGCACTTCTCCGGGTTGAAGGCCGGCGCGAACTTCAAGCAGCCCGACCTCGCCGACGTGCTCACGCGGATCTCGAACGATGGCGCGGAGGGTTTCTACAAGGGCAAGACGGCCGAGCTGATCGCCGCGTCGATGAAGACCGGCGACGGCAACGGGCTGATCACCACCGAGGATCTCGCGCAATACCGCGCGGTGTGGCGCCAGCCGGTGCAGGCGAAGTGGAACGGCTATGACGTGATCACCGCGCCGCCCCCGAGCTCGGGCGGCATCGGCCTCGTGCAGCTGCTGAAGATGAAGGCCGACCTCAAGCAGGACTTCGAGGGCGTGAAGCTCAACTCGCCGCAATATGTCCACCTCGTCGCGGAAATCGAGAAGCGCGTGTTCGCCGATCGCGCGCAGTATCTCGGCGATCCCGACTTCTACAAGGTGCCGATCGCGCAGCTGACCGCCGACGCGTACATCGCGAAGCGCGCCGCCGAAGTCAACCCGAAGGAGCCGTCGGACACGAAGAGCGTGCAGCCGGGCCTCGGCACGACGATGCCGGAGAAGGCGGAAACGACGCACTTCTCGGTGGTCGACAAGTGGGGCAACGCGGTGTCGAACACGTACACGATCAACGGCTATTTCGGCTCGGGCGTGGTCGCCGACGGCACGGGCATCGTGCTGAACGACGAGATGGACGACTTCTCCGCGAAGCCGGGCGTCGCGAACATGTTCGGCGTGGTCGGCAGCGACGCGAACGCGATCGAACCGAAGAAGCGCCCGCTGTCGTCGATGTCGCCGACGATCATGACCCGGGACGGCAAGGTGTCGCTCGTGATCGGCACGCCGGGCGGCTCGCGGATCTTCACGTCGATCTTCCAGGTGATCAACAACATCTACGACTTCAAGATGCCGTTGAAGGAAGCGGTCGGCGCGATGCGCTTCCATCACCAGCTGCTGCCGCCGAACACGATCTTCTGGGAGCCGTACCACCCGATCGAAGGCGAACTCGCGAAGCAGATCGAGGCGCGCGGCTATACGCTGAAGGGCCAGGACTTCAGCGGCGACATCCAGGTGATCAAGATCGACGGCAAGACGCCGGAGGCGATGGCCGACCCGCGCGGACGTGGCGTGACGCGGATCATCCACTGACGTGAAGTGACGCGTGCGCGTTTGCGACAGCGGCCGCGCACGCCGTTCCGCAGCCGGGCGTTCGGGCCCGGCTGCGGAACGCGCTCAGGGGGCAGTCCGGATGAATCCGGCGATCCGGGCCGCAACCGCTTCGGGCGCATCCTCGAAGCAGTAGTGCCCGACGCCCGCCAGCCGCTCGACAGGCGCGGACGGAAACAGCGCGGTAAAGAGCGGCAGGAAGTGTTCGGCGCCGAGCGTTCGATCGGCGTCTCCCCAGATCGCGAGCGCGGGTGTTGCGCGTATCGTGCGGATCGCCGCCGCATCGGGTTCCTCGAACCGGTGCATGCCGGCGGCAAACCCCCGTGCCCATCCGATCGCGCCGAGACAGTCGGCCGGTTGCGCGAACGGCGCACCGTATGCGGCGATCCACGCGTCGGTGATGATCGCGTGATTCTCGAAGCCGTTGAGCTTCAGCGTGCTCAGGATGTTGAAGCCGAGCTGCCCGAGCACCGTTTCGAGCGTACCGTCCGCCGCCGTGCGCATGATCCACTGGAACCACGGCGCATCGCGACCGTTCGCGGTCAGGCGCTCGACAAGGTCGGGCTGGCCGAACGGCGTCGGGCCGTTCGCCGACACGATGCGCCGGATGCGGGCCGGATGCCGCGCGGCGAGCCCCATGCCGACCGGCCCGCCGAAGTCGTGCATCACGAGCGTCACGCGATCGAGGTCGAGCGCGAGTACGAAACGCTCGAGGTTGTCGATATGGTCCTGTAGCCAGTAGCTGCGGTCCTGCGGCGTTGCGCTTTTGCCGAACCCCATGTGATCGGGGACGACGACGCGATGCGTTGGACTCAACGCCGCAACCAGATGGCGGAACAGATAACCCCAGGTGGGTTCGCCATGCAGGCACAGGACGGTTTCGCCGTCGCGCGGGCCTTCGTCCACGTAGTGCATCCGGAAGCCGGATGCATCGTCGAAATGCGGGGTGAATGGAAAGGTGCCGTCGAACGTGGCGTCGGACCGGATCATCGAGCGCTCCTTCGGGTAGTCGGATCATTTGGTTTCAAGTTGAAACTGGATGGAAGCGTAGACCATGAGGTTTCAAGTTGCAACCGAAGGAATGACCCGACGGCTGCTGAATGGCGAAGTCGGCTGCGCGCGATTAAGCAATGGAATGGGACCGTGCCTGGATCTGTCGCTCTAAAGTTGTGAATCTGTGCGCCAATTCGGGCCGCTAAATCAGTTCCGTTCATCGATCGCGAACAGTCGGGCTCGCGCGATTGATCTTTTGGCAAATAGGTTTTATATTGAAACCGTTTAATTTAACGGAACCGACTGCCGTTCGGCCCGCATTCCGGGAGCGGCATCGCCAAGCGCATCGATGAACAGACGAACCACGCACGAGGATTCCCCATGCGGCGTTGCCCGCCCGCTGGATGCGATCGGCGACTGGTGGTCGCTGCTGATCGTCCGCGACGCGTTCGACGGGCTGCGCCGGTTCGGCGAGTTCCAGAAGAACCTCGGCCTTGCGAAGAACATCCTGGCGGCGCGCCTGCGCAACCTGGTCGCGCACGGGATCATGGACATCGTGCCGGCCGCGGACGGTGGCGCGCATCACGAATACGTGCTGACCGAGAAGGGGCGCGGTCTGTTTCCGCTGCTTGTCGCGCTGCGGCAATGGGGCGAGGATTTCTGTTTCGAACCGGACGAGGCGCACGTGCTGCTCGTTGACAGGAGGACCGGGCTGCCGGTCAGGAAACTGGAGCTTCGGTCGCAGGACGGGCGCGTGCTCGGGCCGGAGGACACGGTCGTGCTGCCGCCGCCTGATTGACGTAACGACGCACACCGACGCGCTCGGCCAGTGTGCTGCTCGCGTTCCGCTTCTGACGGGCATGACAGGCGTTTTTCATCAATTTGACGCGCGACACTGGGATAATGCCGGAGTTTGGATGCGTCAATGATGGAAGGAGGCCCCATGGGCGACAACGATACCCGCACCGAGACCGACAACCGCACCGATCTGGCATCGATGGAAGAGCGTCAGCGCCGATTCGAGGAAGATCTCGTCGACGCATATGACGAAGAGCTCGAGATGGAGCTCGACGACCGCCGCTTCGACAGCGACGAGGAGCTGCTGTTCTCGCCGGAGCGTCGCGAGGCGCGCAAGGAATATTTCCGCGAGTTGTTCCGGCTGCAGGGCGAGCTCGTGAAGCTGCAGGACTGGGTCGTGACCACCGGGCACCGGCTGGTCGTCATTTTCGAGGGGCGCGACGCGGCAGGCAAGGGCGGCGCGATCAAGCGCATCACGCAGCGGCTGAACCCGCGTGTCTGCCGGGTGGCCGCGTTGCCCGCGCCGAACAACCGGGAGCGCACGCAATGGTACTTCCAGCGCTACGTCGCGCACCTGCCGGCCGGCGGCGAGATCGTGCTGTTCGACCGCAGCTGGTACAACCGTGCGGGCGTCGAGCGCGTGATGAATTTCTGTACCGACGACGAGTACGAGGAGTTTTTCCGTTCGGTACCCGAGTTCGAAAAGATGCTCGTGCGCAGCGGGATCCAGATCGTCAAGTACTGGTTCTCGATCACCGATCATGAACAGGAGCTGCGCTTCCAGAGCCGGATCCTGGATCCGCTCAAGCAGTGGAAGCTGAGCCCGATGGACCTCGAAAGCCGTCGCCGCTGGGAGGCCTATACGGCCGCGAAGGAAGAGATGCTGCAGCGCACGCATATTCCCGAGGCGCCGTGGTGGGTCGTGCAGGCGGTCGACAAGAAGCGCGCGCGGCTGAACTGCATCCACCACCTGCTGAACCAGGTGCCGTATCACGAGGTGCCGCGCCCGACGATCGATCTGCCGCAGCGCGAGCATCACGAGGATTACATTCGCCGTCCGGTGCCGGACACCATGATCGTGCCGGATACCTACTGACGCCGGCATTCATCCGGTGTGCGCGCCGCGCGGGCGGCGCGCTTGCCGGCTCGGGGCCGGCCATGCGGGGAAAGGCAGGCGCTTCGCCCGCGCGTCACAGCACCGGAAAGCCCGCCCGCCCTTGCGTCAGATCGAACAGTTCGGTTCTCGCATCGGCCTCGGCCGTCTCCGGCAGCTTGATCACGAGTTTCACCGTCATCCCGTACGCGCTGTCCACCAGTTCATACCCGGCCTGCTCGACCCAGCGGCGCACGCGCGCCTCCTCGGGGTAGCCGATCTCGATCGCGAGCCGCGTCTGGCGGATGCGCTCGACGCGCTCGGCATCGAGCAGCGCCGACGCGATCGCATCCGTGTACGCGCGCACCAGCCCGCCCGCGCCGAGCTTCACGCCGCCGTAGTAACGCACCACCGCGCCCAGCACGCCGTCGAGATCGTGATGGCGCAGCACTTCGAGGATCGGCCGACCCGCGGTGCCCGACGGCTCGCCGTCATCCGACATGCCCGACTGGCCGCCCGCCAGCAGCGCCCAGCAGACGTGGGTGGCCGTCGGATGTTCGTTGCGCAGGCGTTGCAGGACCTGCATCGCGGCGTCGCGGTCGTCGACGGGAATCGCGAACGCGATGAAACGGCTTTTGCGGATCTCGATTTCGGTCGTGCGGGGAGCGGATAGGGTGTAGGTCACGTTGATCGTCAGGGGCAAGCACGATCGATGCAATCGCCTGCCCGTATTTCGGGTGTTGTCTGGTTCGGCCGCGGCGGACGCGCGGCGCGTGTCGAAGCATACCGCGTGCGACGCGGGAGGGCGGCGAAACGTGCTGCGAACGGGCTTCCGTTCGGCATCCGGCGCCGATGCCGATCCGTCGATGCCGCGCAGCGTCAGCGCATGCCGACCGACGACCGAAGCGCCGTGCCCAGCGTGCGCAGTGCCTGCCGGGCCCGCGCATCGGTCGCGCTCGAGTAGACCACCACGTCGCGCGTCGACCGCCATGCGGCGCACGCTGCAGGGCTCAGCCTGCGTCGTGAGCCGCAGCGGTTGCGGCGGATGGTACTCGAAATCGGCCGCCGCCATCCAGCCGAACGACTCCGACAGGATGGTTTCGCCGTCGAGCCGCTGGCTGTCGTGCTGCAGCGCGACGGCGGCGTCGCGTTGACCGCGGTCGATCGTCGGGGCACCGCTAACTGCGCGATGCCGATGCGATTGCCGGCTGGCCTCGTGGTTGCCGCGCATCTGGCAGGCGTGGCGGCGGGGATCGTCGCGATCGCCGCGCTGGCGACATTGCTGGCGCTGCTGTTCCGGTAAAGATTGTCGGCGGATGGGCAAACGCGGGGGAGCCGGGGATGACATGCCCGGCTCCCCCGTCGGTTCATCGCCGATCAGTTACCCTGCAGCCGGATATCGCGCGACGACGCGCCGACATACACCGTTCCGCCCGGCACAACCCGCCAGCCGTTGTGCGACGTATCCCACACGCTCTGCATCCGCGGTGACACGGTGACGCGCACATGCCGCGCTTCGCCCGGATTCAGCCGGATCTTCTCCCAGCCGACCAGCCGCTTCGGCGGCTCGTCCTTGTACGGCACGCCGAGGTAGACCTGCGGCGTTTCCGCACCGGCGACGCGCCCGTCGTTGCGCACGGTAAACGCGACGCTCAGTGAGCCGTCCCATTGCCGCGACACCGACAGCCCCGAATACGCGAAGTGCGTATACGACAGCCCGTAGCCGAACTCGAACATCGGCTTGAGGTTGCGCGCGTCATACCAGCGATAGCCCATGTTCAGCTTCTCCGCGTAGACGGGATCGTTGTCGAACGCGCCGTTTTGCCCCCAGGTCGGCGAATCCTGGTCGCGCGCGGGGAACGTGACGGGCAGCTTGCCGGACGGATTGACCGCGCCGAACAGCACGTTCGCGATCGCCTTGCCGCCGGCTTCGCCCGGATACCACGCCTCGACGATCGCGGACACCTGATCCTTCCACGGCATCAGCACCGGATTGCCGCTCTGGACCACGACGATCGTATGCGGATTCGCACGCGCGACGGCTTCGACGAGCGCATCCTGGTTCGACGGGTTCGCGAGGCTCAGGCTCTGCAGGTCGCCGAAATCCTCGCCGGCCGGCTGCGCGACCACGACGATCGCGACATCCGAGCGGCCCGCGAGCGCCGCGGCCTGGTCGATCTCCTGCTGCGTATACGCGCGGAACGGCGACTGCTGGTCGCTGTTGCCCGCGTACGTGACCTGCGCGGCCGGTGCGAGCGCGCGGATCGCCGCGACGATCGGCACGTCGACCTTCAGCCACGGATTGCGCCACCAGCTGCAGCCCGTCGACGCGCCGAACGTCAGGCCACCGCAGCCCGCGAACGAACCCGTCACCGGGTCACGCGTGTTGCCCGAGCCGCCGCCCGACAGCACGGCCGCATCGGCATGGCCGCCGATCACGGCGATATGCGACAGCGCCGACGCGGCAAGCGGCAACTGGTTGCCGTCGTTCTTCAGCAGTACGATCGACTGTTCGGAGGCCGCCTGCGCGAACCGGTTCGCGGCCGCGAAATCGATCGTGCCGCCGCCCCTGGCCGGATCGTCCATCACGCCGACGCGGATCATCACGGCGAGCTTGCGGCGCACCATGTCATCGAGGCGGGCGGTCGACACCGAGCCGTTCGCGATCGCCTGCTTGACGGCCGCCGGCGTCAGGTACACGGTCGGCCCGACGTCTTCTTCCTCGTCGAGCCCGGCGTTGATCGAGGCGGCAGTGCTGTGCGCGGCGCCCCAGTCGGACTGCACCTGGCCCTGGAAGCCCCATTCGTTCTTCAGCACGTCGTTCAGCAGGTGATTGTTTTCGCACGCGTACGTACCGTTCAGGCGGTTGTAGCTGCACATCACGCTGCCCGGCCGCCCGCGCTTCGCGGCGATCTCGAACGGCAGCAGGTAGAGCTCGCGCAGCGTGCGTTCGTCGATCTGCGTGTTGCCGCCCATCCGGCCGTGCTCCTGTTCGTTGCCGGCATAGTGCTTGATGGTTGCGATGACTTTCTGCCGTTGCGTGGCGAGCGTGCGTTCGGCGAGCAGGTCGCCGGCGAGCAGCGGATCCTCGCCGAGATACTCGAACAGGCGGCCGCCGCGCGGCTCGCGCGCGAGATTGGTGCCGCCGGCGAGGCCCATGCCGAACCCTTGCGCGCGCAACTGGATCGCGACCTGCTTGCCGTAGTCGTACGACAGGCGGCGATCCCAGCTCGCGGCGACGGCGATCGTCGCGGGGAACGTCGTGCTGGCCTGCGACGTGCTGCCGGAACCCGTCGCCGAATCGACCATGTTGAGATCGGGAATGCCGAGCCGCGGCACGCCCTGGATGTAGCCGGCGCCGCCGCCCGGCACCTTCGACATTTCGTATTGCGAATGAATGAATTGAAGTTTTTCGTCGAGCGTCATCTTGCGCACGAGCAGGTCGGCGCGCCGTTGTGCGGCGGCCGACGCGAACGCATCGGTGGCGTCGCCCTGCGAGTTGAAGTCGGCGTTGCCCGCGTAGGCGGTGGTGCAGAGGGTCGCTGCCAGCACGACGGCCGGCCAGAATGTGTCCCGCATGTTGCTCTCCATGATCGTATTGCCGGTTGTTCGGATGATGTCTGGAGCTGCGCACGTCCGGTGGTTCGCACCGGACGTATTCGGCTGGCGATACAGGGTGGTTGCGCGTCGGCATGCCAGGCCAGGCGGGGAATCGTTACGGCCGGTTGGGCTCGACCGGCTAACGTGGGCGGCGCCGCACAGGCCGCCCGACGCTGCCGAATCGGATGTAGCGATTCTCTGCTGCGACTAATGGTATGAATGTAGTTTGACTACAGCATCGGTGTTTCTACCGATACGTACGATCTTTATTCGGCATGGTTGCGTGACGTGGCCGAAAGACGGTCATCGTTCCCGATCGCGCATGCGTGGCGGGGTAAGAAGTACCTGGGTACAAGCGTTTGTGCGGGGGCAATGCGTTGGTGAAGAGGGCGGCTGGTTGAGCGGTTTTTTGAGGCGCGATCCCATGTTCGTATGAAGATAGGTTTTGGGTGGGGTTGCTCACATACACGCTGCGCCAGACAGTGTCCAATCCAGTATTGCCGCGTGAGCGGCCCTGCCGGAGCACGACCGGCAGGGCGGCGCCGGTGCGGACCGTCCAATATTGTCTCGGGCGACGTTCGAGACGGCAATGCATAGGCGAGTCGGTGCGCAGCACTTTGTCGTGAGGCGCGCTGGTCGACAGGATGCAGACAAGCGCGACGAAGAGCCGCTCATGATGAACTGCACGGAATGACGTGTGGGGCAAGGGAAGTGCGGCAATGCAACGCGAGCCGTGCCGGCAAGCGTAATGCGGTAGTCCGTCGCGTTGGGCGGGTTCCTGCACAGTTTGGAAAGATGCGATGTCAACTACTACACAAAAGGAATCGAGGCTCGGTCTACCGCGACTGCGCGTGGTGGCGGCGGTGACCGTGTGTGCGCTGAGTGCGTGTGCATTTGCGCCAGGCATGACATATCAGGCGCCGGCCGAACGCGACGCGAATGCGCGCGTGGGCGTCGCCGCATCGGGCTCGGGTGGCCTCGACGGCGTGCAGAACGTGTCGAGCGAGGACCTGATCGAGATCACGCCTGCGTTCGTCGAACAGCAGCACGCCGGGCATTCCGCCAGCGTCGACGCTGAAGTCCGGCACCTGTTCGGCACGCCGAAGGCATACGTGATCGGCCCCGGCGACGTGCTGAACATCGTCGTGTGGGATCACCCGGAACTGAGCCTGCCCACGGCCCAGACGACGAACGGCGACAATATCGGCACCAACTCGGTTGCGGCGGGCTACACGGTCGATGCGAGCGGTAACGTGCAGTTCGCGTACGCGGGCCTCGTCCGCGTAGCGGGGCTGACCGAGGCGGAGGCGCGCGCGGCATTGACCCGACGGCTGGGCGAATACGTGCGCAAGCCACAGATTGCGCTGCGGATCCAGGCGTATCGCAGCAAGCGCGTCTATCTCGACGGCGAAGTGCGCACGCCGGGGCTGCAGATCGTCAACGACATGCCGATGACGCTGCCCGAGGCGATCGATCGCGCGGGCGGCTTCACGACCGGCGCTGATCGTTCGCAAGTCTCGGTGACACGCGGTGGCAAGACGGTGAACGTGAGCCTGCCGGCAATGATTGCGGCAGGCGTCAACCCGTCGAACATCCTGCTGCGCGACGGCGATCTGGTGCGCGTGCGCGCGGCGAGCGACGCGAAGGTGTTCGTGCTCGGCGAGGTGTCGCGTCCGGCGACGCTGACGTTGACCGACGGACGGATGAGCCTGGGCGAAGCGCTCGGCGACACGGGCGGCGTGAGCCAGTACACGTCGGACGCGCGGCAGATCTACGTGGTGCGCCGCGGGCCAGGCAACCGACCGCAGGTCTATCACCTGGACGGGCGTGCACCGGCATCGTACGCGCTCGCCGACCAGTTCGCGCTCGAGCGTCGCGACGTCGTATTCGTCGATGCGTCATCGCTGGTGCGCTGGAGCCGCGTCGTGAACCTGCTGATTCCGTCTGCGGCGCAGGGCGCGCTGACTTCCCGAGCCGTGACGCCGTGAACTCCGTTTCGAATGTCGCGATCGCGACTTTTCACATGCCTGCCGGAGCGATGCCGGTCGAATTCTTCATCCCGGCTTGACCCGTGCGACGGTGAGGCGGCAAGTATTGAAATTGTAATGTGGCGTACGAAATACGTCAGGTTTGAATGATCTACTACCCGTGGACATTCGAGCGGGGCCGTCTGCCTGACGCATCGAGGTCATCCGGCGTGAAAAATGGTGATATGACGGAGTGCGAATTAAGAACATTCTCAAAACCAGTCTCAACCTCGAAGAGCCCGCGGATCGGGGTGGTCCTCGGCGAATGCTCGCGCGTCATACGCGCGCCTCTCTTCGCTCACGCGAGCAATGATCGACCCCTTGCCCCATGGCCAGCGGCAAGCATGCATTGAAAATCCGGCCTGTCAGACACTTAGAAAAAGGACCAAACCATGACACCCATCCAGTTCGATGGATGCGTCGGTTGGCTGCACGAGGGCAATCGACCACATGGCATCGTCATTTGCGAGCCGCTTGGCCATGAGGCGCTTTGGCTCCACAAACTTGTGCGCTCACTCGCCGAGCATCTTGCCGACCGTGGCTTCCCGGTGCTGCGCTTTCACTATCCGGCGAGCGGCGATTCGCTTGGCGACGAACAGGATTCCGAACGCTTCGACCACATGCTTGCGAGCATCCGGCATGCGGTTCAGACGTTGCACGAACGCGCCGCGCTGGACAGCCTGACGCTCGTTGGCGTGCGTGCCGGGGCGGCATTTGCGCTCCTCGCGGCGGATGGTATACCCGGGCTCACGCGTTTCGTCGCACTTGCGCCCGTTGTACGTGGCCGCAGCTACGTGCGCGAACTTTCCCTCGTCGCGCAACGTTGGCTCGATAACATGCCACCGACCGTGCAGAATGCGGTTCGCGACGAACAGCCGTTCAATGTACTCGGCCACGCATATCCCGACGATCTCGTCGTCGCGCTCCGGCGCATCGACCTGTGCCATGCTGCCGGCCAGATGCGTACGTTGCCGGCACGCGCGTTGCTCATCGATGCGCCGTATGGCGACAGTCCTGCGCTATCGGACGCGCTGGAGGCACGCGGCGTCGCGGTGAGCATCCACACGTGTTCGGACTGGGCGGTCGCCATGCGGGAACCACACTGGTCGCGGCTGCCCGATGCGTTGCTCGACACGATCGCTAACTGGATCGACGACGGTCCTGACGCAGCCGTTCGCTCCTTCGCGCAACGCCCTGTGTCCGGCATCGTACTGGCCGGTAACGGCAGCGTCGAACGCGTGATTCGCGTGGGGCCACACCAACTGGTCGGAGTGCTGTGCGAACCGTCTGGCGACACCGTGCGCGCCGCTGCACCCACACTGCTGATTGCCAATACGGCCGCAAATCCGCGTATCGCTGACGGGCGGCTTGCCGTTCGGCTGGCCCGGTCGCTCGCGGCGCTCGGCATCCGCAGCCTGCGCATCGATTCGAGCGGCATTGGAGACAGCAGCCCGCGTGCACGCGACGACCAATCAGACATTCCGTATTCGGACCAGATGATTGTCGACATGATTTCCGCCGCACGTTGGCTGAAAGAAGCGGGGCACCACAGGATAGTCGCGTTCGGAATCTGTTCCGGTGCGTACGCATCGCTTCATGCCGCCGCGCGTGGTCCGTTCGCCGGCGTGATCGCGGTCAATCTCCCGGTTTTTGTATGGCCGCGCGGAGAGACGCTGGCGAATGTATTCCATAACCAGACCAATTCGATGCGCGGCTACGTTGCGTCATTGCGCAGCGTCGACAAGTGGCGCCGCCTGCTGCTCGAAGGTCGCGATCTGCGTCCGGTACTGCGTGCGCTATTCCGGTTCCTCGCGGATTTCATGACAGTGCCGATCAGGCGCCTCATGGAGCATGTCGGCAGGGGGCCGGGCAAGGACACGCCACGGGGATTGCTGCGTGACATGTCTGCGCGCGGCATCCGGACGCATCTCATCTACGGCACGTTCGATCCGGGCGTCGATACACTGGTCCGGCATTTCGGTCCCGTGTCCTGCGCGCTCGCGCACTTGCCGAATGTATCGGTCGACCTGCAGGACGCACTCGATCATTCGCTGAACGGCAACACCGCCGCGCAATATGTCATAGACCGCTGCGGCGCGCTGCTCGCCTGCTGGCGTGCGCCGGCAGAGCTCGCCGCGACCGCGGAAACAAAAACGAAACCGAACCGCGCAACGCCGTAGCATTCGGGCAAGCGCCTCACCAGGTCAAACGCGGCGGGCCGACGTGTCGGAGAGGGCCGGACGACTGGCAGGATTCCGCTGAACGGGACGGATCACGCGCTGGTGCGCCGGCAACCTGTTTGAAACCGTCCGAAAGTAACCGCGCGAACAGATCCCTGGTTTTCGACACATTATCGTGGCGGTGTCTATCGCTTGCGTCGCCCGTTTTCGACGGCGTCGGCGCCATGAGGCCCCTCAGGAATGTTGATGCAACGAAATCGCCGTGGATGCCGAAAAATGACCAAACGCTACGCTCCGCAGGCGACGCGCCAAATAGGTCCGTCGTGATGCGTGTGTTGGTCATCAACGACTTCGTTCGCAAGGGTGGTGCCGAGGAGGTGTACCGGGTGTCCGTCGACGTGCTTCGCGCACGCAACGACGTTGTGGTCGAAACATTCGATGAGCACACACTGTCCGATATTGAAAATAGTCAGCGTGTGCGTGCGTGGTCGCCTGCCGCTGCACGTGCTCTCGTCGCACTGCTCGAGCGATTTCGTCCGCAACGGATCCTCGTGCACAATTATCACAATCTGCTGTCGAGTGCGATCCTGCCCGTGCTCGCCCGCTACAAGCGGCGCTCGGGATGTGGCTTATACATGACCGCGCACGACTACCATCTCGTGTTTTACAACCCGAGCCTGCTTGTCTATTCCCGCGGACGCGCGCAACCGTTGTCGCTCGACCAGTTGCGTCGCGGCAGGCGTATCGTCTTCACCGCCAGTCCGCGCGGCTTTCTTCACGACGTCGCGAAGAAGTTGCATTGGCACGCAGTCAATGCGCTTTTTGACCCGCTTGGCCTGTTCGACGAGATCCTCTGTCCGAGTCCGTTCATGCGCGACCTGATCGCGCGATGCGGTCGAACACCCGCCACGCTTCTGCCGAACCCGATTGACGCAACGCTGGTTCCGTGTCCGCCGAAGCCAGCGAAAGGCGATCGTCTTGATCTGGCGTTCGTCGGTCGTCTGGAGGCGGACAAGGGCCTGGCTCCGCTTCTTGCGCTTATGGCGGAATCGGCCGGCGATGCGATTGCGTCGCTCACGGTCTACGGCGACGGGCCGGAACGGAGCAGCCTCGAGAAACATCACGCGACACTCGTCGAATCGGGGAGGCTGCGGTTCGCCGGACGTCTCGATCACGCAACGCTTTTCGCTGTGCTGCCAACGCACGATGCCCTCGTAATGCCGTCGATCTGGGTGGAAAACGCGCCCCTTGTGATCGTCGAAGCAGCGATGCTCGGCCTGCCGGCGCTGGTGCACGACATCGGAAGCCTGTCGACATTCGGCGACGAGATCGGCAACAAGATTCGCTACCGGAGTACGCCCGAAGACTTCGTACGCGCACTCACCGAACTGCGTGCGCACCTCGACAACGAAAATCGTCAGTACGACTGGTCGCGTTACTCGGTCGACTGCTATGCGTCGTCGCTGTATGCCGTACTCGGCATCGTCGTGGATGTACCGCGCACGTGGGCACATTGACAGTCGGCGCACTGTTCACTCTCAGCCCAGAAAGCACGATGATCGCCGTTCGAAAAAACTTCGCTTTGTTGTTTACGTTGCAAATCTCGACTTATCTCGTGCCGCTCGTCACGTTGCCACTCCTGACGCGTGTGCTCGGCCCCCAACAGTACGGACGGCTGTCGTTCGTGCTCGCGGTTACAACGTATTTCATCAACCTGGCGAATTACAGTTTCGACCTGACTGCAACGCCGCGTGTCGCGCTCGCGAACGGCAGGGTGGAGCGATCCCGTATTTTCTGGACAACAGTTTGCGCCCAATGGATGATCGCCGCCGCCGGCTTCGTCGTGCTCGTAGCGCTGACCATGCTCATCCCGCATTTCGCTGCGGAACGCACGGCACTGCTGATCGGATTCGGGATGGCAATCGGTGCCGCGCTTACGCCGGGCTGGTACTTTCAGGGAATCCAGAAGTTGAGCGTATACAGTGTCACGGTGGTTGTGTACCGTGCACTCAGTGTCGCCGCCTTCTTCCTGTGGGTACGCACGCCAGGCGATCTCTTGCACGCGGTCGCCATCAACGCGGCGGTGCCGTTGCTTTGCGGGGTCACGTTGCTTGCGTACCTGTTCTTCCATCGCGAGATCGAGCGCGTGCGCGTGCGGTTCGCCGACATCGCCGCCGCCCTGAAAGGCGGTTCGCAGGTCTTCCTCGCATCGACGTCGATCTCGTTCTATGCGTCGACCAATACCGTCCTGCTGAGTATCGTCTCCGGTAACGTCGCCGCCGGCTATTTTGCCGCGGGTGACAAGCTGATTCGCGCCGCAGTCGGCCTGTTGCAGCCACTGAGGGCGGCAACCTATCCGCACATCACTCATCTGATGCATCACGCGCGTGACGAAGCGTTCGCGTTCTTGCGCAAGCTGATCGTCGTGCAGGGCGCGCTGGTGCTGGCAATGTCGGCAACGATCTATGCATGCGCGCCGATCGCCGTCCGGATCCTGTACGGCAGCTCGTTTGCGCCGACGATCGGCGTGCTGCGTTGCCTGGCCCTGGTGCCGTTCATGGCATGCATGACCGATCTCTTCGGCGTTCAAACGATGCTGCCGCTCGGCATGAAGCGCGCGTTCAGCGTCATCCTGATCTCGTCCGGTGTGCTGAACGTGACCTTGCTGCCGCCGCTTGCCACGCTGTTTGCCGAGCGCGGCGCGGCTATCGCGGTATTGATCGTCGAAACGGCCGTGGCCGTCGCGCTCGTGTATGTACTCCGTCGTGAACGGGTCGGCCTGATCAACGTGTCGGCGCGTTCGGGGTGAGGCGATTCGCGCTCTGCACACACGACGTATGTGCATCGCGGCAGCGCGATCGTCGGCTCCGAAATCCTTCCGCGCCGCTGCCACTGAAAGTGTGGGTTGTCGAACTTTTCTCCCGGTTACGCGCCACTATACTGACGAGACAGTAGGGCAGGCCGGCGACGATTCACCGCTCCTGGTCAGCGCAATTCGCACGGATCGGCTCTCGCGAACGCGCTGATGACCTTCTCCTCCACGACGTCGCGCGAACCGTATCACGCGCAACGCCTTCGCGTCGCTCCGCTCGCAAAAATGTGTATCCAGCATCATGAACGGAAACCGATCGATTGACCGGCTATGGGCCGCAACATTAATGACCGCGATCGCGAGCGAAGTATTTTCCGGCGCGATCCGCTATTACACGTCGCTTGCGGGCATTTCGTTGCTCGGCTATCTACCCAAGGCGCTGATGGTCGGCTGCATCGTGTTCGGTCTCGTGATACGCCCGCGCGTCGACACCCTGCTCGTCGCAAGTTACCTGGCCGTGCAGCTGTGTGTTTCGCTCGCGAACGGCGTCAGTCTCGTGGCCGCGTGCTTCTGGATATGGACGGTTGCGCCGTTGCTGTTTGTACTCCACATGCCCCCCGGTGCAATCGACATGCTCGAATCACGCGCGATCCGGCTCGCGTTCGTCGTGTTGACGACAGCCTGCTGCGCAGGGGTCATGCTCAACTGGTTTGTACACCTGCCCTGGGTTGGCGGCAGCATCGACGTCGACGGCGTCAATGTGCAGCTCGCGACGTCCACTTACGTCGGCACCGTACCGCGCCTGCCTGGCTTCGGTCGAAGCAGTGCAACGACCGGCCTCGTGATCGGCCTGCTGACCACATGGCTCGTCCCGCGCCAGCGCAGCGCGATGGCTGTTGTGGCGCTGCTCGCGATGTCGGCGCTTGCGATCTGGGCAACCACCAACAAGACGACACTCATCGCGCTTTCGCTCGTGCTGCTCTGTTTCGCGATGCTGAAAACACCAGGCCTCAGGCGTGCCTGTATCGTCCTGACGGGTTTGATGATCGCATTGCCACTCGCGGGATGGGTGATCGCTGCCACGACCAATGTGGGTGTCGCTGATACGGGTTCGCTCGCTTCGATGCAGGACCGGCTGTTGAATACCTGGCCGAAACTGCTCGATGGCATGGCGAGTGCAAACCTGCTTTGGTTTGGCGTCGGGCCCGGTGGATTCGGTTCCGCGACGGCGTACTATACGGCCGATTTCGGTTTCAATACCGGCTATTCCGACAACGCCGCGCTCTATCTTGTCGCGAATATCGGTGTAGCGGGGGCCTTGCTCGTCATGCTCGTGTTCGTGCAGCGCGTGCTTGCAAGTCGCGCCGATGACCCGCGAACATGGCTGATGCTGCTCTTCGTGTTGTTGAGCGGCGTGACGACCGATATCTTCGAAGCGCTTGGCTGTTTGCTCTTCGCGGGCCTCGCGATCCGCACGCTTACCGTGCATGCCGGCCGGGAGAATCGCTCCAGTCGCGACGGTTTTGGTCACGCGGCGACTTGCGCGGGAAATCCATGAGTATGGCCATCGAACACGCGCGCATGAGGTCGTGGGCGAAATGGTTCGCAACCGCGCTGCTCGCGGCGGTCGCCATCTCGACAGCATCGAGTCCCGCCAGTTCGGACGAACCGCCGCTCGTCCTGCCGAATGCGGCGCAAACGTCGACGCTGCCGTTCGTCGTCCTTCCGCGCTTTTTCGACACGCGCGCGAACTCTGGTGTCGCGATTCACGAGATCGACGATCCCGCGCTGCTCGATGCAGTACGAGACGCCGGATTCTCCTTCGTCCGTACCGACCTGTTTTGGGATTCGGTGGAAACGCCGCAAGGCTGGAATTTCTCGCGCTACGACGCACTCGTCGCCAACCTGCGTGCGCGCGGGCTCGGTGCGCTGTTCATTCTCGGTTATCAGCATCCGAAACACGCTCCCAAGCAACCGCCAACGTTGCCCGCACAGCTCGACGCATTCGCCGAGTATGCGACGCAGGCCGCGCGGCACTATCGCGATCAGCCCGTACGCTTCGAAGTCTGGAACGAGGAAGATCACAAGGACTACTGGCTTGCGCCTCCATCGCCGATCGAGTACCGGAACCTGTTGAAGGCAACCGTTCGGGCGGTCAAAACCGCGAATCCGGATGCAGTCGTTGCGACGGGCGGCGTTCAGCAGGTCGACCTGACGTTCATACGGGCGGTAGGCGATATCGGCAGCGCGTCGCAGCCCGCACCCGACGCGGTCAGCGTGCATCCGTATCGACAGAAGGTGCCGGAGACCGCTCTGCACGACTACGCCACGCTCGCGCGAGATCTCGCCACGTATCGCACCGTGCCTGCCATTTGGGCAACCGAGTGGTCGTATCCGACCTATGGATACAAGTACGTGTCGCACACCCGCGACGGCCATGATCCTGACGCGCGCGAGCGCCAGGCTCGCTACGCGGTGCGACGCCTCCTGGTCGACTGGATTGCGCAGATCGGGCTCACCGCTTACTACGACATGCGCAACGACGGCCGCGACCCGAAGAACATGGAACATAACTTCGGGCTGCTGGACGCCGACAACACGCCTCTGCCGGCGTACATCGCGGTTCGGCATCTTTTCTCGTTTACCGCGAACGCACACGCCGCGAGAGTGTTTCTCGATCCTGTTCGCCGCTTCGCCGTCTTGCAATTTCGTGCCGAAGACGTCGTGAAATACGTGGTCTGGTGCTATGAAAGCAACAACGCGGTCGACGTCGACCTGTCGCAATTACCCGCCACGGGTACGTCCGCATCCGGTCTTTACGGAGCGCCACTCGACATTGCGCGTCGTCGACTGACCATCCGCGAGGAGCAAGGCCCGGTGTTCATCGTCTCGGCGACTGGCCGATAGCCGGAGCAAGATCGGGAACGGTCGAATCATCCAGAAAACAAACATGAAATTCAACGCACGAAACATCCAATACCCGCAGCGGATACCGGACGAATCCGGGATGAAGCAGCTCTGGCATGCCGTCGCACAACATCGTCGCCTGTTCTTTGCAACGATCGGTGCGACGCTTGCGACGGGCGTGCTGTATGCGCTGCTGGCCACACCGCAGTATCGGGCCGAAGCGCTTCTACGCGTCCAGACCAAGCCGGGCTCGTCGATCAGTTCGCTCTCGGACGTTTCCGGAACGATCGCGGCGTCACCGTCCGCGTCCGACGAAAGCGAGATGCTGATTTCGCGCGCGGTGATCGACAACGCGATCGACGCTGCCGGTGCGGATCTCGATATCCGCAACGCAAGCCGGTTTCCGCTGATCGGTCCGCTTCTTGCCTCGCGCTTCGATTCGGAAGACGCGCTCGCGCCAGCGCCGCTCGGGCTGACCGGCTACGCGTGGGGCGGCGAGAGGCTCGACATCGGCGAACTCTCGATTCCGAAAAAAAATGCGCTCGGCGATCGATTCAGGATCATCGCGGAAGATGCAAGCAACTGGACGCTCTATGACGACGACAACGACGCGCTCGCGCACGGCAAGGTCGGAGAAACGGTGCCATTCAGGCTCCCTGGTGAATCAACGGCCGGCCGATTGCGCGTGGACGTGTTGCGCGCGCGTCCCGGCATTGCATTCACGGTGCGCAAGCAGCCGGAGCCGCTCGTTTACGAAAACGTATCGAAGCATCTGAAGACGATCGTGCCGAACCGTGACTCGACACTGGAATCGCCTTCGATGATCCGTCTCAGCTACCGGGCCGACAGTGCACGGGAAGCGAAAAAGATGGTCGACGCGATCGTGCAGCAATATCTGCAGCGTGACCTCGCGTTTCGAACGGATCGCGCACGGCGCAATCTCGATTCGCTGCGTCAGCGGTTGCCGGCACTGAAGCACGACTTGCAAAAAGCCGAAGACGACCTGAACCGATACCGGACACAGACCGGCGCGATCGACGTCGATCAACAAGGCGCCGCGCTGATCAGCCGATTGAATACGCTCGCAGAGCATCAGACCGAGTTGCAGATCTCGCTCGACGACGTCAGGCAGCGCTTTCTGCCAAAAAGCCTCCAGTATCAGACCGTGCAGTCGCAGCTCGACCAGGTGAAGCGCGAGATCCGCGATACGAGCGCAGTGGCAGCCAAATTGCCCACGACTCAGCGCGAATTCGTGCGGCTGTCGCGTCAGGTGACGATAGCGACGCAGCTTTACACGAGCGTGCTGACCAACGCGCAGCAGCTCGAGATCGCTATCTCCAGCGCGGCGCCGGGTGTGACAGCCGTCGACTGGGCGGTCGCGCCGTTTCGGCCTGTCTGGCCCAAGCGCGGCATCATCGTGCTCGGTGCGCTGTTCGCAGGCGTGTTCTTTGCATTGACGGGCGTGCATTTGCTGTCGCTGTACCGCCGTGAACTACATTCGCCGGACACGCTGACCAGGTTGACCGGCCGACCGTGTCTCGCGATCGTGGCGTCGTCGCCCGCATTGGCTGCCGAGCCTGGCGGGCCTCGCTCGGCAGCGTTGCCGCTGGCTGCGACGCATCCGGACGACGCGGGCATCGATTCGGTGCGCGCATTGCGTGCGAGCCTGAAGGTTGCGCTCGCGGAGCGTCGTCAGGACGGCGGGGGCAAGGTCTTGCTGTTCACGGGGGCGACAGCCGGCGTAGGCTGCAGTTTCGTGTCGTCGAATCTCGGGTATCTGCTGACGGGAACGAACGCCAGCGTGCTGCTGATCAACGCGGATTTGCGGGCATCGCCGGTGGCCGGCGGCCCAGGTCTCACACAGGTGCTCGATGGCTCCGTGTTGCCCGATGCCGTGACACTACGCGTGGCCGGTAGCCGTCTGTCGATCATCCCAGCTGGCTCACCGGGCACAACGTCACCCGGCGAGTTGCTCGAAGGCGCTGGATTCGCGAAGCTCATCGCATCGCTACGCCACCGTTACGACTTCGTCGTCATTGACGGGCCGCCGCTCTTGCCGAGCAATGACGCGCTCGGCATCGTCGACGCGAATTGCGACGCGCACGTGCTTGTCTCGCGCAGCGGCTTGACACGCGCCTCCGACGTTGAGGCTGCGCTGTCGCGTTTGCAGAGCATCGGAGCGGATATTACGGGGCACGTCTTCAACGCATACACGGGATCGAAAAAACAGGTCGTCAAACGCGTGCGCGCGCGCGGCTTTCCGGTTCGCTCGACGGAGCGCCAGAGGGTGTAATTTTGGAAATCTCCGTGTCGCGGGGCCGCGTAGCGGCGAGGGCGGAACCGGGAAGAAGGCGTGAATTCGAACGCGTTCCGGATTGCGCTTCTTACCGCTGTGGACAGCGGAATTTTGGGGGCGATCGAAGTGCGCGTCCTTGACGGCGTGTATCGGTCGCGCTAAAGCGTGTTGAATATTTCGGCCATCATTTCCGCGCTTTTGCTCCAGCGGTATTTCTCGGTGTGCAAAAATCCTCGGCATTTCAGGTCCGCCCTGAGTTCGGCGGAATCAAGCAAGTTTCGCAATTTTTCCGCAATGTCGTCAGGAGAGTAAGGGTCGCAGTAAAGTGCCGCATCGGCACAAACTTCCGGCAGGGCCGCGGATCTTCCCACCAGGGTTGGGCACCCATATCGCATGGCTTCAAGAGGCGGAATTCCGAAGCCCTCGTAGATCGACGGGTAGAGGAAGCACGCCGCATTTTGATACAGTGCCTTCAGCTTCTCGTCGCTGATATATCCGGCGTACTTGATGTTCGGCTCGGTCGCTGAGATATCGTCCTGTGTCCCGAAAACGGCGGCATTGCGCATGCCGACGATGACAAGATCTATTGACGGATCGTTGATTTGCCGAAATGCCGCGATCAGCCGGCCAAAGTTCTTGGTGGGATTCATGCTGCTGACTGCGAGCACGAACCGATCCGGCGTGAGCGAGTGCTCTTTCAATACGCTCGTGTCCGGTTCCAAAGCGTCGAGATGGTCCGAACCAAGTGGCACGACGCTGATTTTTTCCGTTGAAACACCGCAGTGGTGAGCGAGGCGATCGCGTGAGAAGCAGGAGTTGGTCAACACGCAAATAGAGGTGCGCGCAAGAATCCAGAACATGACGCGGTACCACGCCCGGAACAGTCGGGAGAAGTGCGCGGGTGTGTCGAACACCGCCGCATCGTGCATATAGATGATCTGGTTGCCGAGGAAAATGGACCCGGAATTGCCAAGGTTGACGATGCGGTTGCGGTGTGCAAAAAGAGGAAGTGCCAGTTGTTCCCAGATCACGCCTTTGGAAAAACCGGCCTTAATCGTCCTGGTGCCGTTCACCACGCCGTCGGCATGCGGGGGAACGAGAACCGTTATCGAATCTTGCGGCTGCAACGTGACCAGTGCGGCGATCAACTCACGTGCGACTCTTTGCACCCCCGTTGTTTTTTGGGTGGTGAATCGGCCGTTATATACGAGTTTTTTTGGTTTTTTGAAGTTGCTCATGTCAAATCCGGTGCAATCGACGTGCGACCAAGGTCCGTGTCGATTTCCGCAGCCTGTCAGGCCTTAACCTGATCGGGAGCGGCATGTTCGAAATACAGGGCATCGGCACGACGTGTGTTCGCGCTCAGTCCGTAAAGGGAATGCCACTGTCGGAATATGGCGTTCATGGAAAACCGATGGAGTGCGAACTTTCTGGCCGATTCCCCCATTTGCTCCCGAAGTTGTCGGTCGTCGCGGAGCATGGCCACATACCGGGCCATCTCGTCAGCACTTGACGCGATATATCCGGTAACACCGTGAATAACCACGTCGCGGTTTCCGACGACATCCGTCACCACGGCGGGCAGGCCGGCCACTTGAGCTTCGATCAGTGCGACAGGCATGCCTTCCCAGCGGGATGTCTGGACGTAGATATCCAGTCCGGACGTCAGCTCGAGCGCGCGCGCGCGCGTCACCCAGCCGCTACAGACAATCGCCTGACTTTCGCGAGGATCCGGAATTTCGCCGGGGTTGCCGCCAATCCAGAGAAACTCGACGTCGGAACCATGCAGTTCGGCAGCCAGTTGCGCGAAGGCTTCATGGTTTTTCTGGAACGAGGCGCGCCCACTCATTCCGATGGCAATTTTGTGATCGCCACGCGCCCGACGCGAAGGGATCTCGGCGACATTGACGCCGTTTTCCACGAGCACCGCCGATTTCGCTCGAACCCTTCCTTTGATCTCCCGGAGTTCGCTGTCCGAGCAGGCGACAATGGTTCCACCCAGGCGGGCTGCCATTCGCTCGAAACTCAAGTAGGCGAACTGCTTCGCGCGGGAAACATCGCAGCGCAAAAACGAAAGTCCGTGTGGAGAATAGAGCACCCTCGCACCAGGCGCGGCTATCTTCGCGGCGGCCCGTCCCAGCACGCCAGCCTTCGAAGAATGAAGATGGATTACCGTTGGATCGCATTCTCGAAGGATTTTGGCCAGCGCGCGCAAACTGAGCAGGTCTTTCCTGACGCTGACTTCGCGCGCCATCTCGACGTAGACGAGCTTGACGCCAGGCTGGAAGAGCGTAGAAAAATCGGCCGGCGTTTCTGGTCGTATGGCATGCAGCACAGTCACATCGACGCCCGTTGCCGCGGCGTGGTTGGCGAGATGGACGAGCATCGAAAGTACTCCGCCGCCAAACGCTTCGACAATGTGAACGATCCTTTGTATGGTCATCTTCGGGGCAGTCTGTTCGACCGGGTGTTGCGTGATCGACCGTAAGAACGAATATCCGACGAATCGCGATGTCGATGACGATCAATCCATTCGCTGGATAGAATAAAAAAGATATGTATTACTGAATGTTAGATTGAACTTAAACCTTGTCGCCTATGTCCGTTCCGCCTCGGTCAGTCGCACGATATGCAGGCGTCGTCAGGGGGCTTGGGCCGCCCGATGCCGGGCCGATATAGCGAGAGGGCGGAACACTTCGCTACCTGTAGAAGCGGCCGGACGATTTACCTCATGCAACCGTGAATATCTGCTCGAGGGCGCCTGATTCCGTGTGTCTGAAGCATTGTGCTACGCATGCGCGAAGCGCTGGGTGCGATGGCTTACATTGGGCGGCCGAAGCGTAGTCGATCGCGCTTCGGGCGTATCGGAGGGGCCTGCATGAAATGCAGCAGGCTGTTCTGCCGCGCGCGCCTATCTTTTACGAGCGCGACGGCAGGTTCGAAACACGCTTATCGAGCGACGTCCGGCACGGTGGCTTGCGCGTGCGATTTCTGCGACGCGGGCGGAGCAGGTTGTGGCGGGCGTGCATCGACAGCGCGCCCATACTGATCATCGAATCGGACGATGTCGTCCTCGCCGAGATAGTCGCCCGACTGCACCTCGATGATCTCGAGCGGGATCCGGCCGGGATTCTCGAGACGATGCACTTCGCCGACGGCGATGTAAGTCGATTCGTTCTCGCAAAGCAGGAACGTCTCGTTGCCGCGTGTCACCTTCGCGGTGCCGCGCACGACGATCCAGTGCTCGGCGCGGTGATAGTGCATCTGCAGCGACAGCAGCTTGCCGGGCTCGACGACGATCCGCTTCACCTGGAAGCGCTCGCCCAGATCGATCGAATCGTAATGGCCCCACGGCCGCTGCACCTTGCGGTGCTCGCTCGCCTGCGGGCGCCGGTCGGTCTTCAGGCGCGCGACGATGTTCTTCACGCGCTGCACGTCGTGCTTGTTCGCGACCAGCACCGCATCGGGCGTTTCGATCACGACGACGTCCTTCATCCCGACGCATGCGATGAGGCGGCCCTCCGAACGCACGAGACTGTCCTGCGTGTCCTCGAACACGATCGGGCCGCGCGCGACGTTGCCGTGATCGTCCTTCGGCATGATTTCCCAGATCGCATCCCATGTGCCGACGTCCGACCAGCCGGCCGCGAGCGGCACCACGATGCCTTCGATGCCGAGTTCGGCGTGCTCCGCAAGCCGTTCCATCACCGCATAGTCGATCGAGTCCGACGGGCACGCGGCGAAGGCCGCCGCATCGATCCGGAAGAACGGATCCTCGGCGACGCCCGCGCGCCAAGCGGTCTCGCAGGCCGCGTGGATTGCCGGCGCGAGCGCGCTGATTGCCTTCAGCCAGACCGACGCGCGCGTGACGAAAATCCCGCTGTTCCACCAGTAATCGCCTGAGTGCAGGTAGCGATCGGCGAGCGCCGCATCGGGTTTTTCGACGAAGCGCCCGATCGAGTAACCGCCCTGACCGCCGTGGCGGCCCGCGCGCGGCTCGCCGACCTGGATGTAGCCGTAGCCCGTTTCCGCGCGGCGCGGCAGCACGCCGAGCGTGACGATCGCGCCTTCCTGCGCGTAGCGCGCCGCGCGCGCGATGGCATCCTGGAACGCGCCGACATCGGCGATCACGTGATCGGCCGGCATCACCGCGAGCACGGGATCGTCGGCAAGCACGCTCGCGTCGAGCGCGGCAAGCGTCAGCGCGGGCGCGGTGTTGCGCGCGGCCGGTTCGAGCAGGATGCGGGCGGGCGCCGCGCGGCCGAGCACCTGCGCAGCGCTCATGACGCGATGTTGCTCGCCGCATACCAGCAGCAGCGTGTCGTCGAGCGACGCGTTCGCGATGCCGTTCAGTCGGCGCGCCGTCGCCGACAGCGGCGACTCGTTCGAGACCAGCTCGATCAACTGCTTCGGATACTGCTCGCGCGACAGCGGCCACAGCCGCGTGCCGGCGCCGCCGGCGAGGATCACCGGCAGGACGCGCGGCAGATCGGGTTCGGGAACCGGGCGAAGGGTGCGGATCATCGGATGGCTCCGGTATCGGCGGGCAGCCGGTTGTGTGCGCGGCTGTCGGTGCGCGTGTCGTCGTTGCGCGACCGCGGTGTCGGGACGGCCCGGGACAGCAGGTGACGCAGCGCGCCGGCGGCGCGGTCGGCCGGCCGGACCAGGCCGACGAACGGCGCTCCCTGTTCGAGATACGGGCCGTAGGCCTTGCGGAATCCGAAGCGCTTGTAGAACGCCTGGCGCGGCACGGGTACGTGCGTGCGCACCGCGGCATCCGGCCACGCGGCCTGCGCGGCGGTGAGCGCGCGCCTGATCAACTGCTCGAGCGTGTCGTCGTCGCGGCAGCTCTCGCTCGTCAGCACCTTGTCGATCACGACGTCCGGATCGATGTCGTCGCCGGGCAGGATGCGTGCGTAGGCCGCGACTTCCGTCGCGTCGCCGTCGCGCACGCTCACATAGACATGCAGCGCGCCCGCGTCCTTGCCGTCGATGTCGAGATGCGTGTGCGCGTCCTCGACCACCAGCACGGCGTTGCGCGCGCGCAGGATTGCATAGAGATCCACTGCGCTCAGATGTTCGAATTCACAACAATGCCATTCCATGATGCTGTCCTCGCGTGATGCCTTCGGCACGCCGTGCCGCACGGACGCGATCGTTCCGTGCGACGCGGCGATCTTCATCATCCGGATGCGCCGTGCACCGGTCTGTTCGACAGCGTACTCACGCTCCGGATTCGCGCGGCCGGCGCGGGATGCGCGGTGGCGCGCGTGCCCCGGGAACGCCGCAATGTGCGGTAGCACACACCGCCGGGGCCGGTGCTTTTCCATAATTGATCCATCCTGGTGGCCCGCCGCGATGCGTTCACGCGCTGCGTGCCGGACGGCCGTGCTGCGCTGCGGGACGCGCGTGCCGGCACCGCCGATTTCACGCGGGGCAATGGCGATTCGCCGGAGAACGGCATGCACGAGCGGCGTTGTTGATTACGGCGTGTAACGGATGGGCGGGCCGTGCGCCGTCGCGACACGATGCGGCCGTCCGACGGCGCGCGCGATTATGCGATGCGTGAAACGCGGTGCCGGCCTTATTCGCGGATTTCGTTGAAAATCGCGGGCAATCGACGGCACCCATCTTGCGGAAAAGTAGTATTTGCCACTGATTGACGGGAATGGTCATAGATAATCAAATCTCAGTGGTCAAAGGCGCGTCGTGCGGGGCGACCGGTGGCGTAACCCGCTGATTCAGGTTTATCTTTTGGTAACAAGACCATCTCGAAACGGGGTGTAAATTCAGGAGCGGATGAAATGCGGCGGTCATTCCGAAAGCGGGTTGACGGCCATCCGGTTCAGCATCGGGCGCGACTGTCGTGTACGACGCGATGCACATGCGGACGGAATTCCCGTTTGCCGACGTGCCCCGCCTGATGGCGGGTCGCATCAAAGCCGGAACGTCGTGGCTCCAGCGGCCGCGCGTTCCGTTCGAGTTCGATGACAACGAGGCCGGATGACATCCGGCTCGACCTCCGGGGCTCTCGCCGTGTGCAGTTTCGATCTTCGCCAAAGCTGCGGAAACGCGGCGCGGACAGGCGGCCATGCGCCGCCGGCCGCAGTGCACGCGAACGGTTCGCGGAGTGGAGAAAGTGATGGTTCGTTATGAATATGCCAATAACGCGCGATAAGAGCGCCGGCAGGGGGAGCGGTAACGGGCAGCGTCCGCTGATTTACTGGACGCAGTCGCCGTCCGTCATGCTGCGAAAAGAACTGTCGCGACGCGACTGGAAGGTTTCGGTCGTCGCGCATGCGAACGAGCTGCGCGATACGTCCGGTGAAATCACCTGCGGCATCCTCGACCTGAGCGGCGGCCACGCCGATGCGATCGGCAGCATCGCGTCGACCTGCGCGTCGATGCGCGACGTCGTGTGGGTTGCGCTCGTCGACGTCGGCCAGACCGCTTCGCCGAACGTGCGCGCGCTATTGCGCGACTATTGCTTCGACTATGTCACGTTGCCCGCGTCGCACCAGCGGATCGCCGATACGGTCGGCCATGCGTACGGCATGGAATGCCTGTTCGCGCGCGACCGCGAACGTCTCGAATCGGAGGAGCAAGGCATCGTCGGCACCTGCAGCGCGATGCTGCGGCTGTTCGATACGGTGCGGCGCTTCGCGCGCACCGACGCACCGGTGTTCGTGTTCGGCGAAACGGGAACCGGCAAGGAACTGACGGCTGTCGCGATCCATCGTCATTCGGAGCGGCGCAACGGCCCGTTCGTCGCGGTCAACTGCGGCGCGATTCCGCCGCATCTGCTGCAATCGGAGCTGTTCGGCTATGAGCGCGGCGCGTTTACCGGCGCGAACGCGCGCAAGATCGGCTATGTCGAGGCGGCGAACGGCGGCACGCTGCTGCTCGACGAGATCGGCGACCTGCCGCACGAGAGCCAGGCCAGCCTGCTGCGTTTTCTGCAGGAGCGCTCGATCCATCGCCTCGGCGGCAGCGATCCGGTGCCGGTCGACGTCCGGATCGTCTCCGCGACGCACGTCGACCTGCGCGAAGCGATGGAGCAAGGGCGATTTCGCGCGGACCTGTTTCACCGTCTGTGCGTGATGCGTATCGACCAGCCGCCGCTGCGCGCGCGCGGCAAGGACATCGAACTGCTCGCGCACCACATGCTCGAACGCTTCCGCGGCGACGCGCGCCATCGCGTGCGCGGCTTCTCGACGGATGCGATCACGGCGCTCTACAAGCACGACTGGCCCGGCAATGTCCGCGAACTGATCAACCGCGTGCGCCGTGCGGTCGTGATGACGGAAGGGCGCCTGATCACCGCGCAGGACCTCGAACTCGAATACTGTCTCGACGCGGCGTCGCCGTCCGTGGCCGACATCCGCAAGTCGATCGAGCGCGAGGCGATCGAAACCGCGTTGCTGCGCACGCGCGGGCGCATCGCGGCTTCCGCGCGCGAGCTCGGCGTGTCGCGCGCGACGCTGTATCGCTGGATGGAAGCGTACGGGATCGAGCGGCCGCGCGGCACGGGCTCGTCCGACTGAGGCTCGACAGGTGACGATCGCGGCGCGCGGCGGCCGCGAGCGTCGCGTTAACCGGCCTGCGTGGCGCGCACCGTTCTTGCGGTGTTTACCGCCCGGATGTCCACGGCGGTCGGCGCGTCGGCGGCGGCCGGATGCTTCCCGGCAATGTCCAGCGGAACCAGCGCGACACGCGCCGGCGTGCCGGGCGCGAGATGGAACCAGTCGTCGCGCGGCATGAACCCCGGCGCGGCGATCTGCACGTGGCGCGCGACGTGCCGCGTGTCGATGTCGACGTGCCATGTGTCGCCGGTGCGCGACACGCACGCTTCGATCCCGAGTTCGCGGCGCGCCAGCACGGCCGGATGCGTGCGGGACGGGAAATGGAACGCCTGCGACAGCAGCGTGCCGTCGTCGGCGCGCAGCGTTGCGACGACGGTGTCGTGTTCGCAGGGGCCGAAGCGGTACGCATAGGTCCAGTCGAAGAAGCGGCCGAGCAGCTCGGCCGAACCGATCCGCACTATGTCGTGCGCCGCGATCCGCACCAGGCAGCCGGCCCGCGCGACCGGCGTGCGGCCGTCGCGCAGCGCGACCAGTTCGACCGCCGCCGACAGCGGCGCCGGGCGCTCGTTGACCACGTGCACGTCGAGCCCGTTCAAACCTTCGTCGACGAGCAACACCTGCACCGGCTGCAGTACCTGGCGCAGCGCATACCATGCCGATTTCGGCCGATGCGCGGCGTCGATCACGCCCCATCCGGCGCCCGGCATCACGTCCTGGAACTGCCATACGAGTGCACCGGCGCAGCGCGAGCCGGTGCGCCGCCATTCGGAAAACGTCTCGCGCATCAGGTCCGCGATCACGGCGCGCGACAGCTCGAAGTAGCGAGCCGGATCCTCGCGCCGCAGCCGGTCGGGCGCGACGTCATACAGCGTTTGCAGATAGTGGTCGCGGATATCTTCGAAATCCCACGACGTGCCGGGGTCGCGCGGCACGGCCGCTTTCCAGCGCGGCTCGTGCACGCCGGGCCAGCCGAGCTCGGCGAGCGTTGCCTCGCATGGCACGTTCGCGAACGCGAGGCATTCGCTCGCGAAGCGCACGTCTGCGCGGCGCGCATCGTCGGGCGGGCGCAGGTACGCGCCGACACCGTAGTAGTGCGACACGCGTTCGCGCGGCGCGAACGGCAGCACGCCGCCGTCGGGCGAATCGGGCACGTACGGGACGTCGGGCCGGCGCGCGGCCGCATGGCCGGCCAGCCGGTCGGCGGTCAGTTCGAGGAAGCGCTGCTTCGGCCCGAGCCCCGACATCGCGGCCTGTTGCGCGATCTCGCTGCCGCCGCACAGTACCGCGAGCGACGGCGACGCGCCGTGGCGCGCGAGGAACTGCACGGCTTCGCGGTCGACGTTGGCCGCGAACGCGGGATCGTCGAGCGCATAGTCGAAGTTCGCGAACATGAAATCCTGCCAGACCAGCAGCCCGAGCCGGTCGCACCATGCGTGGAACGCGTCGGCCTCGTAGGTCATCGTGCCGCCGACGCGGATCATGTTGAAGCCGGCGTCGCGCGCGAGCCCGAGCAGGCGGCCGTAGGTCGCATCGTCCGCGTGCAGTGCGAGCGGCGCGGCGCTGCTCCAGCACGCACCTCGCGCGAACACCGGCACGCCGTTGATGCACAGCCCGAAGCCCTTGCCGTCGGCGCCGGCGTCGATCTCGATCGTGCGGAAGCCTGTCGAGCCGAGCGGCAGCCGTTCGTCGCCGATGTGCAGCGTTATCTCGTAGAGTGCCGGCTCGCCGTGCGTATGCGGCCACCAGCGGCGCACGTTGGGCACCGCGACGCTCGCGCGCAGCCGGTCGGCGCCGGCGCGTTCGAGCGTTGCGTGGTGTTCGCCGCACGACAGCCGGGCCGCGAGCGTGTCGGGCAGCGGCGCGGAGAATGTCAGTTCCGCGTCGAGCCAGCCCGTGTCGCCTTCGACGCGCGCATGCAGGTCGCAATCGACCAGCACGGGCCCGTCGGCCGGATCGAGCACCTCGACGGGCCGCCACGGGCCGATCGGCACGCAGCGCGGAAACCAGCCGGGCATGTGTCCGAACAGCGACGTGCGGATCGTGCGCAGCGCGGCCGGCTCGGCGAGCCGCGTGCGCCAGCGCGCACGGCGCGGCGCGCGCGCGTCGCGCAGGTGCGGGGCGAGGGCACGGAAGCAGAGGGTCAGCCGGTGCGTGCCGTCGAGCGACACGGGAACATCGTGCGCGACGAACATGCTGTCGGAGCGGAGGATCGGCGTGTCGTCGAGCCAGGCTTGCGCGAGCGTGGCGAGGCCGTGAAAGCGCAGTATGCGCGGCCCGCGTCCGCGCAGTTCGATCCGGTACCAGTGGTCGCGCTCGTCGAGCGATGCCGCTTCGTCGAGACGGCCGGCCTGCGCAAGCACCTGCGCGACCGTGCCGGGCACGGGCGCCGCGATCCAGCCGTCGCCGGCGGCCGGGAGGTCGCGCGGTTCCTGCACGGCGCCCGCGGCCGTCGCCAGCATCGACCACGCGGGCAGGGCACGCGCGCGCGTCACCGCATGGCCGGCACGGGCGCCGCATCGCTGCGCGCGGGCGTCATGTGCCGCAGCGGCGCGCCGATCTGCCGCGCGCAGGCGACGAGGTCAGCGTACGCGGTCTCGATCGCTTCGAGCGTCGAATCGCCGCGTTCTTCCTTGCCGCGCGCGCAGGCGCGCGCGAGCCGAAATTCCAGCACCATCGCTTCGGCCGCGATGCGATCGCACGCGGCGCGGATCTCGGCGAACGGCCCGGCGCACCCGCTGGCCTGCAGCCAGCGCGCGTAGTGGCCGAACAGTTCGAAATTCGCGCCGAGCTGCCGCACCGAATTGAACGAGTACGCGTGGAAGTGTTCGAGCGGCGAATCGGCGAGCATCCTCGCGTCGGTCTGCAACTGCCGCCGGAATGCGGCGATCGGATCGACGACCGGCAGGCGCCGCAGATGGCGCTGCAGCGCGGCGAGCGACGCTTCGCAGAGCGCGCGCTCGTCGAGCGGCGCAAAGCGCCGTTTCGCGCATTCGACGTACGGCGGCAGCGTCATCGGCGAGCTGTCGCCGACCAGCCCGTTGTAGTCGAAATCTTCGGCCACGTAGTAGCCGCTGTTGTGGAAGTAGCCGATCTGGCGCTTCGAGCGGTCGATCGCATCGATGCCGATCGTCGTCTTCGTGTGCTGCGTGCGATAGCTGCTGCCGCGCGTGTCGGGCAGGAACCACGCGTCGACCTCGACGATCATCAGGTGACCGCGTGCGACCTGCGTTTCGATGTGCTGGTCGAGCGGCTCGTAGATCGAGTGCTCCTGCACGACGATGCCGTAAAGCCGCTCCAGTTCGTCGTGCGGAAACTTGAAGAACGTGAACTGGTCGCCCTCGAAATCGAGCGCGATCGTAAACGGCAGCGCCGCGTACGGGTTGAAGCCCCACCACCGGAGCACCTCGAGCCACATGTCGACGTAGCAGTTGGTCTGTTTCCAGACCATCTCCTGGCTGTGCAGCGGGTGCGGCCGGTAGTGGCGCGCACGGTGGCGCACATCCTCGAACGACGCGTCTTCGCCGTCGCGGGAAACGAACCTCATGGTGTGCCCCACAGCACGTCGCGGACTTCGCGCGGCCATGCGTCGATGTCGAAGCCGTGGTGGCGGAACAGCGCGAGCGTGAGCCGTTCGAGGCCGAAGCCGACGCAACCGGTGTGCGCAACGTCGCCCGGCGCGGTGCGGATGTCCCACAGCAGGCCGAAATGGTCCATGTGGTAGTTGAAGCTCAGGCACGCGGTCTGGCGGTTGTCGTGCTCGATCGGGATCAGCAACTCGAACTTCAGGCTCTGCTCGCGCTGGCTGTTCGCGACGATCTTGCCGCCGCGCCCGAAAAACGGGTCGTTCGCGAGGTCGATCGCGTTTGGCAGGCGCAGCGCGTCGATCATTCGCGTACCGCGTTCGATCCACGTCTCGCGGAACGCGACGATCTGCTCCGGCGTGCCGATCCGCACATACTCGCGCATCCGGAACAGCTGCATGCGGGTCGGATCGAGCGACGGCTCGTGACGGAAGCAGTACGAGAACACGTCGACGGTGCGTCCGTCGGCGGGCAGCGCGCCCGCGCGCGCGACGACGGGGTAGACAGGGTAGCACGCGGCCGGTGTCATCACGACGTAGGTCGGCTTCTGGTTTTCGGTCCAGTCGTCGCCGCGATCGAGGCACTGCAACAGGCGCTGATGCTGGCGCTCGTCGCCGCAGAATGCATGCACGCTGCCCGCCAGTTGCGGGAAGCTCTTCATGTATTCGCTGCGCTCGAACTCGGTGCGGCTCATTGCCGGCGGGAAGCGCAGCACCTCGGCCTGCTGGTCGGCGCCGATGCGCGTGACGAACGCGTCGAGCGCTTGCACGACGCGCTCGAACCGTTCGCTGCGGCCGAACAGGCCCTGGATGCCGGTCGATACCAGCAGGCCTGAGTCGATCAGCGCATCGCGCAGCGGGTTGACGCCCGCGCGGTCGAGCGGTGCGTCGGCGGGCGTGGAGGCGGTGGAGGGCACGGCGAGGCGATCGTTCACGTATGTTTCTCCAGCGTCGCAGGACGCAGCGCGAGCAGCAGGTTCGAGGTGTTGGCGGCAATGCGGTCGTTGCTGATCATCAGCGGCGCCGCGTGCAGGTCGCGGAGGTGACGGCCGATGCTGAACGGCGTGCCTTGCTTGTAGCCGGCCATCCCGCAGATCATCATCGCCTGCTGCGCGACTTCCAGCGCGGTCGTCGACACATAGGTCTTCAGCGTGTTGATCTCGGCGGCCCAGGCCATGCCGGCCGACCACGAGCGGGCCGACGCATTCGCATGGAGACGCAGCACGTTGTCGACACGGGCCTGCATCGCCTGCATCAGCGCGAGCGATTCGGCGATGCGCCGCGACGCGGGCGACGGCGCCCCGTCGGTCTGGCGTGCCTGCGCGCGGAAGAACTGGTGCGCGCGATGGAATGCGTCGCCGGCCACGCCGATCCATACGGCGGCCCACAGGATGTGCGAAACCGGCACCATCGTTTCTTCGGCGATCTTCGCGAACGGCACCGGCAGGCACTGGACGGCGGCGCCCTGCGCGTCGAGCGCGAAACCGTTGCTGCACGTGCCGCGCATCCCGAGCGTGTCCCATTCGCCGCGGCGCGTGAGCGTATAGCCGTCGCGCAGCAGCGTGACGAGCACCTGTTCGGAAGCCGGCGCGTCGGCATCGCGTCGCGCGGTCGCAAGAATGCCGTCCGCATAGTCGCCGTACGAGATCGTCGGCGCGGATTTGCGCAGCCGGAATTCGCCGCCGCTGGTGTCGAGCGCGCACTGGCTCGCGCGCAGGTTGCCGCCGACGCCGTCTTCCGACGTGGCCGACGCGAGCAGCCACTGGTGGCGCACGAGCTGCTGCAGGAACAGCTTGTGCCAGCCCTGGTCGGCGGCATGGTCGACGATGCAGGCGATCTGGATCTGGTGCATCGCGAACACCATCGCCGACGATGCGCAGGCCTGGCCGAGGATCGAACAGGCCGAGGCGATGTCTTCCAGCGACGCGCCAGCGCCGCCGAGATGGGTCGGCACCATCGCGCCCAGCAGCCGGCGCGCGCGCATCGCCTCGATCGCCTCGACGGGGCAGCGCGCGTCGCGATCGACCGCATCCGCGTGCTGGGCGGCGATCTGCGCGACGGCGTGCGCGGCCTCGTCGAGCCGATGCGATTCGCTGTCGGCCGCGAGTTCGGGAAGCAGCCCGCTCATGCGGAATGCTCGGTGCGTTGAAGCGTGGCGACCGTGTTCGCGAGCGCGTCGATGCTGCGGAACAGGTTGCGGTTCAGCATCTCGTCGGGAATCTCGATGTTGAACTGCTTCTCGATCGCGAGCATCAGCTGGATCGTGTCGAGCGAGGAGAGGCCCGCTTCGTAGAGGTCGTCCCCGTCACCGATCGAATCGATCGCGGCTTCGAGATGGGCGACGTGCTTGAGGATGGTTCTGATTTCGTTTTTCACGTGCTGCTCCGGCATGCGTGGTGTCGTCCGCTCGGGCAGACGCGCGACAAGCGCTGACATCCCCCCGGCAGTCCGGCATCAGTAGACCATTGGCAGACACGGCGTTCTGTTCGCCACCCTACAAACAGCTGACCCCGCATGCAGGCGGTGCTGAAGCGCCGCGCTGATCGGGCACGCCAATCAGGCGCGCGATGCGGCCGGCACGCCCGAGTCGGCCGACAGGATGCGCTTCATCTCGTCGCGCACGATCGCGCGGCAGCCGCACGACATCTTTTCGAGCCCGTCGAGGTCGGCGAGCTCGATCGAGCTCCGGTATTGCCGGATCAGGCCGAGTTTCTGGATTTCGCCGGCGGCATCCGTGACCGTTTCCCGCCGCACGCCGAGCATCTGCGCCAGCATGCTGTGCGTCACCTGGATCTCGATGCTGCGCGTACGGTCGTACGCCAGCAGGAACCATCTGCATAACTGATGTTTGAGCACGTGATGACGGCTGCAGAACGTGATCTGCGATACCTGTACCATCAGCAGTCGCACGCAGACGAACACGAGATGGCGGATCACCGGCGACGCATCGAACGCGGCGGTGAATACGCGCCGGTCGAGCCGATAGACGAAGCCGTCGCGGCAGGCGACCGCACGGCAAGGCATCCGGCCGCTGCCGCCGATCACGTCGTCGCAGACCACGCTCTCGCTACCGATCTCCGCGACCTCCAGCGTCATGCCGCCGGACGACACGTACTGCAGCGAAATCGCCGTCGTGACGGGGAGGTAGACCGCGGCGAGCATTTCGCCGGGTTCGCAGAGCACTTGCCCCGATTTCAGGTGGACGAGTTGAAGGTGGGGGACCAGCGTGGCGAGCTCGTCGCGGTCGATGGCCGCGAGAAACCGGTTGGCATCGAAGCTGTGGGAAAGCTCGATCATGCCGTTCGCATGCGCGACGGCGTCGTGGGCCTGGTGAGTCACGGCGCATCCTCGTAGGGTGGCTGTCGCGCGTCGTCGCGGCGATCCCCCGGAAAAGGGGAATTAGCACGATCGTGCGGACTTGTGTTCATCGAAAATAGCATGTCGATGCTGGCGAAAAGGCTAGCACGCAATTGAATTAATTCAATTGCATATTGCGTCATCTCACAAAGTTTGACGATTCGGATTGCGTGCAAACGTTATCCGGATTTAATGATTCGATTTGATGAAATTAATCATCCGGAAGCGGAGTGGTGCGCGGATCGGCTATTCGATACCAATCGGGAGTCAATCGCATAACGCTGCACATCGTACAGAGAAAGTGCCGGGCGCACATTGAACATTATTTGACAAATAAACGGGATGCGCAATATTGTTCATTAATATCAATGGCTTGTGTTGGATGTGTGCGATAGCGTACAGAGCCTGAAATTAGTGCGCCGATTCAAATTTGAGACAGTTTCAAACGAGCGTGTGAAGCGTAGGGCCGCTGCGGCAGGCTGCCCCGTGCATCGCGGAAACAATTGAAAATCGAATGTAAGTATTTGAACGATAAGCTTTGCGGCACCGATGCGCCTGCCCCGGTTCGATGCGCGCGAATTGGTCAGTCGAATGGTGCGCTGTGTCCGTCGAGCGGAAGAGTGTCCGGAAATGAGACGTTTTTTTTGGTTTGAGGCGGGTTATTCGGGTGATTTAAATCGGGTGTGATTCATATATTAAGGATGGGCGGGTATTGGCACGTAAATCGCTTATTCGGGCTGGCGTGTCGAAACGGGACGGCCGACTCGATCCGGCGGTGACAAGCCGATGGTCAGTCGGATTCAGGGTTGCGGGCCGCAACCACCGTCAACGTCCGGGCGCGCATCGCGATAACGAGTTCCATGCACGCGGCTGCAGGCGGCGCGGACAATAAGAGGGATACAGACATGCTTCATCTTCATTCGAGCTACTCGGCGAATGCCATCCTCGATGCCCTTCCGGAGGACAGCATCCGCACCATCGCACCGCATCTCGAACTGGTCCGGATCAAGGCCGGCATGCTCGACCGGGTCGGCGAGCCGATGCGCCATCTGCATTTCCCGACGACGGCAATGATGTCGGTGCAGCACCTGATGGAGGACGGTGCGATGGTCGAGGTGGCGGTGGTCGGCCGCGAGGGGGTGGTCGGGCTTGCGACGCTGGTCGGTGGCACCGCTGCGTCGAACCGGGTCGAGGTCCGCATCGGCGGGATGGCTTATCGCGTGCCGAGCTGCGTGATGCGCGCCGAATTCGAGCGGTCGCCTGCGACTTACCGGCTGCTGCTCAACTACTGCCAGGCGACGATGGCGCAGATCTCGCGCAGCGCGCTGTGCAACCGGCACCACTCGGTCAGCGAGCAGCTCAGCCGCTGGCTGCTGCTGGCGCACGACCGTATCGACGGCGACGAGCTGACCGTCACGCAGCAGACGATCGCGAACATGCTCGGCGTGCGGCGCGAAGGCGTGACGGAAGCGGCCGGCAACCTGCAGGAAGCCGGGCTGATCCGGCAGCGCCGCGGCCGCATCACGGTGCTCGACCGCGACGGCCTCGAACATCACGCGTGCGAATGCTACGACCTGATTCGCGCCGACTATCGCCGGTTGCTCGGCGCGCGCGGGAATGCGAGGCCGGCGCCGGTTCGCCCCCGCATGCCGGAGGTGCGTTGCGGATTCCCGGCACATGGTGCGTGACGATGCAGTCGAGGTCCGGTGGAACGAATGCGATGCGGCGTGCCGCGATCGCGGCGGCCGACGTCGTGCTCGTGCTGGGAGGGGCGCTTGCGGCGCAGGCGGCGTCGGGCCTTGCCTGGCGCGAACTGTCCGACGCGCAGCGTGGCGCGATCGCGCTGCTGTGCGTGATGACCGTGGCGCTGCTGCCGCGCTACCTGCGCACCGTGCGCGGCGGCGTGGCGCCGCAGGGCGGTGCTTACGTGCTGACGCAGGCAATGATTGCCGTCGTCTGCGCGAGCGTGCTGACGGTGGCCGGCACGATGTGGATCATGAACCGCGGCGGCACGGTCACGACACGCTGGATCGTGCGCACGGTGCTGGCCGGTGACGCTGCGCTGCTGCTCGGCCGTGCCGCGCTGCTGGCACTCGCGTTGACGCATGACGACCCGCGCGCGCGGCAGCGCCGCGTCGCCGTCGTCGGCGCAACGGCGTACGGGCGCGTGGCGATCGAGCGGATGCAGCTCGCGTCGAACGGCCCTTTCGTGGCGGCATGCGTATTCGATGACGATGCACCGGCTGCCGCGGGCGGCATCGGCGGCGTGCCGGTGATCGACGACTGGAACGCGTTGCGCGACATGATTCGCGGCGGCGAGATCGACGAGGTGTGGCTCACGCTGCCGATGTCGCACGAGTGGCGGATCCAGCGCATCGTGCGCGAGCTGCGCGACGAATTCGTCGAGCTGCGGCTGCTGCCCGACGTGCGGCAGATGGCGGTTGTCGATCGCTCTGCGACCGACGTGCTCGGCATGCCGGCGATCAATCTCGCGACCACGCCGCGCTCCGCGCCGGAGCTGTGGGCGAAGTTCGCGTTCGACCGACTGTTCGCGTTCGGCGTGCTGATTCCGTTGCTGCCGCTGCTGTCGATGCTGGCGCTCGCGGTCAAGCTGTCGTCGCCGGGGCCCGTGCTGTTCAGGCAGCGCCGCAAGGGCGTGGACGGCCGCGAGTTCGACATCCTGAAGTTCAGGACGATGCGTGTGCATCGCGCGCTGCCGGGCGTCGTGCGGCAGGCGTCGCGCAACGATTCGCGCATCACGCGCGTCGGCGCGTTCCTGCGGCGCACGTCGCTCGACGAGCTGCCGCAGTTCTTCAACGTGCTGTTCGGGCAGATGTCGGTCGTCGGCCCGCGTCCGCATGCGATCGAGCACGACGACTTCTATCGGCAACTGATCGACTGCTACATGTACCGCTACCGCGTGCGGCCCGGCATCACCGGATGGGCGCAGGTAAACGGCTATCGCGGCGAGACGCGCAAGGTCGAGGCGATGGCAGCGCGCGTGAAGTTCGATCTGTTCTACATGCAGAACTGGAGCTTCTGGTTCGACATGAAGATCATCCTGTTGACGGTCGTGCGGGGCTTTATCGGTCGCAATGCTTTCTAAGTAGAACGAATGATTTGGAAAGCGTCGCGTCGTGCGAGCGATCGCACCGACGGGGGCGACGCGGGTCCCGTCGTGCCGACGGAATCGCGCGGCAACGCGGCGAATTGCTGCGCTGCGGCGTGCGTCGCGCGTCGTGATTTCGCGTCCGTCCCCAGTTTATGCAGGCGTGTCGCGTGCGTCGTCGGCACGCTGATTCCGGTCAACACACGGGTGTTCAATGGGTTTATCCTGCGTCGAATGCGTCCGGCGCTTCGTGCGTCCGGGCGTGCATCCGGGCGCGGCGGCGCCGGTTATGTCTGCCCGCCGCGCGCCGGCGCGACACCGCGCGCCGCACTTTCCGCGCGGAACCCGGACAAGGAGAGGTGGCCATGGCGCTCGACCAACAACAACGGCAGACGCTGAAACAGCGGCTGAACGAGAGCGAGCAGGCGTTGCGTGCGGAGATCCGCACGAGCGAAGACCACCGCGCGTCGGAATCCTATGCGGATCTCGCCGGCGCGGCGCCGGACGAGGGCGACGAGGCGAACGCGGATCTGTTCGTCGACGTCGATCATGCATTGATCGGCATGAAGCTGACCGAACTGCGCGCGATCGGACGCGCACATCAGCGGATGCGCGACGGCAGCTACGGCGAATGCATCGATTGCGATGCGTCGGTCGACTACGAGCGCCTGATGGCGCGCCCGACCGCCGAACGCTGCACGCATTGCCAATCGCTCTACGAGCGACGATACGCCACGACGCCGCGCGCATCGCTCTGACGTCGCGGCCGCCTTCGCGCTGCACGCGATGCGCGGCCGGCGTACGATGACGAACGGGCGCCCGGCGGCGTCGACATGCGTCGCCGGGCGGGCAGACGCCGTCGCGCACGCGCGCGGCGCCATCCACGTGGAAGGGAGCCACGCCGATCATGCCGATCCACAATGCCGAGTGCGCGGCCGTGTTCGCCGAGATCGCCGACATGCTCGAGATCCAGGGCGCCAATCCGTTCCGCGTGCGTGCCTACCGCAACGCCGCGCGTACGATCGCCGACTACGGGCGCGATATCCCGACGATGATCGCGAACGGCGACGATCTCGGGAAGATTCCGTCGATCGGGCCCGATCTCGCGTCGAAGCTGCGCGAGATCGCCGTGACCGGCACCTGCGAACTGCAGCAAACGCTGCGCCATGCGCTGCCGGGCGCGATCGTCGAGCTGCTCGACGTACCGGGGCTCGGCGCGAAACGCGTGAAGGCGCTGCATGACGCGCTGCATGTCGATTCGCTCGAACAGCTTCGCGCCGAAGCGAAGAGCGGGCACGTGCGCGAGCTGCCGGGCTTCGGCGCGAAAACCGAAGCGCATCTGCTCGAAGCGATCGACGACCGCCTGCAGCGCGAACCGCAACGCTTTCTGCTGCCGGATGCCGCGCAATCGCTGATGCCGTTGCTCGAACGCCTGCGCGCGGTCGCGGGCGTCGGCAAGGCCGTGCCGGCCGGCAGTTTTCGCCGCCGCCGCGAGACGGTCGGCGATCTCGACATTCTCGTCACCGCGCGCGATCCGGTTGCCGTCGCCGAAGCGTTCGTCGGCTACGGCGACGTGGCGCGCGTGCTCGCGCACGGCAAGACGCGTTCGAGTGTCGTGCTGGCCAGCGGATTGCAGGTCGACCTGCGCGTCGTCGATGCCGATGCGTTCGGCGCGGCGCTCGTCTACTTCACGGGATCGAAGGCGCACAACATCGCGCTGCGCAGGATCGCGCAGGCCGGCGGGCTGAAGATCAACGAATACGGCGTGTTTCGCGGCGACGAGCGGATTGCCGGCGCGACGGAGGCGTCGGTCTACGACGCCATCGGGCTGCACGACGTGCCGCCCGAACTGCGCGAGAATCGCGGCGAGATCGACGCGTCGCGCGCCGGCACGCTGCCGGCGCTGGTCGAGCGCAAGCATGTCCACGGCGACCTGCATGCGCATACCGACGCGTCGGCCGGGCGCGACAGCCTGCGCGCGATGGCCGATGCGGCGCGCTCGCGCGGGCTCGCGTATCTGGCCGTCACCGATCGGACGCCGCATGCCGGCCGTGGCCGAAACGGCTTCGAATGGCTCGCGCGACAGCTCGACGAGATCGATCGCGTCAATGCGTCGTTCGACGATTTCGTGCTGCTCAAGGGCGTGGAGGCCGGCATTCGCGAGGACGGCAGCCTCGATGTGCCCGATGCCATGGTCGGCCGGCTCGATCTCGTGATCGGCGCGGTACGCGACGGCTTCGACCTGTCGCGCGACGCACAGACCGATCGCATGCTGCGTGCGATGGACCATCCGCATTTCACGATTCTCGCGCACCCGACCGGCCGCGTGCTCGGCGAGCACGACGCATGCGAACTCGACGTGCCGCGCGTGATCGCGCAGGCTGCGGCGCGCGGCTGCTTCGTCGAACTCGATGCGCAGCCTCGACGGCTCGATCTGCCGGACATCTGGTGCCGCGAGGCCGCGAAGGCCGGCGTGCTGGTGGCGATCGGCTCGGATGCGTGCAGCGCGAGCGAGCTCGACAATCTCGCGTACGGTGTCGATCAGGCACGACGCGGCTGGCTCACGCGGCAGGACGTGCTCAACACGCGCACGCTCGCGCAACTGCGGCCGCTGCTGGCGCGCACGATGGGCGCGGGCGGTGTGTCGAAGCGGAGCCGGTCGAGGGGCGCGTGAAGGCGGCTGGCGGCGCATGCCGCCAGCCGTGCGTTCGTGCGGTAACGTCAGGCCAGCCCGGTCACGCCAGCACGCCGGCCGCCGGCACATAAGGCAGGCCGAGCGCCAGCGCGACCGCTTCGTATGTGATGTGCCCGTTGCATATGTTCAGGCCCGCGCGCAGATGGGGATCGTCGGCCATCGCCTGCTTCCAGCCCTTGTCGGCGAGCGCGAGCGCATGCCCGAGCGTCGCGTTGTTCAGCGCGAAGGTCGACGTGCGCGCGACCGCGCCGGGCATGTTCGCGACGCAGTAGTGCACGACGCCGTCGACGACAAAGGTCGGGTCCGCATGCGTCGTCGCATGCGATGTCTCGAAGCATCCGCCCTGGTCGATCGCGACATCGACGACGACCGCACCCGTGCGCATCGTCGCGATCATGTCGCGCGTGACGAGCCGCGGCGCCGACGCGCCCGGTACGAGCACGGCACCGATCACGACGTCGGCATCGCGCACGGCTTCGTCGATCGTGTGCGCATTCGAGCAGACGGTCGCGATCCGGTTGGCGAAGACCAGGTCGAGCTGGCGCAGCCGGCCCACGTTGGTGTCGAGCACGGTGACGCGCGCGCCGAGGCCGACCGCCATCTGCAGCGCGCCGGTGCCGACGACGCCCGCGCCGAGCACGACCACGTGCGCGGCCGGCACGCCGGGCACGCCGGCCATCAGCAGGCCGCGGCCGCCGCGCGGGCTTTCGAGGTGGGTCGCCGCGACCTGGATCGACATGCGTCCGGCCACCTCGCTCATCGGCGCAAGCAGCGGCAGGCCGCCTCCGGGGCCCGTCACGGTTTCGTATGCGATGCATACCGCGCCGGACTTCACCAGTGCGGCCGCCTGCTCGGGATCGGGCGCGAGATGCAGGTACGTGTAGAGGATTTGCCCGCGCCGCAGCATCGCGCATTCGGTCGCCTGCGGCTCCTTGACCTTGATGATCATGTCGGCGCGCGCGAATACTTCGTCGGCGCCGTCGCAGAGCGACGCGCCCGCAGCCGCATAGTCGTTGTCGAGCAGGCCGATCGCCGTGCCCGCGCCGCGCTGCACGAGTACGCCATGACCGTGCCGCGTGAGTTCGCGCGCGCCGGCCGGCGTGAGGCCGACGCGGTATTCGTGGTTCTTGATCTCTTTCGGCACGCCGATCAGCATGAGTCACCTCCATGGCCTTCGTTATCGTTTGTCGTGCATGTGCGCGGCCGGGCGAGCGATGCACGTGCGGCCGGTTGCGCAGGGGGCGTGCCGACGGCAGTACTGGAATAACAGGGTAGTAGTGCGCGGTGGGAAGTCAAGCGACCGGCCGGCGCGACGATGCCTGCGCACTGCATCGCAACATGCGTTGCCGCGGCTTGCGACCGGACGTCGCAATGCGCACGCTGCCGGGTTTCGGTATCGTCATGCGTGTCGCGGGCCGGGGCCGCGGGCCGGAACCCTTCCGGCAGAACAACGAGACAACGAGACGAGGACACTTACCGACATGACCGGTGCGTATTTCAGCGTGCCGACGCTTTGCGCGATTGCGCTCGTTCACGTCTACTGGGCGTTCGGCGGGCGGCTCGGCAAGCGTGCGGCCATTCCGGAACAGGACGGCGTGCCGCTGCTGCGGCCGACTGCCGTCGGCACGCTTGCCGTCGCGGCGGCGCTGCTGGCCGGCGCATGCGTGGTCGCCGCGCGGGCCGGCTGGCTTGGGCGGAACGCGTATCCCGGCACGATCGCGTTCGCGGTCGTTGCGCTCGCATTGATCTTCGCGGTGCGGGCCGTCGGCGATTTCCGCCACGTCGGCTTCTTCAAGCGGATTCGCGGGTCGCGTTTCGCGCGGATGGACACGCTGTATTACTCGCCGCTTTGCGCGGCCCTGGCGCTATCCATCGCGTCGATGTTCTGGCCGGGGTGAGCGGCACGCAGCGCAGCAGGTAACCCGGCCCAACGCAGAACAATCGTCTGCCCGACGCGCGGATCGGCCGGCAATCGCGCCATCCTTGTGCATTCCGGCTTCCTGTTTTTTCAATTGTTGCGATTTTCGATGCATTGAATTGCATTGAACCCCCTCGAAATGGAACCGGTTCCAGTTATAATTCGCGGCACTCGTCGCCGGACCCGCAAAGAGGGTCGTGCACGTTGCGCTTGCTGTCGGCAAACGCGGCGTCTAAGTTGAATCAGGGTCAGGCGATGGCGGGCAGGTTCGGGCCGACAGGCCGGTATTTGTCTGAGGATCCGGCCCGCGAAGCGGTCGATCCGCGCAGCGCCTCCGGCACCGGCGCGCCCGCATCGAGGTTGTTCGCAATACACGAAAGAACAGGACGGCCAGCCGCGTGCGGCATGGCTGCCGTGCCGGCACGCCGCATGCGGAATGCGCGCGTCCGGACCCGATCCCCAACGATCAACATCCGACCATGTCCACGCCACCTGACAAACCCAACTCGCGTCGCCGTTTCCTGCGCACGTCGGTCGCGCTCGTGCCGATCGCGTCGGTCGCCGGCTGCGACCTGCGCTCGTCGTCGCAGCCGGCGACGACGGCCGGCAACGCGTCGGCCGCATCGGCCAACGCCGAACGCGCGCCGTACAAGCCGACCTTCTTCGATGCGAAGGAATGGACGTTCGTCCAGGCCGCCGTCGACCGGCTGATTCCGGCCGACGCCGAAGGCCCCGGCGCGCTCGAATCGGGCGTGCCCGAGTTCATCGACCGCCAGATGGAGACGCCGTATGCGCACGGCGCGACGTGGTACATGCAGGGGCCGTTCCAGCAGGGCGTGCCCGAGCTCGGCTACCAGCTGAAGCTCGTGCCGCGCGACATCTACCGGCTCGGCATCGCGGCGGTCAACCGCTATTGCGAGAAGACCCACGGCAAGGCCTTCGTGGATCTCGACGCGCCGACGCGCGACACGGTGCTCGGTGCGCTGGAGAAGGGCGGCGCACAGATCGACGACGTGCCGCCCGGCGTGTTCTTCGGCCAGTTGTTGCAGAACACGCGCGAAGGCTACTTCAGCGATCCGGTGCATGGCGGCAATCACGACATGGCTGCGTGGAAGATGATCGGCTTTCCGGGCGCGCGCGCGGACTTCATGGATTTCGTCAACCAGAACGGCAAGCCCTATCCGTACGGCCCCGTCTCGATCAACGGGGAGCGCAGCTGATGGCCGCAGAGAAAAAACCGCACGTCGATGCGGTAATCGTCGGCTTCGGCTGGACCGGCGCGATTCTCGCGAAGGAACTGACCGAAGCGGGCCTGAAGGTCGTCGCGCTGGAGCGCGGCGAATATCGCGACACCTATCCGGACGGCGCGTATCCGAACACGATCGACGAGCTGACCTACAACATCCGCAAGAAGCTGTTCCTCGACCTGTCGAAGACGACCGTGTCGATTCGCCACGGCGTGCAGGACACCGCGCTGCCGTACCGGCAGCTCGCCGCGTTCCTGCCGGGCGAGGGCGTCGGCGGTGCCGGGCTGCACTGGTCGGGCGTGCATTTCCGGATCACGCCGGAAGAACTGCGCTTGCGCAGCCACTATGAAGAGCGCTACGGCAAGAAGTTCATCCCCGCAGGGATGACGATCCAGGACACGGGCGTCAGCTACGACGAGCTCGAGCCGCATTTCGATTTCGCCGAGAAGGTGTTCGGCACGTCGGGGCAGGCGTACAAGGTCGGCGGCAAGGTGGTCGGCGACGGCAACGTGTTCGAAGCGAACCGCAGCGACAGCTTCCCGTTGCCCGCGCAGCTCAATACGTATTCGGCGCAGCGCTTCTTCGATGCGTCGAAGTCGCTCGGCCTGCATCCGTACCGGCTGCCGTCGGCGAACACGTCGGGCCCGTACACGAACCCGTACGGCGTGCAGATGGGCCCGTGCAACTTCTGCGGCTACTGCAGCGGCTACGCGTGCTACATGTACTCGAAGGCGTCGCCGAACCTGAACATCCTGCCCGCGCTGAAGCAGGCGCCGAACTTCGAGCTGCGCTCGAAGTGCCACGTGCTGCGCGTCGACCTCGACGACACGAAGAAGCGTGCGACGGGCGTGACCTACGTCGACCCGGCCGGGCGTGAAGTGCACCAGCCGGCCGATCTCGTGATCGTGGCCGCGTTCCAGTATCACAACGTGCACCTGCTGCTGCTGTCGGGCATCGGCAAGCCGTACGACCCGATCTCGGGCGAAGGTGTCGTGGGCCGCAATTTCGCGTACCAGAACCTGTCGACGATCAAGGCGTTCTTCGACAAGGACACCTACACGAATCCGTTCATCGGCGCGGGCGGCAACGGCGTCGCGGTGGACGACTTCAACGCGGACAACTTCGACCACGGCCCGCTCGGCTTCGTCGGCGGCTCGCCGCTGTGGGTCAACCAGGCCGGCGTGAAGCCGGTCAGCGGCATCGCGACGCCGCCCGGCACGCCGCAGTGGGGCTCGGCGTGGAAGAAGTCCGTGAAGGATTACTACGCGCACACTATCTCGATGGATGCGCACGGCACGAACATGTCGTATCGCGACGTGTATCTCGACCTCGATCCGACCTATCGCGATTCGTACGGCCAGCCGCTGCTGCGGATGACCTTCGACTGGAAGGACAACGACATCAAGATGGCGCAGTACGTGACCGGGCAGATGAAGAAGATCGCAGAGGCGATGGGGCCGAAGGCGATCGGTGTGTCGACGCGCGAGTTCGGCAAGCATTTCGATTCGCGCGCGTACCAGACGACCCACCTCGTCGGCGGCGCGATCATGGGCACCGACCCGAAGACGAGCGTGCTGAACCGCTACCTGCAGTGCTGGGACGTGCACAACGTGTTCGTGATGGGCGCATCGGCGCTGCCGCAGGGCATCGGCTACAACCCGACCGGGATCATCGCGGCGCTGGCCTACTGGTCGGCACGCGCGATCCGCGAGCAATACCTGAAGAATCCCGCCCCGCTGGTGACCGTATGAAGAGGACGATGAACCACAACGCCGCGCGGCGTGTATCGCGCGCGCTGACGGCCGGTGCGGCCTGGGCGATGTTCGGCCTTGCGGGCACGACGGCGTTCGCGCAACCGGCGGCAGCGCCCGCGGCGGCTTCGGGCCCGGCCGCGACGCCTGCCGCGCAGTCCGCGGATGCGCTCGTGGCCCGCGGCGCGTACCTGGCCCGCGCGGGCGACTGCGTTGCATGCCACACCGCGAGCGGCGGCAAGCCGTTCGCGGGCGGGCTGAAGTTCGACACGCCGATCGGCGCGATCTATTCGACCAACATCACGCCGGACCCGAAGACGGGCCTCGGCGGCTGGACGCTCGACGAGTTCGACCGTGCGCTGCGAGCGGGCGTGCGCAAGAACGGCGACACGCTGTACCCGGCGATGCCGTTTCCGTCCTATGCGCGGCTGACCGACGCCGACGTGAAGGCGCTGTACGCGTACTTCATGCACGGTGTCGCACCCGTCGAGCACGAGAATCGCGCGGTCGACATCGTGTGGCCGTTGTCGATGCGCTGGCCGCTCGGCATCTGGCGCAAGATGTTCGCGCCGTCGCCGAAGCCGTTCGACGCGGCGCCGTACACCGACCCGGTGGTCGCGCGCGGCGCGTATCTCGTGCAGGGTCTCGGCCACTGCGGCGCGTGTCACACGCCGCGCGCGCCGACGATGCAGGAGCGCGGGCTGACCGACGCGGACGGCCCGGACTTCCTGGCCGGCGGCGCTGCGATCGACGGCTGGGTGCCGACGAGCCTGCGCGGCGAGCAGCGCACGGGGCTCGGCACGTGGACGGAAACCGAGATCGTGCAGTTCCTGAAGACCGGCCGCACGCTGCGCACGGCCGCGTTCGGCGGGATGACGGACGTGGTCGGCCACAGCATGCAGCACATGACCGACGAGGACCTGAACGCGATCGCGCGCTACCTGAAGACGCTGCCGCCGCGCGTACAGGGCGAGCAGCCGCACGTGTACGACGCGGCCGCCGCGAAGGCGCTGCAGACCGGCGACGCGAGCAAGCCGGGCGCGGCCGTCTATCGCGACAACTGCACGGCCTGCCACCGCAGCGACGGCCACGGCTACACGCGCGTGTTCCCGGCGCTTGCCGGCAACCCGGTCGTGCAGGGCGACGATCCGACGTCGCTGATCCACGTCGTGCTGGAAGGCAGCGCGCTAGAGGGCACACGCACCGCGCCGTCGACCTTCACGATGCCGCCGTTCGGCTGGCGCCTGTCCGACCAGGAAGTCGCGGACGTGTCGAACTTCGTGCGCACGAGCTGGGGCAACACGGGCGCGCCGGTGACGGCCGCGCAAGTCGCGAAGGTGCGCAAGAGCGTGCCGTCGACGCGGCCCGAAGCGCCGCCGGGCGCGCGCTTCCCGCAAGCGTCGCGCTGACGCGGCGGCGGGGCGCCGGCCCCGCCTGTCCGATCCGCTTCAACGCGCCGGCGAGCCCGCTCGGCGCCTTTCGTTGCGTCGGGGTTGCACCCCGCAAAGGCGCGCCGCCGCGTGAAAATTTCGCGGCGTCGCGCCATTTTTTCGTCTCATCCCTTATCCTTCCACTCTTGAACCTTACTAAATAGTTACAAGAACTTGGGAGGGGGGATGCCTCATGACGTCAGCCTGATTGCGTTGCTCGCGGCCGGTTTCGGTCTCGCGATGATCTTCGGTTACCTCGCGTCGCTGCTGAAAATGCCGCCGCTCGTCGGTTACCTGCTCGCCGGGATCGTGATCGGCCCCGGCACGCCCGGTTTCGTCGGCGACCTGTCGCTCGCGCAGCAGCTCGCCGAAGTCGGCGTGATGCTGCTGATGTTCGGCGTCGGCCTGCATTTCTCTCTGGGGGATCTGCTCGCGGTACGCAAGATCGCGCTGCCGGGCGCCGTCGTGCAGATCACCGTCGCGACGCTGCTCGGCGGCGGGCTCGCGCTCACGTGGGGCTGGAGCTTCGGTGCGGCGCTCGTGTTCGGGCTCGCGCTGTCGGTCGCGAGCACGGTCGTGCTGCTGCGCGCGCTCGAAGGGCGCGGGCTCGTCGAGACGGTCAACGGGCGCATCGCGGTCGGCTGGCTCGTCGTCGAGGATCTCGTGATGGTGCTCGTGCTGGTGCTGCTGCCACCCGTCGCGGGGCTGCTCGGCGGCACGCCGCCCGGCGACGCGCATGCGGACGGCGGCAGCATCTGGGGCACGCTCGGCGTCACGATGCTGAAGGTCGCGGCGTTTATCGCGCTGATGCTCGTGGTCGGCAAGCGCGTGTTCCCGCGTATTTTGTGGCTCGTCGCGCGCACCGGCTCGCGCGAGCTGTTCACGCTGTGCATGATCGCGGCGGCGGTCGGCATCGCGTTCGGCGCGGCGAAGCTGTTCGACGTGTCGTTCGCGCTCGGCGCGTTCTTCGCCGGGATGATGATGCGCGAGTCGGAATTCAGCCGGCGCGCGGCCGACGAGACGCTGCCGCTGCGCGATGCGTTCTCGGTGCTGTTCTTCATCTCGGTCGGGATGCTGTTCGACCCGAAGGTGCTGCTCGACCAGCCGCTGCACGTGATCGAGGTCGCCGCGATCGTGCTGGTCGGCAAGACGCTCGCGGCGGTCGCGCTCGTGATCGCGTTCCGTTATCCGCTGAACACCGCGCTGACGGTCGGCGCGGGCCTCGCGCAGATCGGCGAATTCTCGTTCATCCTCGCGGGGCTCGGCCGTGCGCTCGGGCTGCTGTCGGCCGAGGGGCAGAGCCTGATCCTCGCGGTCGCGCTGATCTCGATCGCGATGAATACGCTGCTGTTCGCGATGATCGATCCGGCGCTCGCATGGATCCGCAAGCATTCGGCATTCGCGCGCAGGCTCGAGGCGCGCGACGATCCGCTCGCCGCGCTGCCGATGTCGACGCCGCAGACGCACCTGACCGGGCAGGTCGTGATCGTCGGCTACGGCAAGGTCGGCACGCGGATCGCGCACGCGCTGGACGAGCGCGGGATCGCGTATGTCGTCGTCGAGCAGAATCGCGAGCTCGTCGAGAAGCTGCGCGAGGACGGCGTCGCCGCCGTGTCGGGCGACGCGATCGAGCCGATCGTACTCGTGCAGGCGCATATCGCGCGCGCCGGGATGCTGGTCGTCACGCTGCCCGACGTGTTCGACGTGCGGCAGATCGTCGAGATCTCGCGCACGCTCAACCCGACGCTCGAGGTCGTGCTGTGCACGAACAGCGGCGACGAGGCCGCGCTGCTGTCGAGCGAAGGCATCGGCACCGTGTTCATGGGCGAGACCGAACTCGCGCGCGGGATGACCGAGCACGTGCTCGGCAGGATGGTGAAGCCGGTCGCGGCGGCGCATTGACGGCGCGCGCCGTGGCGGCTTCAGCTTGCCGCCTTCGCCTGTACGGCCGCGCCCGACTGCGCGGCTGTCTTCACCGGCGCGGTGGCTTTCACTGAGGCAGCCGTCTTCGGTTGAACCACCGCCTTCGGCGCTGCGACTGTCTTCTTCGGTGCCGCCGCCTTGGCCTGCGCATTCGTCTCAGGCTCGACCGGCGCGTCGGGCGGTACGCCGAGCAACTGCAGCGAGCCGCTCGTGACCGACGCGAACACCGGGCCGGCCACTGTGCCGCCGTAGTAGCCCTTGCCGCGCGGCTCGTCGATCATCACCGCGACGATCAGGCGTGGGTTGCTCATCGGCGCCATCCCCGCGAACAGCGCGCGGTACTTGCCCTTCGCATAGGTCGCGCCGACTTGCTTGCGCGCGGTGCCCGTCTTGCCGCCGATCCGGTAGCCGTCGACGCGCGCACGGCGCCCCGTGCCGCCTTCGCCGACCGCCATCTCGAGCATCGAGCGGATCGACGCGGCCGTTTGCGGCGACGTCACGCGGTGGCCGCGATGCGCGTCGATCGTCTGCTGGTCGGTGCCGTTCTTCAGCAGCGACACGGGGTGCAGCGTGCCGTCGCCCGCATAGGCCGTGTACGTTTGCGCGATCTGCAGCAGCGACATCGACAGGCCGTAGCCGTACGCCATCGTCGCCTGCTCGATCGGCCGCCAGCGCTTGTAGCCGCGCAGCCGGCCCGACGCGACGCCCGGGAACGTCAGTTCCGGCGCGCGGCCGATCCCGTATTCCTGGTACTTGTTCCAGATGGTTTCGGCGGGCAGGTTCAGCGCGAGCTTCGCGAGCGCGACGTTGCTCGACTTCTGCAGCGCCTGCGACACCGTCAGCGAGCCGTGGTTCGACGTGTCGTGGATCACGGCCGGGCCGATCTTGTAGGTGCCCGGCGACGTGTTGATGATCGTGTTCGGCGTGACCTTGCGCTCGTCGATCGACAGCGCGACGACGAGCGGCTTGATTGTCGAGCCGGGTTCGAACGTGTCGATCACCGCGCGGTTGCGCAACTGCTGGCCCGTGAGGCGCGCGCGGTCGTTCGGGTCAAAGGTCGGGTAATTCGCGAGCGCGAGGATCTCGCCGTTCTGCGCGTCGAGCACCACGACGCTGCCGGCCACCGCGTTGTTCTCGACCACGGCCGCCTTGAGCTGGCTGAACGCGAGCTGCTGGATGCGGCGGTCGATCGTCAGCTCAATCGTCGCGCCGTGCTGCGCGGGGACGAGCGGGCGCGTGTCCGATACGATGCGGCCGAGCCGGTCGCGGATCACCTCGCGTTGCCCCGCCGTGCCCAACAGGCGCGCATTCGCCGCGAGCTCGACGCCTTCCTGGCCTTTGTCCTCGACGTTCGTGAAGCCGACCACGTGCGCGGCCGATTCGCCTTCCGGGTAGAAGCGCTTCGAATCGGCGATCTGCGTGATGCCGTCGATCGCGAGCTTGTCGAGCCGGCCTGCGGTGTCCGCGTCGACCTGCCGCTTGAGCAGCACGAACGTACGGTCGTGGCCGAGACGCCGCTTGACCTCGACGAGCGGCATGTCGAGCAGCTTCGAGATCTGCGGGTAGTCGGTATCGGCGACCTGTTTCGGGTTCGCCCAGATTTCATAGGTCGACAGGCTGACCGCGAGCATCGCGCCGTTGCGGTCGACGATGCGCCCGCGCATCGCGTCGAGCTCGATCGTGCGCTGGTAGCGCTTCTGACCCTGGCCGACATAGAAATCCTGGTTCGCGACCTGCACCCAGAAGGCACGCGCGATCAGCGCGGCGAATGCAAGGAACACGATGATCACGACCAGCTTCGAGCGCCACATCGGCAGGCGCGACGCGAGCATCGGATTCTTGGTTGCGGCCGCGTACGGATCGGCGGGGTGGGTCTTCTTTTTCACGCTCATGCAATGGCCGGGTCGGGCCGCCGGATGGCGGCAAGTCAGTCTGAATAATGCGATTGTAATAAATGAGTAAACGCCGTGTGGGGAAAGTGTGTTCCGGCCCCGCGAAAAGTGGGCGGCGGCCATCCGGCGGAGCGCGGAAAGGGGGCAGGAAAGGGGGCAGGCAAGGCGGGGTGGAAGCGGAATTTCACCGCCGCAGCAGACGGCGAAAGGCCGGCGATCCGCTGCGTGTCGATCCCGGCGCACGATATCCGGTACCCGGTCGATTCCGACCGTCACCGCAGTGCGATCAATTGCCCGGACCGTGGTTATTTTTTTAAACCGGAAAATGAAAAAGCGCCCCGAAAGGAGGCGCCGGTAATTCTGAATATCGAAATAAATATCGCTGAAACTGGAATAAACCCGAAAACCGCAGACGATTTACATCAATGATTTCTATCGGGCGACGGAAATGAATTCCCGGTATTCCGGCTGGATCGTGCAGGGATCGACGGCCTGCAGCCGCCACGCGCCGGCGTGATTGCCGGCGAGCACGGCGGGGCCCTGTTCGCGCTGCGTCGCATCGAACGACAGTCCCGTCAACTGGCATACGGCATTCCCGCCGTCGGCCGCGCAGAGCGCCATCGCGCCCTCGACGTCGCGTACCTTGCCCCAGGTCGGAAGATCCATGTCCTGATGTGCCTCGCGCGACCACAGCCCCTCATCGGTATCGACCCACAGTACCGCGAAAGAGTGCCGGGTTGCCGATTCGCTGCCATTAATCCGAATAGTGAGGCGCATTGGATCGTCTCCTAAAAAAATTGACACATTCGACCGTTTTGACTTGAACAGTCTAGATAGACTGCGGTGAAACGCAAGTGATAATCCGCAATAAATCCGTATTGAGTCGATTGCGGTTTCAGATGAAACGACGTCTGACGATTCGCGGTCGTTCCGGCAGCGCGCTCAAACGCAGACGGCACCGGTGAGTCTGGTGTTAACGCGTGTCTGGCCGACGTGCGAGACATGGGATGACATGGCCGTGGGGCGCGTCGATCTGTCGCGTGCGACCGGCCGCTGAAACCGGGCGACCGATGCAACATGGCACCGTTCGAATGCGGCCCGACCGGATGTTTCAGCGTGTTGACGGCGCGACCGGAACGACACACTCCGACAATCGCGTACAAATCGGCACACTTTCACGAAACTTTCGGGACAGACTTGCATGCGATCGGGCCCCACACTGGGAACTTCCCGATCCTGTGCCGCGGACGCCCGTCCTCGGCGGCTGCCGCCGCTTCGTGCCAGAGACGCGATCGAAGCGATCGCGGGCCGCACGCCCGCTCGGGACTGTCAGGGCGCGCGTCAGCCCCGGCCCGGCCGGTGAGCCGTGCACAACCCGCAACCGCGGGCGCCGCGCCGCCCGGCCGACTCTTCGAAGGAGATTATCGTGCTGATCTGGAAAACCGCGTTGTCGCTCAACTGGCGGACGAGCCTCGTGTCGCCGGCCAGCGCGCCGGTCGCGGCGGCGAACGTCGGACGGCTGGTGCTGACCGGCGCGACCGGCTTCATCGGCAGTACCGTGCTGACGGCGCTCGTCAACGCAGGGCTGCTCGAACGCATCGTGTGCGTCGTGCGCGCGCAGGATCGCGGCCACGCCGTCGCACGGCTGCGCGACGCGGCGTTGCGCGCGGGGCTCGCGCCGTACTGGGCGTCGCGCCTGACCGACGCGAACGTGATCGTCGGCGCGCTCGGCGACGTGTGGCAGGGCGCCGACGCGCCGCGTCTCGCCGGCGCGACGCACGTGATCCACTGCGCCGGCCATGCGTCGCCGGCCGACGGCGCGCACCTGCAGGCCGACATCGCCGATTCGGTGCGCTTCGCCGAACGCTTCGCGCGGGCGCCGCGCCTGCAGCGCTTCGTGTACGTCGGCACGGCCTACGCGCATGCGGGCCGCGGCGGGATCGTGCACGAAGAGGCGGCGCGCGACGCGGCGAACGACGTCGCGCAAGACGACGAAGGCCTGCCGGGGGCGGTGCTCGCGGCGGACTACCTGCACGCAAAGGCGGAAACGGAGCAGCGCCTGCGCGGGCTCGGGCTGCCGCTCGTCGTCGTGCGGCCGTCGCACGTCGTCGGCCATACGGTGCTCGGCACGCGGCCCGCGCCGAATTCGTTCTGGATGTTCCGTCTTGCGCATGCCGCGCGCCGCTTCACCGCGCGGCCGATGACACGCATCGACATCGTGTCGGTGGACGACGTCGCGCGCGCGACGATGCTGCTGGCAGTCAAGCCGACGCTCGCGCACGACCTTTATCACGTGTCGGCCGGCGACGAGGCGCCGCAGGTCGCGCAGATCGTGCGCGCGATGGACGAGGCGGCGGGGATGACGGGGGCGCCGCGCTACGCGGCGTGCGCGCCGGCCGAACTGCCGCTCGTGGTGCGCGACGTGCTCGGGCGGCCCGATCCGGCACTCGAGCGCGTGATCGGCCGGGCGCTGCAGCGCTGCGCGGAATTCGCGACGGTCGATCGCGTGTTCGACAACCGCCGCGTGCGTGATGAAATCGATTTCGAGCCGTTGCCGTTCATCGATTACGTCGAGGAATGCATGCGCACGTCGCGCGGCGTCGCGGTGACCGAGCTGATGCGCGGCGCGGTGCACTGACCGCCCGCGCCGTATCGGCACCTGTTCCCGCGGCTGGCGGGAACGGGCGCCATCATTGCGCGTTGCCGCCGAGTTCGATGAGCCGGTCGAGCGCGCGGTAGATGTCTTCCAGGCCGTCCTGGCCGAATCGCGACTCGAGCTGCCGGTACTGCTCGTCGATGCGCGGACCGATTTCCGTGACGAGCTTTTTGCTTTGCGGCGTCAGGCTGACCAGCAGCCGGCGCTGATCCTCCTGCGCGCGCGTGCGCGTAATCAGGCCGTCGCGCTCCATCCGTTCCAGCACGCCCGTGAGGCTCGGGCTCAGGATGCAGCAGCGCCGCGCGATCTGTCCCGCTTCGAGCGCGTGCGCCGGTTCGCTGTCGAGCACGCGGATGATCCGCCATTGCTGTTCGGTCAGCGCGAATTCCTTGAGAATGGGGCGGAACAGGCCCATCAGCGTTTCGCGGGCCTCGAGCAGCAGCATGGCAAGGTTGCGATGGTCGAGCGTACGGTTCATCGGGGTGGGCAGAGGACGGGGACGCATCAATCTTAACAGCCGAAGGTGATGAATTTCGCATCTCAGGGTAATCGAGGTTGCCAGCGCCCGATTGTTTACTTAAGATATTAACTATTGACGATGCGCCGCGACGCGCGGCAGGGGAATGACGCATGGAGCTGTCTTGCACGACCGCCGCGGCGCTGCCGTTGCCGGTCGCCATCGGTACCGTCTACGGTGCGCTGCTCAACGAGCGCGCGGCGCTCGACGCGCTCGGCGATGCCGTGACCGCGCCGCCTTACGGCCGTCCGCCGCAGGCGCCGATCCTTTACATCAAGCCGGCCAATACCCATGCGGCCGACGGCTCGGCCGTCGTCGTGCCGGGCGGCGTCGACGCGCTGGAGATCGGCGCGTCGGTGGCCGTCGTGTTCGCCCGGCGCGCCACGCGCGTGCCGGCCGCGCAGGCGCTCGACTACGTGCACGGCTTCACGCTCGCGAGCGACGTGTCGGTGCCGCATCCCGATTACTACCGTCCGGCCGTCCGCTTCAAGTGCCGTGACGGCTTCTGCCCGCTGGGTCCGGAAATCGTGCCGGCCGCCGCGCTTGCCGATGTCGACGCGATCGAACTGACCGTGCGGATCGACGGCGAGCTGGCCGCATCCGTGTCGACCGCCACGCTGATCCGCCCCGTGCGCGAACTGATCGCCGACGTAACGGCCTTCATGTCGTTCGACGCGGGCGATGTGCTGCTGCTCGGTGTCGCGGGCGGTGCGCCGCGTGCCCGTGCGGGCAGCACGATCGAGATTGCCGCCGCTGGCATCGGCACGTTGCGGCACACGCTGATTGCGGAGGAAACACGATGAAGACGGCGCGCGTGATCTACAACGGCGCACTGCATGCGGCCGAACCGGCCGGCGATGGCATGATCCGCCTCGACACGGGGCGGGTGGTCGCCGAGGATGGGGTCGCATGGCTACCGCCCGTCGCGCCGCGCACGACGTTCGCGCTCGGCCTCAACTATGCCGACCACGCGAAGGAGCTCGCGTTCAAGGCGCCGAGCGAGCCGCTGATCTTCCTGAAGGGACCGAACACGTTCATCGGCCACCGGTCGCGTACCGTGCGCCCGGCGGATGCGACGCACATGCACTACGAGTGCGAACTGGCCGTCGTGATCGGCCGGCCCGCGCGCAACGTGAGCCGCGCGCAGGCGCTCGACTGCGTGGCCGGCTACACGGTCGCGAATGACTACGCGATCCGCGACTATCTCGAGAACTACTACCGCCCGAACCTGCGCGTGAAGAACCGCGACACCTGCACGCCGCTCGGGCCGTGGTTCGTCAGCCGCGACGAGATCGGCGACGCGGGCGACCTGACGTTGCGCACGACGGTGAACGGCCGGGAGACGCAGCGCGGCAGCACGCGCGACATGATTTTCGACGTGCCGGCGCTGATCGAGCACATCAGCGGCTTCATGACGCTCTCGCCGGGCGACCTGATCCTGACCGGCACGCCCGAGGGGCTGGCGGACACGAAGCCGGGCGACGAGGTCGTGACCGAAATCGAAGGGATTGGCCGGCTCGTGAACACGATCGTCGGCGAAGCAGACTACTATCGCGCCGGCTGAGCCCGTCGCCCAAGGAGAGTACATGACCATCAAGCACTGGATCGACGGCCGCGAAGTCGAGAGCCGCGAGACCTTCACGACGCTGAATCCCGCGACCGGCGACGTGATCACCGACGTCGCGGCGGGCGGCGAAGCCGAAGTCGACGCGGCCGTGCGCGCGGCGAAGGAAGCGTTCCCGAAGTGGGCGAATACGCCCGCGAAAGAGCGCGCGAAGCTGATGCGCAAGCTTGGCGAACTGATCGAGAAGAACGTGCCGATGCTCGCGGCGCTGGAGACGCAGGACACCGGCCTGCCGATCGCACAGACGAGCAAGCAGCTGATTCCGCGCGCGTCCGAGAACTTCAACTTCTTTGCGGAAGTGTGCGTGCAGATGAACGGCCGCACCTACCCGGTCGACGACCAGATGCTGAACTACACGCTCTACCAGCCGGTCGGCGTGTGCGCGCTGGTGTCGCCGTGGAACGTGCCGTTCATGACCGCGACGTGGAAGACGGCGCCGTGCCTCGCGCTCGGCAACACGGCCGTGCTGAAGATGTCCGAACTGTCGCCGCTGACGGCCGACCAGCTCGGCCGGCTCGCGCTCGAAGCCGGCATCCCGCCCGGCGTGCTGAACGTCGTGCAGGGCTATGGCGCGACGGCCGGCGATGCGCTGGTGCGCCACCCGGACGTGCGTGCGGTGTCGTTTACCGGCGGCACGGTCACGGGCAAGCGGATCATGGAGCGCGCGGGTCTCAAGAAGTATTCGATGGAGCTCGGCGGCAAGTCGCCGGTGCTGATTTTCGACGACGCCGATTTCGACCGTGCGCTCGACGCGTCGCTGTTCACGATCTTCTCGATCAACGGCGAACGCTGCACCGCGGGCTCGCGCATCTTCGTGCAGCGCACGATCTACGATCGTTTTGTTCAGGAATTCGCGCGCCGCGCGAACAACCTGGTGGTCGGCGATCCGTCCGATCCGGCCACGCAGCTCGGTGCGATGATCACGCGCCAGCACTGGGAGAAGGTGACGGGCTACATCCGCATCGGCGAGCAGGAAGGCGCGCGCGTGGTCGCCGGCGGCGCGGACAAGCCGGCAGGCCTGCCCGACCATCTGCGCAACGGCAACTTCGTGCGGCCGACCGTGTTCGCCGACGTCGACAACCGGATGCGCATCGCGCAGGAAGAGATCTTCGGGCCGGTCGCATGCGTGATTCCGTTCGAGGACGAGGAAGAGGGGCTGCGGCTCGCGAACGATACGGCCTATGGCCTGGCGTCGTACATCTGGACGCAGGACGTCGGCAAGGTGCATCGCCTCGCGCGCGGCATCGAGGCCGGGATGGTGTTCGTGAACAGCCAGAACGTGCGCGACCTGCGCCAGCCGTTCGGCGGCGTGAAGGAATCGGGCACCGGGCGCGAGGGCGGCGAGTACAGTTTCGAGGTGTTCGCGGAGATCAAGAACGTCTGCATCTCGATGGGTTCGCACCACATTCCCCGCTGGGGCGTGTGACGGGCGCGGGCGTTTCGCCGCAAGCACAATACGGAGACTCACGATGGGCAAACTGTCCCTCGCCGCGAAGATCACGCACGTGCCGTCGATGTACCTGTCGGAACTGCCCGGCAGGCATCATGGCTGCCGCGAGGCGGCGATTCGCGGCCATCAGCTGATCGGCGAGCGCTGCCGCGCGCTCGGCGTCGACACGATCGTCGTGTCGGACGTGCACTGGCTCGTCAACGCGGGCTATCACGTGAACTGCAATGCGCGGTTCGCCGGCACGTATACGAGCAACGAGCTGCCGCATTTCATCCGCGACATGGAGTACGCGTATCCGGGCAACCCGGCGCTCGGCCGGCTGATCGCCGAGACGGCCACCGCACGCGGGGTCGCGACGCGCGCGCACGAGATCGACAGCCTCGAGCTCGAATACGGCACGCTCGTGCCGATGCGCTACATGAACGGCGATCAGCACTTCAAGGTCGTTTCGATCGCGGGCTGGTGCATGTGGCACGCGCTCGACGAAAGCCGGCGCTTCGGCGAGGCGCTGCTGGAAGCAATCGGGAAGAGCGATTCGAACGTCGCGTTCCTCGCGAGCGGTTCGCTGTCGCATCGCTTCAACGACAACGGCAGCCCCGAGGAATCGATCCACCAGATCAGCCGCGAATTCTTCCGGCAGGTCGACCTGCGCGTGGTCGAGCTGTGGAAGCAGGGCGATTTCAAGACCTTCTGCGCGATGCTGCCCGAGTACAACACGCATTGCCACGGCGAAGGCGGCATGCACGACACCGCGATGCTGCTCGGCCTGCTCGGCTGGGATCGCTACGACAAGCCCGTCGAGATCGTCACCGACTATTTCGCGAGTTCGGGCACGGGGCAGATCAACGCGATCTTCCCGTTGGCCTGAGCGCCGCGCCACGCATCCGACATCCGACTGCAAAGCATGGGACCCGAGTAAGCGCTAAAGCGCTAACTCGGGTCGACAGGAGATTAGCTATGCCACACATCGTCGTCGAATACACCGCGAACATCCGCGACGACGCGCGTATCCCCGCGCTGCTGCGCACGATCAACGCGACGCTGATTGCGCAGGGCGGCGTGTTTCCGACAGGCGGCATCCGCTCGCGCGCGATCGAGCTGCAAGACTACTGCGTCGCCGACGGCACGGAGGACGACGCGTTCGTCCACGTGACGCTGAAGATCGGCTCGGGCCGCAGCGACGACACGAAGAAAGCCGCGTGCGACGCGTTGTTCGACGCAATCAAGACACATTTCGCCGAGCTGTACGCGAAACGCTACCTCGCGCTGTCGATGGAACTGACCGAGTTCAGCGAAAGCGGCTCGTACAAGCACAACAACATCCACGCCCGCTACAAGCGGGCCGGCTGAACCCCAATTCCCGATCCGACCATGCTCGAACCCGCCCTCATCGACCAGCTTGCGCAGCGCCTGCACGACGCCGAGCGCGCGCGCCGGCAGATCCGCCAGATCTCGCTCGACCACCCGGACATCACGATCGACGACGCGTATGCGATCCAGCGCGCGTGGGTGACCCTCAAGCTCGCGGAAGGTCGCACGCTGAAGGGGCACAAGATCGGCCTCACGTCGAAGGCGATGCAGAACACGTCGCAGATCGACGAGCCCGACTACGGCGCGCTGCTCGACGACATGTTCTTCGCGGACGGCGGCACGATCCCGACCGGCCGCTTCATCGTGCCGCGTGTCGAGGTCGAGCTCGCGTTCGTGCTCGGCAAGCGGCTCACCGGCCCGAACTGCACGATCTTCGACGTGTACGACGCGGTCGATTACGTGGTGCCCGCGCTCGAGATCATCGACGCGCGCAGCCAGTCGATCGATCCCGACACGAAGCGGCCGCGCAAGGTGTTCGACACGATCGCCGACAACGCGGCGAACGCGGGCGTCGTGATCGGCGGCCGGCCGGTGCGGCCGCAGGACGTCGACCTGCGCTGGGTCGCGGCGATCATGTCGCGCAACGGCGTGGTCGAGGAAACGGGCGTCGCGGCCGGCGTGCTGAACCATCCGGCGAACGGCGTCGCGTGGCTCGCGAACCGGCTGTCGCGCTTCGATGTCGCGCTGGAGCCGGGGCAGATCGTGCTCGGCGGCTCGTTCACGCGGCCGTGTGCGGCGCGGCCGGGCGACACGTTCAGCGTCGACTACGGCCCGCTCGGGACGATCCAGTGCTACTTCGAGTGAGCGAACGATGCAGATTCCTTCGAATGTCTTCAAGGCCGCGCTTGCGCGCGGCGATGCGCAGATCGGGCTGTGGCTCGGCCTCGCTAATCCGTACAGCGCGGAAGTGGTCGCGGGCGCCGGTTTCGACTGGCTGCTGATCGACGGCGAACATGCGCCGAACACGGTGCCGTCGATCCTCGCGCAACTGCAGGCGGTCGCGCCGTATCCGTCGCAGCCGGTCGTGCGCGTGCCGTGGAACGATCCGGTGATCGTCAAGCAGGTGCTCGATCTCGGCGCGCAGACGCTGCTCGTGCCGATGGTGCAGAGCGCCGACGAAGCGCGCGCGGCGGTGGCGGCGACGCGTTACCCGCCGCACGGGATTCGCGGCGTCGGCAGCGCGCTGGCGCGCGCGTCGCGGTGGAATCGCGTCGGCGACTACCTGCATCGTGCGAACGATGAAATGGCCGTGCTCGTGCAGGTCGAGACGCGCGCGGGGCTCGATGCGATCGATGCGATTGCACGTGTCGAAGGCGTCGATGGCGTGTTCATCGGGCCGGCGGACCTGGCGGCCGATCTCGGGCATCTCGGCAATCCGGGGCATCCGGACGTACAGGCCGCGATCGACGGCGCGATCCGGACGATCAAGGCGGCCGGCAAGGCGCCCGGTATTTTGAGTGCGGATGAAGTGGCGGCGCGGCGCTATCTGGAAGCGGGCGCGTTGTTCGTCGCGGTCGGCGTCGATACGACGCTGCTGGCACGGAGCGCGGAGCGGCTCGCCGCGCAGTTCAAGGGCCGCGGCGGCGACGCGAAGAAGGGCGACGGCACGTATTGACGCAGCGGCTGCGCGCGGCGGTTTTGGTCTGCCGACCTCCGACCTCCGGCCTGCCGTCCTGCGACTTCATGTGCGTGCAGAGCTGCCCATTCTGCGCGTCGTTCTGCCTCCATATAGTTCCCGGGCGTCGTCCCCAGCGCTCGCGCCAGTCTGGCCTGCTGGCGCTACTGCACGAACGTCTGCCCCGTCTCGGCGGCGAAGCGGCGGCACGTCGTCCGTTCACCGATGCCGGCCCATTCGACCCATTCCTCCAGTCGCCGGTTGTCCGCGAGATTCGTAGCCAGTACATCGGTGATCTTCCTGAACCGCAGACCCTGTGGCCGCGCGAGCCGTTGTGCCTCGGTACGCCAAGTTTTTGTAAACCTGATGCAATACTGATCTGAGTGCAGTTAGAATCGCGCAAGAGAGCCCATGTCATATTAATGACAATAAGTAAGCAAAAAGTAATAAAGGGATGGGAATGGACGCGCAAGATATTGTGAGGGCCCTTCACGGCGGATTGCTTCAGCAAGACCGTCTGCTGAAACTCGATACCCCGCTGGGCACCAACGTGCTGCTACCGCATCGCGTAGCGGGCTGGTCTCGGATCGGACGGCAGTACGACTTCACGCTCGATGTGTTGTCGACGCGCAACGATCTCAAACTGAAGAAACTGATCGGGCAACCCATAACCCTGTGGATCCAGCAGGCGAACAAGTCGTATCTGCCTCGGCATGGCTATGTTTATTCGATAAGACGGCTGGGAGCGGAAGGTGGGCTGACCAGCTACCAGATCGGATTCGCATCGTGGATGAATTTCCTCAAGTTTCGCCGGGATCAACGTATCTGGCAGGACAAGCCTGTCGATGAAATCCTCAGCGACGTGTTCAACGCCCATCCGCAAGCGAAAGGACAGTTCAAGTTCGCACTTTCAAAGCCGCTGCCGCCAAGATCGTATTGCACTCAGTACGAGGACGACTGGAACTTCGTTCACCGGCTCATGGAAGCAGAAGGACTGTTCGGCATCTGGACGCAGGCTGGCGATGGCAAATCGCACATGCTGACAGTTACTGATCGCCTAGACACTTGTGAGCAATCTGCTCCGCAAGCGGTTCAATTTTCGCGAGACGGTGCAAATAGCGAGGTCGACGCACTGGTTCACTGGTCCGGAGTGCGAGTCCTGCATAGCGCCGTGCTGACGACGCGCACGTTCGACTACAAGAATCCATCTTCCCTGGGAAATCCCAAGGGCACTAATGTACCGACAGTGTTGCCCGAATTGCCCGAACAGTTGGAGATGTACGAGTACACCGGCCCGTACACCTACCTGAAGCAAGAGCGAGGAGATCACCTTGCCAAGGTGCAAATGGAGGAGTGGGAGTCGAGCGCCAAGCGGTTCTACGGTACTGGCAGCCTGCGTGCGGCCGATGCGGGCAGGTGGTTCGAATTCACCGGGCATCCAGAGCACGATCGGGATTCTGCCGAGCGGCGTGAATTCGCGATTATCGAAACCGTATGGCTGATTGAGAACAACCTCCCAGGCTCAAGTCATCACGCTAACTTCCCTCATGGACTGCAGGGGCGTCTGTCCGACGCAATGGCGAGCCGGGGCATCGGAAACACATCGATCATTGTGCACGATGATGGAGCCAAAGGCTTCTTTCTCGTCGAGATAGAGGCGCAAAGAAAGGCCGTTCCGTATCGCAGCCCGTTCGAACACCGCAAGCCAGTCATGCAGATGCAGACGGCTACTGTGGTGGGTCCGCAAGGTCAGGAAGTCTATACGGATGAACTGGGGCGCGTGAAGGTGCAGTTCCACTGGGATCGCATTGGAAAACGTGACGAGCGCAGCTCGTGCTGGGTGCGGGTTGCACAGCCGTGGTCCAGCGCTCAGTTTGGCGGTATCCAGTTACCGAGAGTCGGTGACGAGGTGGTCGTGCCATTTTTCGATGGTGACCCTGACAGGCCGGTGATCACGGCCCGTGTGGGGAACGGCACGCATCGGCCGCAGTGGAATCTTCCCGATCAACATGCCCTGTCGGGTTTCGTCAGCAAGGAGATTGGTGGAGAGCAGAACAACGTCTGGCTGAAAGACGACACGGCGGGGCAAGTGCAGACCCAGATTCGGAGCGATCATCTTGAGTCAGGACTGCATTTGGGCTACCTCACGCGAGTCAGCGAACCCACTGGGCGCGGCGAGAAGCGTGGTGAGGGTGCGGAGTTGCGCACGGATGGTCACGTTGCGGTACGCGGCGCACGCGGGATGCTCCTGTCGACGCATGCCCGCCCCGGGGCGACTGGGGATACTTTCAGTGTCGACGAGGTGAATCTCCAACTTGTGAACGCGCAGGATATCGCCGCCGGCGTCGCGCAGTCGGCCCAGGCAGCAGGCGCGCAAGATGGCGAGCAAAAGGCTATTGCCAATTCGCTGAAGAGCCAGGCGAACTCGATAAAAGGTGGCGGTACGCTCAAACAGTTCGAGCGGCCGTATTTGGTGTTGGCCAGCCCTGCAGGCGTCGCGGCCACGACTGACGAACAGATTCACCTGAGCAGTGGCAAAACCACTGCAGTTACCACTGGCGAACATATGTCCGTCAGTACGGGCGGTGGATTTTTCGCCAGTGCACGTCGAGCGCTGCGCCTGTTCGCCTATGAGGCCGGTATGAGGCTCGTTGCGGCGGCCGGCGACATCGACGTGAAGGCACTAAAGGACAGCATCAATCTGCTGGCGAAGCTGAACGTTACGGTGACGGCCACGAAAATCACGATTAGTGCGCAGCAGGAGGTCGAGATCAACGGGGGCGGGAGCTATACCCGGTGGACAAGCGGGCAAATCAAGAGCGGCACATCGGGCGGCTTTGAAGTGCATTCAGCAAGCCAGACGTTCGTTGGTCCTGATAGCGTAAGCGCGCCGAATATTCCTGCGTTGCCGCCAGAGAAGGAGCAACTGCACTTCGCTTTGCAGGCGTTACCGGGTGAAGGGCATTTGATTTCCGGCGAGCCCTATGAGCTATACAAGGGGAGCGCAAAGATCGGCGCAGGCGTCACTGACGAATTCGGTCGGATCGTTGTGGACGACCACCAGGCAGGTACCCAAGCCTACACTGCTAAACTCAGCAACGGCGCAGAATACCATTTAAACGTCAAGGATGCGCTCAACGAAGAATCTGATCACCCGGATCAACGCACGAATCAAGGTGAGCGGTATGCCTGAGAGCAACGCCAATCGCATCCACTACTGAGAACAGCAGACATGGCAGATTTCCCACTTAAAACTCACAAACACGCAACAGTCGCGATCGATGAACAATCAAGGTCGGCGAAGAATGCGATGCAATTTCTTGTTGAGCACCGCGACGTGAAAGAAAAGAATGGGGACGGCACCTGCCCGATTACAAAGGGAAACAAGCTCAGCTTCATCATTTGCGGCGAAGAGGGATTCAAGCGGATCGCCAAAGACTTGCGCGATGCGAAGAAATCGGCAGATATCGTCTGCTGGGGTTTTGATCCAGGTATGGAGCTCGAGAGAGGCGGTGAAACGTGGCCACGTGGGCAAACCTACGGACAGTTATTGGACGAGATCACTACCCGCAAGGAAAATCCTGTCACAGTGCGATTGCTGATCTGGTCTACCCCCCGGGGCTCCGCTGTCCAAAACAATATGCCCGGTTTTTCAGATGTGCAGGAAAATTGGACTAGTGGTCCTATTGTTTACCATCTTCGACAGGGGCCCGCGTATGGCGATGAGAATAGCGAGCGTCACAAGGCCTGTGTTGCATGGTGGGCCGAGAACCTACCCGGAGGAAAAATCAATAGCGGAAAGAATCCTCGCCTTCGTGTTGTACTGCGTGAAGTTTCGCCTGCCGATGCGAAAGCCTTGATGACTACTGCGCCTGCAGAAGAGGACAAGCCTGTAACCAGTACATTCAGTGTTGTTGATGAGCGAAGCGGGATGGAGGACTATGGGACACATCACCAGAAACCAATCCTGATCGATTACGATTACGACAACGGAAGTAAGGCGGTTGGTTACGTCATGGGGCTAAATTCGGTTACCGACTACTGGGATCGGACCGTTCACGAAATCGACGATCGAAAGCGTGAGATCTTGTCTTCGCCACTTATTGAAGACGAGCTGAAGCGAGAAATTTCAACGCAGACTGCGCCAGCAAAAACTAGTTTGTACCAGGGCCTGAAAAACAGGCTTTCGAAAAACGACGTGCAGCGCGGAATAGGGCACGAAAACTACGTGCATGGACGTCCCTTTCAGGACTACGCGTGCCGAGTTGTAGGGCCGGCGCTTGCGCAGCTGCATTTCAATTTTGAAAACGCATGGGCTGTGGCACTCAACGTTGGAGAATTGCCGTACCAGATTCCTCCAGCACCACCAGCGAAGATTCCGCGGGTAGCAGGAAATCCGGCGCATCTTGTGCAAATTGTGCGCACGCAACCTCGTGAACGAGAAAAATCGATCAAGGAGGTGTATTTCCAGGCTACCAGTAGTGCACGCAACTACATTTACATGGAAAATCAGTATTTCTTTTACCCGGAATTCGCCCGTCACCTGATCAAAACACGGAAAAAATATTGCGATGACTGGATGAGGATGGCAAATAAGCCAGTTACTGAAATGCCGAAGCTGCATCTTTTTATCGTGATTCCACATCCGGAGCGGGAGGAAATGGTGCCTCGAACATACGATACTCTGACCCTGCTTGGGGCTGGTGATTCGATGTCTGAGCAAAAGGGGCTTGTCGATAAAGGGAAACTTGATTTTGTCTATGAAAAGGGCAGCAGAGGTCGTGGTGAAGTGCTTGATCGACCTAGTGTGGAAAATCTCGAGAAAACGCTGGGTGTCGTTGTCAGTGTCGCGAGATTGCGAACGAGTGGTCCCGATGCTGATCAAAACATGTCTTATCGGGAAATCTATATTCACTCGAAGTTGATGATCATTGATGATGTGTTTATTACGGTGGGTAGTGCAAACCTGAACCAGCGAAGCATGGCTATTGATAGTGAAATTAATATAGCTGCAACCGGTAGTATTTATGCGGCTGATCTTCGCGAGCGTGTATTCGGATTGCTCTATGGTGGCGATGTTAAATATAGCGGTCACCCGAAAGATATGCCGGATACATTCAGGAATTGGAATCGACGGATGAGCAAGAATCAAGACATCCAGCAAGCGGGTACGCAGCCGATGACGGGGTTTTTGTTGCCATTCATCGAGCATCGTTCGACCACGACGCTGTACGGGTCGATCTCCGTGCCAAATGGCGGTGGCCTCGGTGGCTCTCCTGAAAATGTGTACGCATGAATATTTTTATCTACGTGTTGCGTTTTGCCCTCGCCGCTTTGTTGTTAATAACTACGGCGCATGCGGGCATCCTGACTTCTATCGGTAATAAGTTGACCACTGCTATGTCTGATCTGCCACGAAACGAAAAACTACCGCTCTTTGATCCACACCGAAAAGACTTTACCTGTGTATATGAGGCGCAACGGGTGCCGTCCGTTGATCCACAGGCAGAAATGTGGTTCCAGCAAGCGTTGAGGCTGGACGCCCCGGCGGTACCTGCTGACAACGTCGACTATACAAAGGTATATCAGCTCTATCTGCAAGCAGCTGAAAAAAATCATTGGAAAGCGATGCTGAATCTGGCGTCGTTGATCTTGAGTGATCATTCCGGCGTACCAGACCACAATCCGGAAGTCGCCATTCAATGGGTCGAGAAGGCGATGAGGCTCGATATCCCCGACGCGTACGACAGGATGGGTGTATATCATCTCAACGGCGTGGTAAAGGAGGGGGACGCTACGAGCGCTTACGCTTTTTTCCAGCGAGCAGCGGATATGGGTAGTCCGGCTGCAATGGCGTATCTGGGATACAAGTTGGCTGCGTCTTACGATAACCCCAGTGAGGGCTTTTGGGCCAACCAAGCGGTGGGAACCAAGATGCTCGAATGCGCTTTTGCACAGGGATATGGAGATGCCGCAGAGAAGCTGGGTCTGATCTATGCGCGTCCCAATACACTTGAGGCGAAGCTCCGCGCGCTGAAGGTCTTGCATGAAGGTGTGAAGCTCGGGAGCACCAAATGTGCAGATAGCCTCGTATCGGAATTTAACGGGATGGATCTCGAAAATGGAACCAATCTGGTAGGCCATATCGACAAAGCGCGCGCTCAACGGTACGGAAAAATTGCTGATATCTTGAAACTTTACGACGGACGATTGAAGCTTCCCAACCTGGACAAGATACTGCCGTTACCACCAGCGCCGCTACCCAAATGGAACGGTGATGGACAAACGCTGATCAATGCCGCGAAGGCGGTTACTCCACCAGTCAGTCGGCAAAAGAGTAGTGCGCTTCAGGGACGTTCTTTTATACCCGATGGTTATGCGGTCGCCGCATTGGAGACGAGCACGCTTGCAGTCGGTGGGGATCAAAGCGTACCCCAAACGGGATACTGGCTGGCACTGTATGGTTCATCGAATGAGCCCGATGGGCGGTTGATCGCTCGATCTGGCTCGCCAGAGCGCTTTGAAACGGGAGAGCGGTTCGAGTTGCCGTTGCACGAATGGCTATCGCCGGATCGAGTGCAATGGCATTTCCTCGGTGAGGCGTACCGCCTGCCGCCACAGCGTGCAGATTTTTTGGCGAATATGGTTGAAGCGGGATTATTGCGCGAGGTAGCTGCGCAGCCGGTGGCAGTGAAGTGCTCGGGTGATCGTCGCTGCACGGAAACAGGCGTGTGGGAAGGCCGCGTTGCAGATGACCATCCAATGGCCGCTTTGTTTAACCAATGGAATCAGCAAACGTTTGTCGAAAAGGGGCGGGCGTTTCCATCACCTATCGAGCAATTCATCGACATTGCGAACGATGATGTTGAATGGACCTATTTGGGGAGCCCGAATGCAGAAACGGGTTCCGCCGGCATTTACACCATTACTCTTTAAAAGTGGTGTAGTGCTGCATTCGACGTAGGCTGGGGCGGTCATCGTTGACGCCAAGCCCATCGCTCGCAAGAGCGACACCGTCGAGGGCAGTGCGGTGAGATGTCTTGAAACAGGACGGCGGGAGTGTTCTGTCACTGAGGACCCGGCAGACCCGAATGATCGATATCGAATCGCGATGCAGCGTGATAACAGTGTGGGCCGTTCAGTTCGAATATCCGATATATCAGTAAGTGAGCCGCGACTATTCACCCCTGCTGACGGCCGCACCTATCCTTCCGCTCGCCGGCCCGCCTCCATATACTTCCCCGGTGTCGTCCCCAACGCCCGCCGGAACATGTCGATGAACGCGCTCACGTTGTCGTACCCGAGATCGAGCGCGATCGTCGTCACCGGCACGCCGTCGGCGATTCTCTCCAGCGCCCGCAGCAGCCTTGCCTGCTGACGCCACTGGGCAAACGTCAGCCCCGTCTCGGCGACGAAGCGGCGGCTCATCGTTCGTGCGCTGATGCCGGCCCATTCGGCCCATTCCTCCAGCCGCCGGTTGTCCGCAAGGTTCGTGGCGAGCGCGTCGGTGATGCGCACGAGCCGCGCGTCGCGAGGCCGCGCGAGACTTAGCGATTCGACTTCCGACGCGGCGATTTCATCGAGGATCACGTCGGCGATCCGCGTCTGCGCGGCATCGAGTTCCGAATCGCCCCAGCTTGCCGCGCGCTGCACGGCTTCCCGCAGCAGCGGCGACGCCCGGATCGCGCGCGGCGTATCCGGCAGCGCCGCGCAGCGTGCTTCGGCGACGAACGCCGACCAGCCGGAAATCGGCCCGAACGAGCGCAGCGAATGCCGGCAATGCGGCGGAATCCAGATCGCGTGGATCGCCGGCACGACCCAGTCTTGGTCGTCGAGACCGATCGTCAGCAGCCCACTCAGCGCGCCGACGAGCTGGCCGCGCGCATGCGCGTGCGGCGCAGTCACGCGCGGGTCGCGTTGCGACAGGACGGCGGCAACGACGAACGGGCCGTCGTCGGACGTGATGAAGCGGGCGGGCAGGAGCGGATCGGACATGGCCGGATAGCGGTATCGAATGGCTGTTATACCGGAGATCGGCCGGATTCGCACGCCTACACTGCGTCCATCGATGACAACCGGAGTACGACGCGATGCGAGCCGAACAGATGCTTCCCGACCATGCCGACCGGATCGATGCCGGCGGAACGACGATCCGCAAGGGCACCGTCGGCGCGTTTCTGGTCAACGCGCGCGTGCTGACCGATCCCGGCGCCACGCCCGCCGACCGGGCACGCGCGGAAGCCGACGCGATCGATGCGTTGCCCGCGCTGCGCGCGCTCGGCCTGTTCGACGTGATGGAAGTGCGCGATCCGGCGCTGCGCGCGTGGCTCGACGCGCGCTGACGTCCGCCGCAACGGTCGATCGAGATCCCCGATTCAAGGAGCCACCATGAAAGCCGCAGTCGTGACGGGCGCCGGCGAGCGTCCCGTTCATATGGAATTCGAAGCGCCGCGTGCGATGCCGGGCCACCGTCTGATCGACGTGGCGGCGTCCGCGTTGAGCCGGATCGCGCAGGCGCGCGCGTCCGGCACGCATTACTCGTCGGACGGACCCTATCCGTTCGTCGTCGGCGTGGACGGCGTAGGCCGTCTCGACGACGGGCAACGCGTTTATTTCTTCGGCGCCCCCGCACCGTTCGGCGCGATGGCCGAGCGCACGATCGCGCCCGAGGCGCGGTGCGTGCCGCTGCCGGACGGGCTCGACGACGTCACGGCCGCGGCGATCGCGATTCCCGGGATGTCGTCGTGGGCGGCGCTGACCGAACGCGCGCGGCTCGTGGCGGGCGAGACGGTGCTCGTCAACGGCGCAACGGGCACGTCGGGGCGGCTGGCGGTGCGAATCGCGAAGCATCTCGGCGCCGCGAAGGTGATCGCGACGGGGCGCAACGCGGTCGCGCTGGACGCATTGCTGAATGCCGGCGCGGACGCCGTCGTGTCGCTGCAGCAGGACGATGCGGATCTGGCCCGCGCGCTCGAACCGCATTTCCGCGCGGGCGTGGATATCGCGCTCGACTATCTGTGGGGCGCCAGTGCACAGGCGCTGCTGGTTGTCGCCGCGAAGGCGACGCCGGATGGCCGGCCGCTGCGTTTCGTGCAGATCGGCGCGATCGGCGGCGCGGATGTGCTGCTGCCGGGCGCCGTATTGCGCGCGACCGCGATCGAACTGATGGGCAGCGGCCTCGGCAGCGTGTCGCTGCCGCGCTTGCTGGCCTCGGTGCGCGGTGTGTTCGACGTGGCCGGGCCGGCGGGCCTGGCGATCGATACGCGCGCGGTGCCGCTGTCGGCCGTCGGCGAACACTGGAACGATACGAACAGTCTCGTTCGTCCGGTGTTCACGATGCGGGGCGAGTGAACGGCGACTGAACCGCAGCGGGCCAGGCGCTGCGCGATGAGCGAGCCGCGCGGCGACAACCGGCTATCCGTCGTGATGCCGCCGCGCGTGGGGCGAAAGCAGGGCGGCCGCGGGCGAAAGATGCCCCGCCGCCCGCCGCGTCAGGCTCAGAACCGCTGCTGAATCCCCGCCGTCACGCCGACCTGCGAGGTGCCGTATCCCGCGAAATCGCGCGACACGCCGACCTTCTCGCCGTGCTGCGCGATCGCGAACGCACCGGCCGCATACAGCACCGTGCGCTTCGACAGCGCGTACTGCGCACGCACCGACACGAGCGTCGGATCGGCATCCGAGCCGCCCTTGATGTTCTGGTGATAGACGGCCGCGATCAGCGAGAACGTCGGCGTGAACTGGTACGACCCGCCGATCCAGACCATATCGCTCAACTGGTTCGCGGCAGTGGTGTGGTACGTACGCTTGTAATTGCGATAACCAGCCATCGTCTTCAGGTTGCCGAAGTCGTAGCTCAGGCCCGCGTGGATGCCCTGGATGTAGTTGACCGGATCGGCCGGCGTGACGCTGTCGGCCGCGCCGTTCTGGCGGTCGAACGTGACCACCGCCGCGAACGGCCCGCTCTCGTAACCGAGCGCGAAGTCGTACTTCGAGCTGGTCTTCACGCTGCCCGGCACGTTGCCGAAGCCATACAGCGCACCGAACTTGAAGCCGCTGAATTCTCCGTCATAGCGCACGGCGTTCGACGAGCGCGTGAACAGGCCGTCCTTGCGGCCGCCCGTCGCCATCGACGACGTCGCCCACGAGTAGTTCTGCGCGTAACCCATCGGGTCGAACGGCAGCATGTAGTCGTAGGTGACGGTGAAGTTGCGGCCGAGCGTGAATTCGCCCCATTTGCCTTTCAGGCCGACCGTCGCGCGGCGCGCGAAGATCGAGTCGGGGCCGTCGTCGGACGCGCCGTTCGCGAGATCGATCCCGCTTTCGAGGCGGAACACGGCCTTCAGTCCGCCGCCGAGATCCTCGACGCCGCGCAGGCCCCAGCGCGACGTGTTCTTGTTGCCCGACTTGAGCTTGAACGAATTGCCGCCCTGCGGCGCCGCGTGGTTCGTATATTCGATGCCGGCATCCATGATCCCGTACATCGTGACTGACGACTGCGCGTGCGCGGCGGGCGCGGCGATGCAGGCCGCGGCGGCCGAGCCCGTAAGGACTACTGTGCGAAAGGAACGTTCTGCTCGTGACTTCATTGACGGTGTCTCCTTGGTTCTTGTGGGTTGGGTGAAACAGGTGCGGCGTGTGGCAGGCCGCGGCAGACGCCGGAAGACGTCAGCCGGACCGGCATGTCATCGCATGGCGCGATGCGCGCGGCGCGTGAGCCGCCGCGATCGGGTCAGCCCGCTTTCGCGAACGCCCAGCAGTCGTTGGTCGGGAATTCGATCCAGTGCTTGCCGGCAGCGCGCGGCACGTGGCCGAACGCGCGCAGGCGCATGTCGCCGCAATGGAACAGGTATTCCCAGCGGTCGCCGAGATACATCGACGTGACGAGGTCGGCCGGCAGCCGGTTCGCACCCGGGCCGTCGGTGACCTGCACGCGTTCGAGGCGAATCACGGCCTGTGCGTCCTGGCCCGGCGCGAACGTGTCGCGGGCGAGCGCGCGCAGTTCCCAGCCGTCGCCGGCGAGCGTCACGCATTCGCCGTCGATCGCGGCGACGCGCGCGTCGATCCGGTTGTTGCTGCCCATGAACTCGGCCGTGTACAGCGAGCGCGGCGAGCCGTACAGCTCGGCCGGCGTGCCTTCCTGCTCGATGCGCCCGTTGCGCAGCAGCAGGATGCGGTCGGACATCGCCATCGCCTCGGTCTGGTCGTGCGTCACGCACAGTGCCGACAGCCCGAGCGACACGATCAGTTCGCGCAGCCACGCACGCGCTTCCTCGCGCAGCTTCGCATCGAGGTTCGACAGCGGCTCGTCGAGCAGGATCACCGGCGGGTTGTAGACGAGCGCGCGCGCGATCGCGACGCGCTGCTGCTGGCCACCCGACAACTGGTGCGGAAAGCGTTCCGCGAGATGGCCGAGGCCGAGCTGGTCGAGCGCGGTCTGCACGCGGCGCTTCTGTTCGGCTGGCGCGACGCGGCGCAGCTTCAGCCCGTAGCCGACGTTGTCGGCGACGGTGCGGTGCGGCCACAGCGCGTACGACTGGAACACGAGGCCGAGCGAACGTTGCTCGACGGGCAGGTCGATGCGCTTCGCGCCGTCGAAGAACACGCGGTCGTCGAGCTGGATGCGCCCGTCGGACGGCTGTTCGAGGCCGGCCACCGCGCGCAGCAGCGTGGTCTTGCCGCTGCCCGACGCGCCGAGCAGGCAGACGACTTCGCCGGCCTTCAGTTCGAACGACACGCCCTTGAGGATCGGATTGGCGCCGTAGCTGAGGTGCAGGTCGTCGACGATGAGCTTATCCATGAAGTTTCACTCCGAAACGCAGGGCCACGCCGAGACCGGCGCCGACCATCGCGATGTTGATGACAGAGAGCGCGGCGACCTGGTCGACGGCGCCGGTCGCCCACAGCGACACGAGCAGCGCGCCGATCACTTCGGTGCCGGGCGACAGCAGGTAGACGGCGGTCGAGTATTCGCGCTCGAAGATCATGAAGATCAGCAGCCACGCGGCGAGCAGGCCGAAGCGCACGAGCGGCAGCGTCACGTCGAGCGACACGCGGCTGCGCGTCGCGCCGACGCTGCGGCCGGCTTCCTCGAGTTCGGGGCCGACCTGCAGCAGCGCGCTCTGGATCAGCCGCATCCCGTACGCGAGCCACACGACCGTGTACGCGATCCAGATGCTCCACATCGAGTTCTTCAGCTCGCGCAGGCCCGGCACGAACAGGAAGATCCACAGGAACGCGAGACCGGCGAGCAGGCCGGGCACCGCACGCGGCAGCAGCACGAGATAGTCGAGCAGCTTCGTCGCCCAGTCGTTGCGGCGATGGCCGGCGAACGCGACGAGCGAGTAGAAGCCGACCGCGACGGCGCCGCCGATCACACCGATGCCGAGCGTGTTCACGATCGCGCGCACGAGGTTGTCCTGCTCGAACAGTTCGGTGAAGTTCGACAGCGTCAGCACTTCGGCGAGCGCCACGCCTTCGCCCCAGTTGGTCACGAACGCACGCAGCACGATGCCCGAGATCGGCACGATCACGGTCAGCATGAGCCACAGCGCGACGATCGCGAGCGCGACCCAGCGCCACACGCCGAGCGGCAGCACCGTCGCGCGGCCGGCCTTGCCCTTCACGGTGACGAAGCGGTTCGCGGTTTTCAGCAGGCGGCGCTGCAGCAGCACGAGCGGGAACGTGATCGCGACGATGCACACGGCAACCGCGGCCATCAGGTGATACGACGGCACGCCGAGCTTGTTGGTCAGCTTGTACAGGTAGGTCGCGAGCACGAGGTGGCCTTCCGGATCGCCGAGCACGAGCGGCAGCCCGAACACTTCGAAGCCGAGGAAGAACACCAGCACGCCGGCGAACAGCAGCGCGGGCATCGTCATCGGCAGGCTCACGTCGAGCGCGACGCGGAACGGGCGCGCGCCCGCCACGCGGGCGGCTTCCTCGACGTCCGAGCCGAGGTTGCGCAGCGCGGCCGACGAGTACAGGTACACGTGCGGCACGTGCGTGAGGCCGACGATCACCGTGATCGCGAAGATCGAGTACACGTTCCAGGGCACGCTTTGCAATCCGAACAGTTCCTTGAACCACACGGAGTAGAAGCCGACCGGGCCGGCCGCGACCACGTAGCCGAACGCGAGCACCATCGGCGACACGAACACCGGCGTGAGCAGCAGCGGTTCGAGCCAGCGGCGGGCGGGCAGGTCGGTGCGCACCATCAGGAACGCGAGGATGCCGCCGAGCGGGATCGAGATGAACAGCATCCCGCCGGCGATGATGAAGGAGTTCTTCACGGCCGACCAGAAGTCGGGATCGTTGAAGATGAAGCGGAAGCCTTCGATGCCGAGCGTCTTGTTCGCGTCGAAGAACGGCGCGGACAGCAGGCTCTGGAACAGGATGAAGCCGAGCGGCAGCGCGACCGCGACGGTCAGCACCGCGACGACGATCCAGCGCAGCATGCCGGTGAGCGGCTGCAGGCTGTTGACCGGCAGCGCGGGAATCGCGCCGCCCTGGCCGGTGGTGGGCGGAACGGGCGGCGCCGTTCCGCGTGTGCTGGTTGAAAGCATGAGTTCGCCCCTGCGGCCATCCGGATGGCCGCCTCTAGGAAGTCGGTAAGGGGAAAGGGGCCGCCCGGGCAAGGTTCCGGGGCGGCCGGCCGGTCAGCGGATCAGCGCTTGATCGACTGCTGCCATTGCTTCAGGAAAGCAAGCCGCTTCGACTGGTCGAGATAGACGAGCAGGCCGGTGCCGATCTGGATCGGCTTCAGCGAATCGCCGAGTTCCTTAGTGAGGCTCGCGGCCGACGTTTCGCCGGTCACGTCCGCGCGGATCGCGTACAGGTTCGCCTGGTTCGCGATCAGCGTCTGGCCACGCTTCGACAGCAGGTAGTCGACCCACAGTTTCGCGGCGTTCGGGTTCTTCGCCTTCTTCGAGACCGTGGCGAGGCGGCTCACGACCTGCGTGTAGTCCTTCGGAAACACATAGCCGATCGACTTGTCTTTCTTCGCCTTGGCATAGGCGTACGACCCGATGATGTTGTAGCCGATCAGGTTCTCGCCCGACGAGATCCGCTCCATCATCGCGCCCGTGCTCGACTGCAGCTTCGGGCCGGTCGCGCCGATCGCCTTCACGAGTTCCCACGTGACCTTCTCGTTCACGTGGGCGTCCTGCGTCAGGTAGTTGAAGCCGACGCCCGATTTCTCGATGTCGTAGGTCGTGACCTTGCCCTTGAACTTGTCGGTTTGCGTGGTGAGGAGCTTGATCAGGTCGGCGCGCGTCGTCGGCACTTCGTTCTCGGGGATCAGGCGCTTGTTGTAGACGATCGCGAGCGGCTCGAATGTCGTGCCGTACGCCTGCTTCTGGTATTGCGCCCATTGCGGCACGTTCGGGCTTTCGGGCGAATCGTAGGACGCCATCAGGCCGTCGTTGACGAGCTTGACCTGCAGGTCCATCGCCGAGCTCCACAGCACGTCGGCGCTGGTGCTGCTCGCCGCGTTCTCGCTGATGTAGCGGTTGTACAGCTCGGTGCTGTTCATGTCGTTGTACTCGACCTTGACGCCGTACAGGCTTTCGAAGTCCTTGATCAGCGGACGCACGAGGCCCGTGTCGGTGGTCGAGTAGACGATCAGCTTGCCTTCCTTCTTCGCGGCATCGATCACGCCTTGGTAGTTACCCGGATACCCGGCCGGAACCTGCGCGGCGGCGCTGCCGGCGGCAGTGCCCAGAACGACCGCCAGCGCGGCGGCGAGCTGCTTCGGTGCAAACGGCATGTCTTCCTCCAGTTACGTATAGATGTTGTTCGAGTGACGCGGATGTTAATTGCGGGGTACTTTCAGCCTGCTTTCATTTCGGTTCACAATAGCGTCCTTTGTGTCATGGATTTCCCGAGGTCCCCATGCGTGTGCTGCTCGTCGAAGACAATCCGAACCTGGCCCAGTCGTTGAACGACGCGCTGAGCGCCGCGCGCTTCGCGGTCGATCACATGGCGGACGGGGAGGCGGCGGACCACGTGCTGCGCACGCAGGATTACGCGCTGGTGATCCTCGATCTCGGGCTGCCGAAGCTCGACGGGCTGGAGGTGCTGCGGCGCTTGCGCGCGCGCCGCAATCCGGTGCCGGTGCTGATCCTCACCGCGCACGGGTCGGTCGAGGACCGTGTCAAGGGGCTCGATCTCGGCGCCGACGACTATCTCGCGAAGCCGTTCGAGCTGACCGAACTGGAGGCGCGCGCCCGTGCGCTGATCCGGCGCAGTCTCGGCCACGAGCATTCGCGGGTCGAATGCGGGCCGCTTTCGTATGACAGTATCGACCGCAGCTTTCATCTCGCGGGCGAGCCGCTGTCGCTCACGCCGCGCGAGCGCTCGGTACTCGAGGTGCTGATCCTGCGCAACGGCCGCGCGATCAACAAGGAAACGCTGTCGGAGAAGATCTTCGGGCTCGACGAGTCGGTCAATGCCGACGCGATCGAGATCTACGTGTACCGGCTGAGGAAGAAGCTCGAAAACACGGGCATCGCGATCGTCACGTTGCGCGGGCTGGGGTATCTGCTCGAAGCCAAGGCGGTATGAGTTACAACCCCCACGCTCACTTTTGTTCGCTGCCCCCCGAGGGGGCGCACGCCTCCCTTGGGGCGGCCCGGCGGGAGGCATGATGAAGCGTCCGAACCTGCGCACCCAGGTCGCGCTGTGGCTGCTGCTGCCGCTGCTCGGGCTGCTCGCGCTCGATTCGTGGCTCACGTACCAGCGCGCGATGAGCGCCGCGCACGTCGCGTTCGACCGCACGCTGTCGTCGTCGCTGAAGTCGATCCGCGAAGGCGTGCGGCTCAACGACGGCGAGATCGAGGTCGACCTGCCGTATCTCGCGCTCGAAATGCTCGAATCGAGCGACGGCGGCAAGATCTACTACCTGATCCGCCAGGACAACGGCCACACGATCACCGGCTACCCGGACCTGCCTCTGCCGCTGGGGCGCGACGCGGGCGACGGCGCGCTGTTCGTCACGCGCTACTACGACGTCGTCTATCGCGGCGAGCAATTGCGGATGGCCGCGCTGCGCATCCCGGTGCACGACGTGCCGACCGCGCAGTCGCGCATCGTGTGGGTGATGGTCGGCGAGACGATCGAGGCGCGCCAGGCGCTCGCGCGCGAGATCCTGGTGGGGTCGCTGCTGCAGGAAGGGCTGCTGGTTGTGCTCGCGCTCGGGATCGTCTGGCTCGGTGTCGGGCGCGGGCTGCGGCCGTTGAACCGGCTGTCGGCGACGGTCGCCGCGCGCAGCGAGGACGACCCGACGCCGCTCGACACCGGCGCGATGCCGAGCGAGTTGGCGCCGCTCGTCGATTCGATCAACCAGTATATCGGGCGCACGCAGCGGATGCAGGTCGCGCGGCGCCGCTTCTTCGCGGATGCGGCTCATCAACTGAAGACGCCGCTCGCGGCCGTGCAGGCCGGCGTCGAACTCGCGCTGCGGCCCGACGAGCAACCGCGCGCGAACGGGCACCTGCGGCGCGCGAACGGCGCGGTGCGACAGGCCGCGAAGATCGTCCAGCAACTGCTGTCGCTGTCGCGGCTCGATTCGGACAGCGGCCATGCGGTCGCGCACAAGCCGGTCGCGCTGTACCGGCTCGCACGCAGTGTGACGCTCGACTGGTCGCCCGTCGCACGCGCGCGCGACATCGATCTCGGCTTCGAGCACGAGGCCGACGTCGACGTGCATGGGCAGCCCGACCTGCTCGGCGAGATGATCGGCAACCTGATCGACAACGCGATCCGCTATGCGGGCGACCGCGCGGTGATCACGGTGCGCGTGTCGCGCGACGGCGAGCATGCGCGGCTCGACGTGATCGACAACGGGCCGGGCATTCCGGCCGACGAACGCGACGCGGTGTTCGAGCGCTTCCATCGCGGCAGCAAGACGCAGACGGTCGAAGGGACGGGGCTCGGGCTGTCGATCGTGCGGGAGGTCGCGCGCGTGCATCAGGGCAGCGTGGCGCTGGCCGATGCGGCGGGCGGCGGGTTGGTCGTGACGATCCGGCTGCCCGTGGCGAACGAAGCGGAGCCGCGCGCCGCGTAATCGCGCGTGACGATGCGGGAAGCGGCGGGTCGTGAGCGGCTGCTTCCTGGCGTCGACGGTTATCCGATTGTGCGAGTGGTTCCGTGAGCGCGGCTCAATCGCCGAATCCGAGCTCCGCTTCGACCGACTGGCCGATTTCGAGCCACGCCCCGGCACCTTCGACGACGATCGCGTTGATGCCGAACGTCAGCGCGTCGTCGTAGTTGGGGTTCGCGCGATAGACCTGCATCGTGTCGGTCGGCTCGTGCGGCCATGCGGGATCGGGCGCGCCGGTGACCTGGTCGATCGTCGGCATCGGGCAGCGCGTGCACAGTTTCACGAGGCGCAGCCGCACCGGCGTCGCGCCTTCGGTGTCGAGGTGTTCGACGAAATCCTCTTCGTAGGCATCGAGATCCGACACGACGATGTTCGGGCGGAAGCGGTTCATCGGAATCGCCGGTGCGCCTTTCGCGACGAGCCGTGCGTTCAGGTCGTCGAGCGACGACTGTCCGATCACGAGCAGTGGATAGCCGTCCGCGAACTGCGTGTGCGTATCGATCTCGCCCGTCCATTTGCGATTGCAGGCACGGCGCGCGTCAGGCCCGAAGCGCACGAGCTTTGTGGGCACGCCGAGGAATTCGGTGAGCCAGGCGGCCGTTTCGGCGCCGGTGTCGATCGCGTCGACGGTGTCGCGCCAGACGGTCGCGGCCATTTTCGGGGTGGCGGGAGACGCGTGGCCGTCGAGCGGCGTGCGGATTTCGCGCATGCCCGGCGCGTTCAGCACGAGCGCATCGCTGTCGAGCGCGGTGCGGATCAGCGCAAGGCGCGGGTGCGTGCGCTGCGTGATCATCTGCCCGTCGGGGTCGGTGATCAGCCAGTGGCGGTCGTAGGCAAGGCCCGTTTCGAGCAGTTGCGCGCGCGACAGCGCGATGCCGGCGCAGGATTTGATCGGATAGACGAAAAGTTCGCTGATGGCTGGCATGGCGCTGGCTTCGAATGACGAGGATAGTCAAAACGCGATTGTGCCAGATCGTGCCCAAGCCGTTCGGGCGGTTGCGCACCGCCGCGCGGCCGGTTACGCGAGCGGGAAGCCGGGGTCGAACGTCGTACGCACGTCGAGCGGCTGGCGCAGCAGTCCGGCCTTCAGGTAGAAGTCGGCCGTGCGCTGCTGCCCGGCGATCACCGTCGCATCGATCGGCTGCCAGCGCGTGTTCCGGCGCTCGAACTGCAGCTTCGCGGCGGCCTGCGGAATGCCGATGATGCGCGCGAGCGCGGCGGAATACGCGTCGACATGCCGGTATGACCACGCCTGCGCGCGCACGATGCGCTGCAGGAAGTCGTGCAATACGTCGCGCTTCGACGCGATCGCCGCGTCGGTCGCCGCGACATAGCTGAGGCCCGACCACAGCCCGCGGCCGTTGACGAGCACGCGCGCGCGGCCGCTCGTTTCGGCGAGCGCGGTATAGGGTTCCCACGTCGCCCATGCGTCGATCGATCCGGTCGCGAGCGCGAGCATCGTGTCGGCCGGCGACAGGAAGCGGAACGACACGGCATCGGGCGGCAGGCCGGCTGCGTCGAGAGCCTTCAGCGTGACGAAATGGCCGATCGAGCCGCGCGTGGTGCCGATACGCTTGCCCTTCAGGTCGGCCGCACCTTTCAGCGCCGAGTCGGGTCGCACGAGCACGGCCGTGCCGTACGGATCGGAACGGTTCGCGCCGATCACCTTGATGCGTGCGCCCGACGCGAGCGCGAAGATCACCGGCGCGTCGCCGATCGGTCCGCAGTCGACGGCGGCCGCGTTCAGTGCTTCGGCGAGCGGTGCGGCGGCCGGGAACTCGGTCCACGCGATGTCGTACGTGAGGCCGCTCAGTTCGCCGGCCGCTTCGAGCAGTGCGCGCAGCCCGCCTTTCTGGTCGCCGGCGCGCAGCAGCGGCCGTGCGCCCGATTGCGCGCGCAGCGCGGCCGGGGCCGCGGCGACGGTGGCGAGGGCGCTCGCCTGCGCGAGGAAATGGCGTCGGGACGGATTCATCGTGAAGTCGGGTCGGTTGGAAGAAAGGTTCGGGAATTCAGTGCGGGAGCCCGGCCTGCACGTCGCGCACGGGGTCCGCGTCGACGCGCAGCAGCAGCGCGGTCAGCGGATCGCCGTTCGTCGCGCGCACGGTTCGCGGGTTTTTCGGGGCCGCCGTGTCCGAGCGGCACAGCAGATCGGCATCCGACCAGCCGGCACTGCCCGGCAGTGCCCGCGCGCGCAGCCAGCCGCGACGATCGGCGAGAAGCTGGGTGCCGCCGAGTGCGTCGGCCGGCACGCCCGCGATCGTCGCGAACGCCTGCCACGCGTCGGGCGTCGCCGCGACGCAGTTCGCGCGGAGGTTGCCCGCCGGTTGCGCGCGCGCACCGTGTGGCGTCACGAGCAGCGTCTGCCAGCGCGCATCTTCGGGCGGCGGCAGCGCATCCGGCGCGAGTGCGACGATGCGCACGCGCTGGCCGGCGCGCCAGCGTTCGAGCGGCTGCGGTGTGTCGTTGCCGCAGCGCACGTCGAGCGCGGGCAACGCGACCGGCACGGGCCATGCTCCTTCGGCCTGCGCGCCGCTGCCGGCCGCGAGCGCTTTCAGATAATCGAGCACGGCCCAGGTGTCCTGCGGGTCGAGCGTCGCGGCGAAGCCGGGCATCGTCGATGCGCCGTGTTCGTCGCGCATGCCATGCCGCACGCGCCAGAACAACTCGCCGTCGAGGCGGCGGGCCAGCAGCGCGCCGGCAAAGGTGGGCGGCCAGTGCGCGAGCGTGGCCGCGAGCGGCCCTTCGCCACGTCCGTCCTCGCCGTGGCAGGCCGCGCAGTGTTGCGCATACAGGTGCGTGCCGCGCATGACGTTCGATATGGAAAACGGCGCGGGATCGCGCTGGAAACTCGTCGGCACGGCGGGCGAAAGCCACAGCGACAGCGGCGGCCACGGCGCGAACCATGCAACGGCCAGCGCGGCGATCGCCGACGCAAAACGCCACTTGCGCGAAGCGAGCGCGATGCAGGCGAGCAGGGCGGCGAGCGTCGTCGCCGCGCACGCGAACGCCAGTTGCCGCGTCAGCCCCGCGTCGATGCGCAGCGTCTCGAGCGCGATCCGGTGCGCCCACGGCCACGCGGCCTGCCCGTCGGCGTCGCCGGTCAGGCCGGCCGCGTGCAGCAGGCGCGCCAGCGCGACCTGCGCGCGATACAGCCATTGCAGGAACACAAGCGTCCAGTCGGCGAACGGCGGCGCACTCATCGGCGGCGCGCGCGCCGCGACGCGTCAATCCGGCGAATGGCACCGCGCATCTACCAGCTCGCATCGAGTCCGAGATGCCGTAACGCTTCATGGCGCAGCGCGGCGAGGCGCGGGTCGCCGCGATGGCGCGGGTAGGGCAGGTCGACGCGCAATTCGGCGACGATCCGCGCGGGACGCGGCCCGAACACGATCACGCGCTGCGCGAGGAACAGCGCCTCCTCGACGTCGTGCGTGACGAGCAGCGCCGAGAAGCCGTCGCGTCGCCACAGCGCGGTCAGCTCGGCCTGCATCGTGAGCCGCGTCAGCGAATCGAGCTTGCCGAGCGGCTCGTCGAGAATCAGCAGGCGCGGATCGTTGACGAGCGCGCGGGCGAGCGCGACGCGCTGCGCCATCCCGCCGGACAACTGATGCGGGAACGCGTTCGAGAAGTCCTGCAGCCCGACGCGCGCGAGCGCATCGTCGACGCGATGCCGGTTCGCGCGCGCCACGCCGCGCGCTTCGAGGCCGAGCGCGACGTTCGCGCGCACGCGTCGCCACGGGTACAGCGTCGGGTCCTGGAACACGACGATGCGCGACGGGTCGGGTCGTTCGATCGGCACGCCGTCCTGCGCGATGGTGCCTTGCCCAGCGGCATCGAGGCCGGCGACGAGACGCAGCAGCGTCGACTTCCCGCAGCCGCTCGGGCCGAGCAGCGCGACGAATTCGCCGGCGGCGACCGACAGGTTGACGTCGTCGAGCACCGGCAGCGGGCCGCCGGGGCCGTCGAACGCATGGCTGACGTGACGGATGTCGATGCGCGCGCCGCGCGCCGGCGTAGCGGCGGGGGCGACGGAAACAGCGGAGTCGAGTACGGCGGCGCTTACCATTTGACGGTTCCTTTCTGCCATGCGAGCACGCGGTCGCGCACCGCGAACAGCAGCGCGATCAGCCCGGAAAACAGCAGCGCCATCACGATCAGCGCCGCATACATGTTCACGTACGACGCCCAGCCCTGCGCCCAGCTCAGGTACCAGCCGAGCCCCGACTTGACGCCCATCATCTCGGCGACGACGAGCACCGTGAACGACGCGCTCAGCCCCATGAAAACGCCGACGAACACGTGCGGCAGCGCGGCCGGAATCGCAACGCGCAGCACGAGAAAGCGCGCGTCCGCGCCGAGTGTGCGCGCGACGTCGTAGTACTGCCGGTTGACGCTCGCGACGCCGGACCACGTGAGCACGGCGACCGGGAAGCCGGTCGACAGCGCGATCAGGAACGCGGCGGCCGAATAGCTCGACGGGAAGAAGTAGAACGTGAGCGGCAGCAGCGCGGTGGCCGGCACGGGGCCGAGCACGCGCAGCACCGGATGCACCCAGTAGCCGATCCGGCGCGACCAGCCGATCGATACGCCGACCGCGAAGCCGACCGTGACGCCGTACGCAAACCCGAGCGCGAGCAGCTTCAGCGTGTTGCCGGCGCTGCCGACGAGGCGCGGCCAGTCGTCGACGTAGACTTCGATCAGCGCCTGCGGCGGCGCGAAGAACGGCGTGGGCAGCCAGCCGGTTTTAGCGGTGAGGATTTCCCAGGCGGCGAGCGCGAGCGGCAGCGCGACGAGCCACGGGCCGGCCAGACGCACGCGCGCGAGCCGCGTGCGCGTGGCGGGAACGAGCTGGCCGAGCGTGGCGGCGGCGAGCAGCAGCGCGGCGATCGACCAGGCGGCCGTGCCGAACGTGTCCGTGTACGCCCAGTCGGTGAAGCCGACGACGCGGTTCGGCCACAGTTGCGTGAGCGCGCCGAGCGCGGCCCATGCAAGCGCGGCGGCGATGCCGGTCGGCCAGGCCCGTGCGCGGCGGCCTTCGGCTGCCAGCGTGGCCTCGCAGGCCGTGCAGGCGACGCGCGCGGACGCAGTGGTACTGCCGCCGGCCGGTACGGAAGAGGCGCGTGCGGTGGAAGCCTGTTCGATCGTCGACATCGCGTTACCCCAGCACGTTCGCATAGACCTGCTGCGCGAAGCGCTGCGGGTCGGTGCTTTTCTTCAGCACGCTGATACGGCGGAAATCGTCCGCATAAAACGCGATTTCCTGCTGCAGGTCGACGTTGGTCGGGTGATGCGTGTAGGTGAGCGTCGCGTAGAGCTTGCGCAGGTCCTCGGGGCTGATCTTCGGCGAATACTTCGCGAACACCTTCGCGGCCTCGTTCGGATTGTCGTGGGTGAATTCGGTCGCCTGCACGATCGAGCGCGCGAGCGCGGCGGCGGCCGGTCGGTCGTTGCGCACGAGGTCGCCGCGCGCACCGATCACGCAGCACACCTTGCGCGCGTATTCGCCGGACAGGTTGGTCGCCAGCTCGGTATACGCGCCGTTGCTGCGCTTCTCGAGCAGAAAGAGATTCGGGTCGCCGTCGGCGATCGCGTGGATCTCGCCCTTGTCGACCGCGACGCCGAGCAGGTCGGCCGGATACTGCCGCCACGTGACGTCGCGCTCGGGATCGATCCCGTTCTTCGCGAGCAGGATCGAGAAGAAATGCTTGCCGGGCGCGGCGAGATCGCTGACGCCGACCGTCTTGCCCTTCAGCGCCTGCAGCGTCGTGACGCCGGCTGCCTTCGCGCCGACCAGCCGCACGCAGCCGCCGTGCGAGCTGCCGATGATCTTCACGTCGAAGCCGGCTTCGAGCGGCTTCAGCCAGCGGTGGATCATCCCGACCGCCGCGTCGGCCTTGCCGGTCGCGATCGATTCGAGCAACTGGTCGGTCGACCCGCTGTAGTTGATCAGGTCGACCTTCAGGCCGTTCTTCTCGAAGAAGCCGCGCTCCTGCGCGACGACGATCGGCGTCAGGCAGAACGCGTTCTGGTTCCACGCGAACGTCAGCTTCTTCAGCGGCGGCGCGGACCAGGCCTGGCGGCCGAGCGTGATCGCGGGCACGGCGAGCGCGGCAGCGCCGGCCGCGCGCAGCAGCCGGCGGCGTGTGTCGTCGTGCGTGTCGGCCGGCGCGGTGGCGGTGGTGTGGGTCATGGTCTGGTCTCGTTCGTGCGGAAGGATCGTTCAGTCGAGCAGGTCGGGTTCGTCGGCGACGACGCGCGCGAACAGGCTGTCGAATGCATGCAGCGCGCCCTCGGGGCCGCCGATCTGGCCGTGCGTGTGGCGCGCGGTCGCGTGATCGATCGGTTGCGGCGTGCCGGCCGCTTCGGCCAGCAATTGCGTGTGCGCGGCGTTGTCGAGCGCGATGTACCACCACGCAGCGGCCTCGACCGTCGGGCCGGCCGTCAGGATGCCGTGGTTCTTCAGGATCGCGCCCTTGTGCGTGCCGCCGTCCGGCTTCGCGAGCGCGTGTGCGATCCGCGCCCCTTCGCTCGTGTCGACGACCATCCCCGTGAAGTCGTCGAACAGCGCGTGATCCTCGTAGAACACGCACGCGTCCTGAGTCAGCGGATCGAGCGGGCGGCCGAGCGTCGACCACGCCTTGCCGTACGTCGAATGCGTATGCGCGGCGGCGACGATGTGCGGATGCGCATCGTGGATTGCTGCATGGATCGCGAACGCGGCCTTGTTCAGCGGCCGCGTGCCGATCGCGGTTTCGCCGCGTGCGTTGACGAGCAGCAGGTCGGACACCTTGATCTGCGAGAAATGCACGCCGAGCGGGTTCACCCAGAAATGGTCGGGCAGTTCCGGATCGCGTGCGGTGATGTGACCGGCGAGCCCCGACGCGAAGCCGAAGCGCGCGAACAGGCGGAACGCGGCCGCGAGCCGCTCCTGCCGGTGGCGGCGTTCGGCGGCGACGTCGATGCGCGGCGCGGGCGGGTCGAACCAGAAATGCTGGCGCGGCGCTTCGGCGAGCACGAGGCCCGACGCGGTGCGCTCGGGCTGGGAGAGGACGGCGGACATGGCGTGCGGCTCCCTTTGCGTCATGCGGCGCGGCGCGCCGCGTCGCGTGCGGCGACAGCGCTGCGCACGCGCGGAATCAGGTCGCGGCCGTAGTCGATCGCATCTTCGAGCGGGTCGAAGCCGCGGATCAGGAACGTCGTGACACCGAGGTCGTAGTAGTCGAGCAGTGCGTCGGCGACCTGTTCGGGCGTGCCGACGAGCGCCGTCGAATTCGAGCGCGCGCCGGTGAGCTTTGCGATCTCGGTCCACAGCCGCTTGTCGACGCGCGAGCCGCGTTCGGCCGCAGCCAGCAGGCGCCGCGCGCCTTCGCTCTGCTGCGGGCCGCCGGCGCCAAGGCCGGCCGCTTCGCGCAGCCGGCGCGTTTCGTCGAGGATGCGATGCGCGCGCGCCCACGCTTCGTCTTCGGTCGCGGCGAGGATCGGGCGGAACGACACGGAGAAACGCACCTGCCGGCCGTGCTGCGCGGCTTCGGCGCGCACGCGCGCAGTCAGGTCGCGCACCTGGTCGAGCGATTCGCCCCACAGCGCGTAGACGTCCGCATGCTTGCCGGCCACGGCGAGCGCGGCTGCCGATGCGCCGCCGAAATAGATCGGCACGTGCGGCCGCTGGAACGGCTTCACTTCCGAAAAGCCCTGCTTGAACCGATAGTGCGCGCCGTCGTGATCGAACGGCTGCGCTTCGGTCCAGATGCGCCGCAGGATGCCGAGGTATTCGTCGGTGCGCGCATAGCGCGCGTCGTGGTCGAGGAAATCGCCGTCGCGCTGCTGCTCGCTGTCCGAGCCGCCGGAGATGAAGTGCACGGCGAGCCGGCCGCGGCTGAACTGGTCGAGCGTCGCGATCTGCCGCGCGGCGAGCGTCGGCGCGGTGAAGCCCGGGCGATGCGCGAGCATGAAGTGGATGCGCTCGGTCGCGGCCGCCGCGAACGCGATCGTCAGCGTCGCCGACGGGCCGGTCGAGTGATGCGGCACGAGGATTCGGTCGAAGCCGGCCGTTTCGTGGGCGCGGGCAAAGTCGCGCACGTAGTCGGGATCGACCACGGGGCCGGACGCCGGGTGGATTTCCGATTGCTTCTGGCTCTGGATCATGCCGATGAATTCGACGCTCATCTAGGTCTCCGGTGCAGGGATGTCCCGGCGCACGGCCGGGCAGGAATGGAGCGCAGGTTAACGCCGCGATCATGCGGAATGGAAATAATCAATCCCGATTTGAATATCAGATTTGCATGGTTTGGGCGCGTGTGCGTTGCGCATACGCTGTGGGCTCGTGAATGATCTGGCGCGCGTTGGCGGCGTGTCGTGCGGCGTGTGGCGCGTGCCGATTGATCACCGCTATGGCCGCCTTTGCCGCCTTTGTGCCGCCTTCGTGCATTACCCAGGGAATCTGTCTCGATGTCCGCCAGCCTTGCCGCTTCCTCGCCGTCGCCGCAGCAGCCTTCGCTGCGCCTCCTGCCCACCGACAATGCAGACGACGCGCGCGTCGCCGCGCTGCTCGACCGCCTCACCCCCGAACTCGCCGCCGATGCGGCCCGCAACGACGTCGACGGCCGTTTCCCGCACGAAAACTTCGCGCGGCTGCATCGCGCGGGGCTGATCGCGCAGGTCGTGCCGCGCGAGCATGGCGGCGCCGGCGCGACGCTTGCGCAGGCGAGCCGGATCGTCACCGCCGTCGCGCGGGCCGACCCGGCGACCGCGCTGGTGTTGACGATGACGTATCTGCAGCATCGCGCGCTCGGCCGCGCCGACAACCGCTGGCCTGCACCGGTGCGGCGCGCGGTGTTCGACAGCGCGGTCACGCAAGGCGCGCTGATCAACGCGCTGCGCGTCGAGCCCGCGCTCGGTTCGCCGTCGCGCGGCGGCCTGCCGGAAACCGTTGCGCGCCGCGACGGCGACGGCTGGCGGCTGTCCGGCCACAAGCTGTACAGCACCGGGATTCCGGCGCTGCGCTGGCTGGCCGTGTGGGCGCGCACCGATGAACCGGAGCCGCGGGTCGGCGTGTTTCTCGTGCCGCGCGACCGTGACGCGGATGGTGATCGGATCCGCGTGATCGAAAGCTGGAATCACCTGGGCTTGCGCGCATCGGGCAGCCACGAGGTCGTGTTCGACGACGTGCGGCTGCCGGCCGATCACGCGGTCGACGTGCGCGCGCCGCAAGCGTGGGCCGTGTCGGCCGCGACCCATGCGGATACCGACGCACACGCCGACCAGCAGGCGTGGATGGTCGCGCTGCTCGGCAGTCTGTACGACGCGGTGGCGCGGGCATCGCGCGACTGGTTGATCGGTTTCGCGACGACGCGTGCGCCGAGCGGGCTCGGCGTGCCGCTCGCGACGCTGCCGCGCGTGCAGGAGGCGGTCGGCGAAATCGAGGGCTGGCTGAATGCGAACCGCGTGCTGCTCGACGATCACATCGCGCGCACCGACGCAGGCGACGCGCCGTCGGTCACGACCAGCGGCCTCGTCAAGCGAACCGTGACCGAGCACGCGATCCGTGCGGTCGAGCAGGCGCTGAAGCTGTCGGGCAATCACGGGCTGAGTCGCGGCAATCCGCTCGAACGCCACTATCGCGACGTGCTGTGCAGCCGCGTGCATACGCCGCAGGACGATGCGATCGCGGTCGCGGCGGGGCGTGCGGCGCTCGAAGCGGCGGGTCGGGGAGAAACGAAGGCGGAGGCGGGCGGGACGTCACGCAACGAGGTCGAACACGAGCGAAACGATGCGTGAGCGGAGCGGGGCGGCCGCGGGAGCAAGCAGGGCGGCGCCGTGCCGACGCCGCCCCGTACGGTCACGCAGCCTTGCCGTGCGTCTGCTCGGGCAATGCGAACGCCGCGCGCGCATGCGCGGCGACGGCCGCGAGCGGTGCGTCGAAGCGGGCCGCATCGTGCCGGCGCAGCAGCCACAGATCGATCTGCGGCTTGAAATCGGCGAGCGGCACGATGTCGAGCGCATCGCGCAGCGGGCTGCCTTCGACGAGCGGCAGCGGCATCAGCCCGACGCCGAAGCCGTTCGCGACGCTCCGCAGTTGCAGGTCGCGGCCGTAGGTGTCGAGCGTGACCGGCATCGGCAGGCCCTGCGCGTCGAGCGCGCGCCGCAGGCCCGCGCGAAAGCCGCAGCCGTCGGGATTGAGCACCCAGCCGCGCGCGTGGCAATCGGCGAGCCGGTAGCTGCGGCGCGGCCAGTCGCCCTTGCGGCCGACCGCGACGAGCCGCGTGGCCAGCAGCCGTTCGCCCTCGACCTGCGCCGGCAGCACCATCTCGCGTGCGAGGAACACGAGCGCCGCATCGAGTTCGCGGCGTGCGACGCGCTCGACGAGCATACCGCCCCACGCGGTCGTGACCTGCGTCGCGAGCGCGGGCCACTGCGCGGCGAGTTCCGCGATGAGTGCGGGCAGCATCAGTTCGCCGAGCCCCTGCGTGAGCCCGATCCGGAATTCGCCGGTGGGCGGCTGCTGGCCGGCCGTCAGTTCGCGCAGCGCATCGACTTCGCGCAGGATCGCGCGACACTGCTCGAATACCTGCCGGCCGATATCGGTCGGGCGCGGCGGCTTCGTGTTGCGATCGAGCAGGATCACGCCGAGCGCTTCTTCGAGATTCTGGACGCGCCGCGTGATCGCGGGCTGCGTCATCCCGAGCTCGGTCGCGGCCTGGCTCAGGGTCTGGCAGCGGACGACCGCTGCAAAAGCGTCGATATCGCTAATTTTCATGTTTGTTCTGCATGGTCTTTCGGGTGCATCATGACGATCCATCATATTCGGCATCATATTCGAGGAGGCAGCCGATGAGTACGCTTTCGTTGGATCAGACGCCGCTGCGTCCGTTCGTCGACGGTCTGGGCGCGCTGCTCGCGTCCGGCGCGAACGAGGCGCGCATCCTCGACGAGGGCGGTGCGCTGCTCGCCGCGCTCGTCGAACACGACGACTGGTTGCCCGACGCGTTCGCCCAGCCCGATCCCGCGCGCTATCGGCAGTACCTGCTGCATCTCGACCCGGACGAGCGGTTCTCGGTCGTCAGCTTTGTGTGGGGGCCCGGCCAGACGACGCCGATCCACAACCACACGGTGTGGGGGTTGATCGGGATGCTGCGCGGCGGCGAGTTCTCGCAACCGTACCGGTTCGACGAAGCGGGCAAGCCGGTGCCGTCCGGCGAAGCCGTGCGGCTGCAGCCGGGCGAGGTTGAAGCCGTGTCGCCGCGCATCGGCGACGTCCATCGCGTGACCAACGCATTCGCCGATCAGGTATCGATCAGCATCCACGTGTACGGCGCGAACATCGGCAAGGTCGAGCGCGCGGTGTACCTGGACGACGGCACCGTGAAGCCTTTCGTGTCGGGCTATTCGAACGCCTGATGCAACGCCCGTTGGCGCGGCCCGTTGCGGGCGCGCGCCGGCGGGCTCAAGATTGATCCGTTTTGTTTTGCTTTCTTCACCGACTTCAACAGAATCCGACAGAGACATCGTGACGCAATCCGCCGATTCCACTTCCCGCTTTCCCGCCGCGTCGTACCAGGACGTGCGCGCGCGCCTGCTTGCCCGCGACGAGATCGCGCTGATCGACGTACGCGAGGAAGATCCGTACGCACAGGGCCACCCGCTGTGGGCCGCCAACTTTCCGCTGTCCAAACTCGAACTCGACGCGTGGACGCGGATTCCGCGCCGCGACACGCCGATCGTCGTGTTCGGCGAAGCGGGCGGCGAGGATCTCGCGCCCCGCGCGGCCGCGAAGCTCGCGCAGCTCGGCTACACCGACGTGCGGCTGCTCGACGGCGGCCTCGCGGGCTGGCTGGCCGCGGGCGGCGAACTGTTCATCGACGTGAACGTGCCGAGCAAGTCGTTCGGCGAATGGGTCGAGGCCGGGCGGCATACGCCGTCGCTGTCCGCGCAGGAAGTGCAGGCGCTGATCGACGCGAAGGCCGACGTCGTGATCGTCGATGCGCGCCGTTTCGACGAATACCGGACGATGAACATCCCGACCTCGACGAGCGTGCCGGGCGCGGAACTCGTGCTGCGCGTGCGCTCGCTCGCGCCGAATCCGCAAACGCAGGTGGTCGTCAACTGCGCGGGCCGCACGCGCAGCATCATCGGCACGCAGTCGCTGATCAACGCGGGGCTGCCGAACCCGATCGCGGCGCTGCGCAACGGCACGATCGGCTGGACGCTTGCCGGCCAGACGCTCGAGCGCGGTGCCGCGCGACGTTTTCCGGACGACATCGATGTAGCGCAGCGCGCCGATGCGCGCCAGGCTGCGCGCGCGGTGGCCGAACGCGCCGGCGTGCCGCGCATCGCGCTCGCGGACGTCGCCGCGTTCGACGAGCCGGGCCGCACGCTGTACCGCTTCGATGTGCGTACGCCGGAGGAATACGAGGCCGGCCATCTGCCGGGCTTCCTGAGCACGCCGGGCGGCCAGCTCGTGCAGGAGACCGACCATCACGCGGCCGTGCGCGGCGCGCGGATCGTGCTCGCCGACGACGACGGCGTGCGCGCGGACATGACCGCGTCGTGGCTCGCGCAGATGGGCTGGGACGTGCGCGTTGTCGAACCGGCCGGTACGGCGGCGTTCGGCGAGCGCGGCCAGCCGCCGCGCGACGTGCCGGCGACGCCGCCCGCAACCGACGTGTCGCCTGCGTCGCTCGCGGGCTGGCTGAAGGAGGCTGCGCCCGGCGAGCTGGCGATCGTCGATGTGACGGCCAGCGCGAACTACGTGAAGCGCCATATCCCGGGCGCGTGGTTCGCCGTGCGCGCGCAGTTGCGCGACGCGCTCGCGGCGATCCCGCCCGCGAAGCGCTACGTGTTCACATGCGGATCGAGCCTGCTTGCGCGGTTCGCGGCGGACGACGCACGCGCGCTGCTGCCGGCTTCGGCCGACATTGCGGTGCTGACCGGCGGCACGGCGGCATGGATCGATGCCGGGCTGCCGCTCGAAAGCGGCGAGACGCACCTCGCGTCACCGCGCGTCGACCGCTACCGGCGCCCGTACGAAGGCACCGACAACGCGGCCGCCGCGATGCAGGCGTATCTCGACTGGGAATACGGGCTGGTCGACCAGCTGAAGCGGGACGGCACGCACCACTTCAGCGTGATCTGACCGATGCGGCACAACCGGGCGCGGCACGCTGTGCGCCGCGCCCGGCTACCGCACGCGCGGCACGCTCGGCACGTTCAGCGCTTGAACGTATCGACGGCCGTGCGGCCCACGGCCGGATCGTCGGTGAAAAAGCCGTCGATGCCTGCGCGCAGGTAAGCCTGGATCTCGCGCACCGAGCCGGCGGTGTTGCGCGTGCCCGGCGTGCCGCCGTCCTTCAGCGACGCGGGCAGGAAGTTGTTCTCCGGGCGGAACGTGTACGGATGCACGACGAGGCCGGCCTCGTGCGCGTAGCGCACGTACGGCGTCGGCTGCTGCAGCGTGCCGTCCGCGGCGACCGCGATGATCGAAGTCTTGTACGGGCCGACGCCGTTCGCATAGGTCGCGATTTCGCGCATGCCGTCGCGCGTCGACAGGTCGCCGTACGTGCGCTTGTCGTTCGCCTTCACGAAGTCGTACGGGCGCTGGCCGGCTTCGTCCATCAACTGCACGAGCTTCCAGTTCGGCTGGCTCGACTTGATCCGGTTGCGGATCGTCTTCAGGTTCGCGACCTCGAACGACTGGATGTAGACGGTCGCCGTGCGCGACGTGTACGGATCCTTCAGCAGCGCGTCGACGAGACGGTCCTCGAGCGGCAGGTCGATCGACTGGAAGTAGGTCGGATGCTTGGTTTCCGGATACAGGTGGATCGTGCGACCGGTCTGCGCGGACATCTGCTTCGCGAGCGCGACGATCTCGTCGAAGGTCGGAATCTCGAACTGGTCGTTGTACGCGGTGTTCGCGGGGCGGACCTGCGGAATGCGCTCGCGGGCGCGCAGCGTCTTCAGCTCGGCGAGCGTGAAATCCTCGGTGAACCAGCCTGTCAGCTGCGCGCCGTCGATCGTCTTGGTCGCCCTGCGGCTCGCGAACTGCGGCAGCGCCGACACGTTCGTGGTGCCCGAGATCTCGTTCTCGTGGTGCGCGACGAGCATGCCGTCGCGCGTCGACACGAGGTCGGGCTCGATGACGTCCGCGCCGTCCTCGATCGCCTTGCGGTACGACGCGAGCGTGTGTTCGGGGCGCAGCGCGCTCGCGCCGCGATGGCCGACCACCTGGACCTTCGCGGAAATCGGCTGCGTGGGATCGGACGTCAGCGCGTCGTCGCCGCCGCACGCGGCGAGCAGGAAGGTGGCGGCACAGGCGAACGGGACGTAGCGCAGGGCGCTCGGGCGCTTGAGGAGCATGTCGATGAACCTTCGAAACGGGAGTCGGAAAGGGCGGTCGCTCCGCCGGCGTGGCTGTCGTACCGTGCCGCGCGGAACCGAACGGGACGCGATCGTCGCATCGAATCATTACATATGTATTACTTATGCCTTTCTGTTTCGTTTGAGGGCGCAATGTGCGCGGCAGGACGAGGGCACGGTAGCCGTGCGCGCGCCGCATTCCGGCCATCGCCGGCAGGCCGCGCGCCGGATGCACTAAACTTGCGGGAATTTTGCATCGCCGCGCCGGGGCCGACGCCCGCCTGGCGCGACGATGCGGCGACTCGCGGGCCGGCGCGGGTGCCCGGCGCCCGTGTGCGTCCGGGGCCCGCGCCGGCCGATTTTTCCCGACCCATGACGACCCATACCGATCCCGCCTATCTGCTCGGCGAGCTGCTGAAGAACGTTTCCCGCTCCTTCTACCTGACGCTGCGCGTGCTGCCCGACGGCATGCGCGACCCGGTCGGCCTCGCGTACCTGCTCGCGCGCGCGGCCGACACGATCGCCGACACGGCGCTCGTCGCGCCCGATCGCCGGGCGGCGTTGCTGACCGACCTGCGCGACGAGATCGAACGGCTCGGCGACGGCGCGGCGCTGTCGCGTTCGCTCGAGGACGTGACGCGGATGCAGACCGATTCGCACGAGCACGTGCTGCTCGGCGCGATGGAGCCGATGCTCGCGCTGCTGCGCGCGCAGCCGGACGCCGACCGCGCGTCGATCCGCAAGGTCGTCGCGACGCTGACGTCGGGGATGGAATTCGACCTGCGCACGTTCCCCGACGAGCAGTCGGGCCAGGTCGCGTCGCTGCCGACGCGCGACGTGCTCGACCGCTACACGTACCTCGTCGCCGGCTGCGTGGGCGAGTTCTGGACCGACATGACGGGCGCGCATACGCACGCCGCGCGCGGCTGGGATTTGCCGGACATGCGCGAGAAGGGCATTCGTTTCGGCAAGGCGCTGCAGATGACCAACATCCTGCGCGACTGCGCGAAGGACCTGCGCATCGGCCGCTGCTACCTGCCCGAGGATGTGCTGGGCGCGCACGGGATCGGCCTGGCCGACCTGATGTCGCCCGACGCGTCGGCGCGTGCGCGCGGCGTGCTGGTCGACCTGCTGCGCGTGGCGCTCGACCAGTATCGCGACGCGAGCCTGTATACGCTCGCGATCCCGCGCCGCTTCGTACGGCTGCGGCTCGCATGCCTGTGGCCGATCATGATCGGCCTCGAAACGCTCGAACTGCTGGCCGGCCACGACGCGTGGCTCGATCCGGCGAAGCCGGCCAAGGTGCCGAGAAAGCGCATCTACCGGATCATGGCGTCGTCGCTCGCGCTCGTCGGCTCGAACACGGCGATCCGTGCGCGCATGACCGTGCTCGCCGATGCCGTGAATACGCGCCTCGCGCAGCCGGCCACGCGCTGAATCGCGCTGAACGATGCCGGTGCGACAGGCGCCGGCATCGCCCCTTGTCCATCGTCCCTCGTCCCGCGTTCGCCGGGCCGTTTCCGTCTGATCTCCCACGCACCGACTGAAACGTTTTCATGATTTCGTTTCCCGAAATGTGGGTGTCATGAATGTCAGCGATCCTGCGCGGCGGCGTGAATCGCGGCGTCAACAGCGGTTGCGCATTGGTAAGACAAGATTTGCCGAAGGCGTCTGACGACATCGGACGGTCTCGATGCACCAGTAAAAATGTAAAGCTAGGGTTTTCACCGGTAAATGCCGGAAAGGCCCGCCGCGTAAGCGTTTTCAGGTGTTATGTAACCGTTTGGTGAACCCGTGCGTTGCGTCGATCATACGATGACCGACTGCGCATATTGGGAAACGATTGGTAATCCGTCAGAATTGCGCCGGCATGTACTCGCACATGTGTCACAAGACCACACCAGATAAGAAATCATTCTTTGAGGACGGAGAATCAATGAAAAAGCGCGTCGCTTTCGCCATGACGGCAGTTGGCCTTGCAGCCGCTACCGCCGCCCACGCCCAGAGCAGCGTGACCCTGTACGGTATCGTCGATAACGCTATCGCTTGGCAGAACAACTCGTCGGCCACCGGTGCGACCACGGGCGGTCACTCGAAGGTGCAGATGGCCACCGGCATTTGGGCGGGTAGCCGCTTCGGCCTGAAGGGCAGCGAAGATCTCGGCGGCGGCACGAAGGCGATTTTCCAGTTGGAAGCCGGCTTCAACGCGAACAACGGCTCGTCGCAATGGACGAACGGCATCTTCACGCGTCAGGCATGGGTCGGTATGACCAACGCGTCGTACGGTACGCTGACGGCTGGCCGTCAGTACACCGCGTACTACACGCTGCTGTCGCCGTATAGCCCGACGACCTGGCTGACCGGTTACTACGGCGCGCACCCGGGCGATATCGATTCGCTGGATACCAGCTACCGCGCGAACAACTCGCTCGTCTACATGTCGCCGAAGTTCTACGGCTTCACGGTCGGCGGTTCGTACTCGTTCGGCGGCGTTGCAGGCGCAACGAACCGCGGCTCGACGTGGAGCGCGGCGATCCAGTACCTGAACGGCCCGGCAGGCATCGCGGTCGGCTACCAGAAGGTCAACAACGCGACGCTCGGCGGCGGCGCGTGGGGTGCGAACTCGACGGTGCAGAACGGTCTGAATGCGGCTGGTACCAACGGCGTCGAGCCGGCGGTGTCGTCGATCAACAACGGGTACCAGTTCGCACAGTCGCAACAGCGTATCGCCGTGACGGCTGGCTACCAGTTCACGCCGTCGTGGGACATTTCGGCGTCGTACTCGAACGTTCAGTACATCCCGGGTACGGGTTCGGGCTTCAAGAACACGGCGATTTTCAACACGGCAGGCGCCGTGCTGCACTGGAAGGCATCGGCTCAGTGGGACTTCGCGGCGGGCTATTCGTACACGGCGGCAACGCAGTCGAACGGTGTCTCGAGTGCGGCGAAGTACCACCAGGTCACGCTGTCGCAGTACTACAGCCTGTCGAAGCGCACGGGCCTGTATGCGGTTGAGGCTTATCAGCACGCAAGCGGTAACACGGTGACCCCGACGGGCGGCATCGTCTCCGCAACGACGTCGATCGGCGACGGCGTGGGCGCAGGTTCGAAGCAGAACCAGATCGCTGCTGGCGTTGGCCTGATCCACCGCTTCTGATGTCGCGCGGCGCGCGAGCGCCGCTTACGGCATGCGGTATGAAGAACCGGCCTTCGGGCCGGTTTTTTTATGTGCGGCATGCGTTGCGCGTATTGCGGGTTCCGTCGCCGGCGGCATCGAACGGAAGCGGGCGGCGACGGAGGCCGAGCCCGACAAGCGCGCCGCTCACGCGGTGCATGGCGTGCAGGCCGGCGGTGTTCGGCCGGTGCCAACGCCATTCTGCCGGTCACTGCGCCGGGTCATCCGTCCGGCTTCCCGCCAGCGCCTGAAACAACGCCGCCGTATCGGCGAGCCGGTCAGCCTGCGCACGCGTGCGGTCGAGCGTCGTCTGCAATGCCTGCCGCTGCGCGTCGAGCAGATCGAACGTGCTGATCCCGCCCGCCGCGTAACGGTCGCCCGCAATCGCGTTGCTGGCCGCCGCTTCCTGCGCGGCGGCGTCTCTCGCCTGCAATTCGGCCGCGTCGTGTTCGACCGCGCGCATCGCGTCGGCTACCTGCTGAAGCGCCTGCAGCACGGTTTCCCGGTAACTCGCGAACGCGGCGTCGTACGCCGCTTCGGCCGCACGTTTCTTCGCGCGCAGTTCGCCGCCGTGAAAGAGCGGCTGCGTCAGGCCAAGACCGACGTTCCAGATATTCAGCCCGCTCACGATATCCGCGATGCGCGTGCGTTCCGAACCGATACCGGCCGAGATCGAGAAGCGCGGATACAGGTTCGCGGTCGCGACGCCGACGTTCGCGCTCGCCTGATGCAGCACGGCTTCGGCCGCGCGGATATCGGGCCGTTCGCGCGCGAGCGTCGATGGCAGCGTCACCGGCAACGCACGCGGCAACGCGAGCGCATCGAGCGCCAGGTCCGGCAGATCGGCATCGGCCGGCGGCGCGCCGAGCAGGATCGCGAGCCGGTGGCCGGCCTGCGCGAGGCGGGCCGCGAGCGGCGGCAGCGACGCCTGCGTCTGCGCGAGCAGCGCGCGTTGCGCGTGCACGTCGGCCCGCGACACGCCGCCCGCCGCGAAGCGCGCTTCGACGATGCGCAACTGCCGCGCCTGCGCGTCGACGAGCTGCTGCGTGAGCGCGACCTGCTGCGCGAGCGACGCGCGCAGGATCGCGGTGGCAACGACATTGCCCGCGAGCGTCAGGCGCGCCGCGTCGAGCGTGTACGCCTGATAGTCGACCTGCGCGCGCAGCGCTTCGAGCGCGCGCCGGTTGCCGCCGAACACGTCGAGCACGTACGACACGCTCACCGACGCGTCATACAGCGTGAACGGCCCCGGATTCGGCACGTTGGCCGGCAACCCGAACGCGGCGATGTCGACCTTCTCGCGCGTCGCGGACAGGTTCGCGTCGACGCGCGGCAGCATCGTCGCGCCGGCTTCGGCCGCATGGTTCTGCCGCGCTTCGTCGAGCCGCGCGCCGGCTTCGGCGAGCGTCGGGCTGTTTTGCCATGCGGTATCGACGAGCCGGTTCAACGGTTCGGAGCCGAACTGCGTCCACCAGCGCTGCGGCGTGTGCGCGGCTGACGCGAACGTCTGCGCGTCGCCGCCCGGGCCGCCGGCGGCGGCCGTCGTCACGGGCGCCGCGCCGCGCGTGTAGTGTTGCGTGGCCGGCGCATCCGGCGTGCGGAAGTCCGGCCCGACTGCGCAGCCGGTGACGAGCAGCGCAGCGGCTGCCCATGCGCAGCCGCGGGCAGCGTGGGAGGCGAGGGGCGCGGCCGGTTTCATCGCGCGGCGCCTAGTCGAGCGTGCGCCGGTAGAAGCGCAGCGCGACGCTCATCACGACGACCGTGAACAGCGCGACCGGCCACACCGACGGCCACAGGTCGGTCCAGCCGTTGCCTTTCAGCAGGATGCCGCGCACGAGGCGGTTGAAGTAGGTGAGCGGCAGCAGGTTGCCGATGAACTGCGCCCACTTCGGCATCCCGGCGAACGGGAACATGAAGCCCGACAGCAGGATGTTCGGCAGGAAATAGAACACCGCGAGCTGCATCGCCTGCAACTGGTTCTGCGCGAGCGACGACAGCGTGATGCCGACCGTCAGGTTCGCGGCGATGAACAGCAGCGCCGACAGGTAGATCGCGAACACACCGCCGACGAACGGCACCTCGAACACGAACCGCGCGGCCGCGAGAATGATCGACACCTGGATCAGCCCGATGAACACGTACGGGACGATCTTGCCCGTCATCACCTCGAGCGGTCGTACGGGCGTCGCGAGCAGGTTCTCCATCGTGCCGCGCTCGCGTTCGCGCGTGATCGCGAGGCCCGTCATCATCACCATCGTCATGGTCAGGATCACGCCCATCAGGCCCGGCACGACGTTGTATTGCGTGATGCCTTCGGGGTTGTACAGCCGGTGCAGCACGACGTCGAACGCGGCCGGGCGCCCGTTCAGGTGCGCGAGCGGGCCGGTCAGGTCCTTGTCCGCAACGGGCTGCACGAGGCCCGGCAGCGCGCCGATCGCCGACGCGGTCGCGACAGGATCGGTCGCGTCCGCCTCGACGAGCAGCGCCGGGCGCTCGCCGCGCAGCAGCCGCCGCGAGAAATCGGCCGGCACGCTCAGCACGAACTGCACGTCGCCGCGTGCGAGCGCATGCCGGCCGGCCGCCTCGTCGGGCAGCGTCTCGACGATGTCGAAATACGCGGAATTGCGCATCGCGGCGATAAAGCTGCGCGCGAACGGGCTCGAATCGCCGACGATCACCGCGGTCGGCAGGTGCTTCGGATCGGTGTTGATCGCGAAGCCGAACAGCGCGAGCTGGATGATCGGCACGCCGACGATCATCGCGAACGTCACGCGGTCGCGGCGCAACTGCAGGAATTCCTTCAGCACGATGCTCCACCAGCGCGCGACCGAGAACGATTCGCGCAGGCCTGCCCACGCGTTCATGACGACCCTCCGCCGGGCGGGCCGGATGCGAGGCCCATCATGTAGATGAAGACGTCCTCGAGCCCGGTGTCGATCGGCGCGACCTGCAGCGATGCGTGGCCGTCGGCTTGCGCCGCGACCTGCGCGAGCGTCGCGTCGAGCAGCGCGCGATCGTGGCCGCTCACGTGCAGCGCCGAGCCGAACACGACCGTCTGGTCGACGCCCGGCATCGTGCGCAGCCGCGCGGACAGTTCGGTCAGGCGCTCGCCGGTGATCGCACGTGTCGACAGGTGCTGCGACGCGACGATCTCCGCCGACGTGCCCTGCGCGAGGAGTTCGCCATACGCGATATACGCGAGCTTGTGGCAACGCTCGGCCTCGTCCATGTAGTGCGTGCTGACGAGCACGGAGATCCCTTGCGCGGCCAGCCGGTGCAGTTCTTCCCAGAAGTCGCGGCGCGCGGCCGGGTCGACGCCGGCGGTCGGCTCGTCGAGCAGCAGCAGTTCGGGTTCGTGCAGCATGCACGCGGCCAGCGCGAGGCGCTGCTTCCAGCCGCCCGACAGTGCACCGGTGAGCTGGTCCGCGCGGCTCGCGAGGCCGAGCCCGTCGAGTGCGCGCGCGACGACCGCCTTGCGGTCGGACATCCCGTACACGCGCGCGACGAAGTCGAGGTTCTCGCGGATCGACAGGTCTTCCCAGTACGAGAAGCGCTGCGTCATGTAGCCGACGCGCCGCTTGATCTGCGCGCTGTCGCGCACGATGTCGTAGCCGAGGCAGGTGCCGCTGCCCGAATCGGGCGTCAGCAGGCCGCACATCATCCGGATCGACGTCGTCTTGCCGCTGCCGTTCGGCCCGAGAAAGCCGAAGATCTCGCCGCGTGCGACGCGCAGCGAGACGTCCTTCACGACGTGCTTGTCGCCGAAACGCTTGTTCAGGCGATCGACGTCGATCGCGTATGGCGCGTTCATTGCACCTCCACGGCGACGGGCTGGCCCGGATGCAGCTTCGGCGCGTCGGCGACGGCGGGGCGCGCCTCGACCATGAACACGAGCTTGGTCCGGCTCTCGTTGCTGTAGATCACGGGCGGCGTGTATTCGGCCTCGCTCGACACGTAGGTGATGCGTGCGGGCACGTCGGCTGCACAGCCGTCGCAGCGGATCGCGACCGTGCGCCCCGGCGCGAGCGACGCGATGGCCGCTTCCGGCACGAAGAAGCGCACCTTCAGGTTTTGCGGCGGAAGCATCTGCACGACCGGATTGCCGGCCTGCACCCATTCGCCGATGCGGTACAGCGTGTCGTACACGCGCCCGGCGGCGGGGGCGGCGACGCGCTTCTGGTCGAGCTTCCATTGCGCAACGGCTAGCGCCGCCTGCGCGGCGTCGACCTGTGCGGCCTGCGCGGCGACCTGCTGCGCGCGGCCCGGCAGGCGCGCGACGTCGACCTGTTTCCGCAGCTCGCGCATCTGCGCGTCGGTGGTTTGAGCGGACGTGCGCGAATCGTCGAGTTGCTGCTTCGACAAGCCGCCGGCCGCGTACTGGCGTTCGTCGCGTGCGAGTTGCGCGGCGGCCCGCGCGGCCTGCGCGGTGGCCTGCGCGAGCTGCGCCTGCGTGACCGCGACTTCCGGCGGGCGCTTGCCGGTCTGCAGGTCGGCAAGCTGTGCGCGTGCCGCCGCGAGCTGATGTTGCGCCTGCAGCAGCGCGGCCGTTTCGCTGGCGGCTTCGAGCGAGAACGCCGGCGTGCCGGCCGCGATGGCCTGGCCGCGTTCGACCGACAACTGCGTCAGCGTGCCCGATTGCGACGACGACAGGTACACGAATTCGCCTTCGACATAGCCCTGGTAGGTCGTGCCGTGGTTCGCCTGCCGTCCGCAACCGGCGAGCAGCGCGACGGCGGCGGCCAGCGCGAACGGCAGCGCGCGGGCCGCGTTCACGACGGCCTCCGCGGCGCGCGTGTGCGGGGCGCGGCGGCCGGCGGCCGCATCCCGGAACCGAGCAGCGCGCGGACGTGCCGGTGCAGCACGTCGCGGTCGATCGGCGGCAGGCCGCGCGCGCTTTGCCACAGTTTCGCGGTCGCGAGCGGCAGCATCACGAGCGCGATGATCGAATGAAACAGGAACGCGGGTTCGAGTGCGGGGTTCAGCGTGCCGGCCTGCTGCGCGGCGCGGATGCGTTCGGCGAAACGCCCGACATGCTCGAGCGGAATGCGTCGGAGCATCCGCTCGCGCAGCAGCCCGCCTTCGTGGACGATCTCGCGCAGCCAGATCGACGGCAGCCACGGCATGCGACGCGTGACGTCGAAGAAGCGGTCGACGAGTTCGGCGACGAGCGCGAACGGATCGTTTTCGATCTGCGGCTCGGTCGGCCGCCACACGAACGCGATGACCTGCGCGAGCCGTTCCTCGACGATCGCGTCGAGCAACTGCTCGCGGTTCGTGAAGTAGTAGTGGACCATCGCCGACGTGACGCCGGCGGCGGCGGCGATCTGCGCGACCGTCGTCGCGGCGATGCCGCGCTCGGCGAACAACTGCATCGCGACGTCGAGCATATGGTCGCGCAGGTCGAAATCGTCCACCGACGGGCGGCGCCCGCGCGGCCTGGCGACGGTGGATTTCGCGTTCATGCAGACGACGCTAATTGATGAGTTAGTTAATTTCAAGGAAGGGTTTTCGCCGCCATTGATCGGGATCAAGCGCGTGTCGAATGGCGGCGCGGACGAGCGGGGACGCGATGCGGCGGCGGGCAGTATGCCGCTGGCGGTGTGTAGGGAGCGGTTAACGGGAACCAGCGGGGAATCGGCGAGAACCGGCAGGAAGCCGATCGCGAAGCCGGGGCGCGGGCAGAATATCGCGCGCCCCGGAACGTCGTTACTGATCGATCGGCGACGTCAGCGGCGCGTGTTCGCCGGTCAGCCCGAACACGACGAGCTGCGCGGGCTCGGTCGCGCTCGCATTGCGCGACACCTGGTGGCGCGAGCCGGGCGCCTCGTACCAGCCTTCGCCGGCGCGGTAGCGGCGCAGCGGGCCGCCGTTCACCTGCGACAGCACTTCGCCTTTCGACACGACCGCGAACACCGAGCCGAGGTGCTTGTGCGCTTCGGAAGCCTGGCCGGGCGCATAGTCGACGGTCGCGACGACGGCGAGCTTGCCGGGCGCTTCGGGCACGGCCTGCCGCATGATCGCGTGCACGTTGTCGCCGGCGTCGTGCGCACGGGCGGCGGCCGGCAGCGCGGCGCCGAGCGCGAGCCACGCGCACAGGGCGGCGCGGCGGAGAGGGGGGCGGATCATCGTCGTCTCCTTACTCGGGCATCTTGCGGAACGCGATCGCGAAGCGGTTCCACGAGTTGATCGTCGCGATCAGCATCGACAGGTCGAACAGCTCCTCGTCGCTGAAATGCGGCTTCACGGCTTCCCAGACGGCGTCGGGCACGTGGTTGCTGGCGACCAGCGTCAGCGCCTCGGTCCACTCCAGCGCGGCACGCTCACGCTCGGTGAAGAAAGGCGTTTCGCGCCACGTGACGACGGTCGCCAGACGGCGGTCGGTTTCGCCGCCCTTGCGCGCGTCGGTCGTATGCATGTCGACGCAGAACGCGCAGCCGTTGATCTGCGACGCGCGCAGGCGGACGAGTTCGGCGAGCGGCTTTTCGATCGAGCTCTTCGCGAGGAATTCCTCCGCGTTGCGCATCACCTTGATCGCATTCGGGCTGGCGGCATAGAAGTTCAGGCGCGGTTGCATGGCAGGTCCTTGTTCGGTTGGAGCGCACGGTGGCGCGACAGGACCCACTTTAAGGCGCGGACTGGCCTGCTTGAATGACCAATTTCTGGAAAATTCAGGTAACCAGTTCCGAGCCGCCGATACTGCCCGAACCGAGCAGGCCGGCCAGCTTCGCGAGCGCCGTGTCGATACGCAGCGCGTCGATCCCGCCATAGCCGAACAGCAGCCCCGCGCGAACCGGCACGCCGACGTGGAACGCCGAGATGCCGTACAGGCCGATGTCCTGCACGCGCGCCGCGCGGACCAGCGCCGCTTCGTCGAGCCCCGGCTTCAGGTGGGCGGCGAGGTGGATGCCGGCGGTCGGCACGATCGCGTCGAACCATGGCGCGAGTTCGCCGCGCAGATGCGCGATCAGCATCTTGCGGCGCGCGTCGTAGTGTTTTTGCACGCGCTTCAGGTGCCGCGCGAAATCGCCTTCGACCATGAAGCGCGCAAGCGCCGCCTGCGTCAGCGTGCATGTGTGCCAGTCGACGATCTGCTTCGCCTTGGCCAGCGCGCCGCGCAGCGCGCGCGGCGGAATCGCGTAGCCGATCCGCAGTTCGGGAAAGATCGTCTTCGAGAACGTGCCCACGTACGCGACGAGGCCCGTGCGGTCGAGGCTCTTCAGCGATTCCACCGGCCGGCCTTCGAAACGGAACTCGCCGTCGTAGTCGTCCTCGATGATCACCGCGCGGCGGCGCTGCGCCCATTCGAGCAGCGCGACGCGCCGGTCCAGCGTCATCGGCATACCGAGCGGGAACTGGTGCGACGGCGTCACGTAGACGAGGCGCGCGTCGTCGGGCAGCCGTTCCGTGACGAGGCCGTGCGCGTCGACCGGCACGCCGATCACCGTCGCGCCGAGCGACGCGAACGCGGCGCGCGCCGGCGGATAGCCGGGATCCTCGACCGCGACGACGTCGCCGGGCCGCACGACCACGCGCGCGATCAGGTCGAGCGCCTGTTGCGCGCCTTGCGTGACGAGCACGTCGTCCCAGCTGCACGCGACCGCGCGGCTGAACGCGACGTAGCGCGCGATCGCGCCGCGCAACTGCGGGTCGCCGGCCGGGTCGTGATACTGGCCGAGGCCGCGCGCCTGCTGGCGCAGCGCGTGATGCAGGCAGCGCCGCCACGCATCGAACGGGAACAGCGCCTTGTCGGTCACGCCGCCGCGGAAGTCGAAGCCGGGCGAGTCCTGCGGACTGGGCATCGCGAGCGCGTCGGGCAGGTCGTTCCACAGCGCGCGCGCATCGACCGCGTCGATGCGCGGCGTGTCCTCGACGATCGACGGCGACGACATGGCGGCGGCGTGCGGGACGCGCGCGAGACCGTCGGCAACGAACGTGCCGTCGCCCGCGCGCGTAGTCAGGTAGCCCTCGGCGACGAGACGCTCGAACGCGTCGAGCGTGGTCTTGCGCGATACGCCGAGCTGTTTCGCGAGATCGCGTGTCGACGGCAGCCGCGCGCCGCCTTCGAGGCGCCCGTCGACGATCGCGGTGCGCAATTGCCGGAAGATTTGCCCTGTCAGGTCGTGACGGCCTTCGATGCGGATCGCGATGTCCATCGCAGTGGTTACCTTGGGTGACGTGATTTCGCGTCAGTCAGCATACCGGAAACAGGCGGATGGATCGGCGGTGCGGGGGGCGTGGCGCGCTTCGCGCGACGCCGATAGCGGTCGTGACGGCGCAGGGAGTCCGAGTACGGTGCGATGGCCGGCCGGCGAACCGGAGAATCGGGTGGGCCTGGCCGGCGCGGCCCGCCCCGTCCCGGGCATCGGCCGACACCGCGCCCCCGTCGTCCGATTGGACCGCGGCCCGCCGCTGCCTTACGATCCACGACAATCCCACGCCGGAGCGACCTCATGCTGTCTACAGACGAACTTGCGCTGCTCGATGCGATCCGCGCCACCGGCAGCCTGTCGCGTGCCGCCGCGCAGCTCGGCAAGGCGCCTTCGACGGTGTCGCACGCGGCGCGCCAGCTCGAAACACGCTTCGACGCGCTGCTGTTCGACCGGCGCGGCTACCGGATGCAGCTCACGCCGGCCGGATGGCTGCTGGCCGACGAGGCGGCGCGGCTGGCGCTGGACGTTGCGCGGCTGACGCAGCGCGTGCGGCAGGTCGCGAGCGGCTGGGAGGACCGGCTGTGGATCGTCAGCGACGAGGTTCTGGAGTTCGACACGCTGCTGCCGGTGGTCCGCACATTCGACGCGCTCGGCTCGGGCGTGTCGCTGCGCTTCACGCACGAAGTGCTCGGCGGCACTTGGGAAGCGCTGCGCGACGGTCGCGCGGACCTGGTGGTCGGCGCGACCAACGAGCCGCCGGCGATTCCGGGCTTCAAATGGTTCGAGCTGGGCGCGATGGAATGGGTGTTCGCGGTGTCGCCGCGTCATCCGCTGGCCTCCGCGAGCGACGTGCTGACGCGGGACGCGATCGGCGCGCATCGCGCGGTCGTCGTCGCCGATTCGTCGCGGCGCGCGGCCGGCCGGGCGTATGGCTTGCTCGGCGGGCAGGCCGTGCTCGCGGTGCCGTCGATGCGCGCGAAGATCCTCGCGCAGCGCGACGGGCTCGGCGTCGGCTGGGTGCCGCGCCGGCGCGTGGCCACGCTGCTCGCACGCGGCGAACTCGTCGAGAAGCAGACGGCCGATCCGCGCGAGCCGAACCTGTTGTATGTCGCGTGGCACAGCGATCGCGATGGCCGTGCGCTGCAATGGTGGCTGGAGCAACTGCGCGAGCCGAGACTCACGCAGCGCCTGCTCGACGGGATCGACGTGGCCGGCTGAGTGCCGTCGCCGGGCCGCGGCCGGTGCGAACACGTTCGATGATTTCGAACATGTTCGCAGCACGCGTCGTACGTCAAGGTCGGGCGCCACGCGCATCCTGTGTTCACGGTCAACTCACCGGTTCACTGGAGAACATCATGCAACGCTTCGAAGGAAAAACGGTCCTCGTCACGGGTGGCAACAGCGGCATCGGCCTGGCGGCCGCCCGCGCATTCGCGGCCGAAGGCGCGCGGGTCATCGTCACCGGGCGCGACGCGCAGACGCTGGAAGCCGCACGGCAAACGCTCGGCGAAGGCGCGCTCGCGATCCGCAACGAGGCCGGCAGCGTCGCGTCGGCCCGCGCGCTGGCGGACGCGATCGCGACCGCGGGCGTGCGGCTCGACGCCGTGTTCATCAACGCGGGCGTCGCGAAACTCGCGCCGTTCGCCGACAGCGACGAGGCCATGTGGGACCTCGTGTTCAACACCAACGTGAAGGGCGCGTATTTCCAGATCCAGTCGCTGGTGCCGCTGCTGAACCGTGGCGCGTCGATCGTGATCAACGGCTCGATCAACGCGCACATCGGGATGCCCGGCTCGTCGGTGTACGCGGCCAGCAAGGCGGCCGTCAATTCGTTCGCGAAGACGCTGTCGGCGGAACTGCTGCCGCACGGCGTGCGCGTGAACGTCGTGAGCCCGGGGCCCGTTCAGACGCCGCTGTACGGCAAGCTCGGGCTCGACGCGGCGACGCTCGACGAGACGGCCGACAAGATCAAGGGCCTCGTCCCGATCGGCCGGTTCGGCACGCCGGACGAAATCGCGTCGACGGTGCTGCACCTCAGCGCGCCGGAATCCGCGTTCATCGTCGGCGCGGAAATCATCGCGTCGGGCGGGATGGGTTTGCTCTGATCCGTGACGCCGGCGGGGCTGCAACCGACCGGCGCAATGCTGGGCGGACGGCCCCCGTCCCGGCCGGACGGCGCGAACGGGGCTCGCGAACCGTACCTATCGCGATGCACAGGCGCCTGGCGTCTCGCCGCGTGCGTCGAGCTGCGTCACCGTGAGTCCGGAGAACGTCGCGCGGCCATGCTCGGCAAACACGGCGATGCGGTCCGCATCGAGCGGCGGGAAGATCAGGTCGGTGAGCGCCACGCGGCCGCCGTTCGCGAACACTTCGACCGATCCGCGATCGACGACGATCTCGAGCCGCAACTGCCCGCGCTCGAGCGGCAGGTCCACGATGTGCTCGCGGCTGAACGTACCGGCGAAATCCGCTTCGCCGGACCGGGAGCGGTCGAGCGTCAGCGTGCGTTTCGCCGTGTCGTACACGATCCGGGTGCCGATCGAGCCGTCCGCCGAACGCCGGACGATCAGGCCCGCGCGTGCCGCGTGCTGCGGCGCGATCGTGACCGTGACGCGCTGGACGTCGCCGCGCGTCGCGGCCGACAGCTCGCGTGTAGCGGAATCGACCGCGAGGTCGCCTTCGTGCGTGACGGGCCTGCCGTCCGCCCATGCGTCGAATGCGGCGGCCGGCGCGACGACGAGCGAGGGTTCGCCGTCGATCGTCTTCAGCGACAGTTCGCGCGGCAGGGTTGTCGCGCCGCGCCATGGCGCCGTCGGCACTTTTGCCGCGTAATCCCAGTTGCTCATCCACGCGATCGCGACCGGGCGCGCGCCGGGTGCGCCGGAAAATGTGCCGGCGGCATAAAAGTCGGCGCCGTGATCGACCCAGCGGAATCGGGCAGGATCCGAACCGGCCGGCGCGACGCGGTCGGGCACGAACGTGCGGCCGTCGAAGTTGCCGACGAAGTACATCGCGCCGGACCCGCCGGCGATCGACCACGGATTGACGTTGACGATCAGCACCCACTTGACGTGTCGAGGATCGCCGTCGACCGGCAGCGGCACGAGATCGGGCATCTCCCACAGTGCGCTCGCATGCGGCACGTCCGGCAGCGTGAAGTCGCTCAGGAACGACCAGTGGATCAGGTCGTCGGAACGGTAGAGCTTCACGACCTGGGCATCGGCGACGACCGTCGTCATCAGCCAGTAGCGCCCGGGCGCATACCACGACACCTTCGGGTCGCGGAACTGCTTCGATTCGGGATCGAGCGTGAGCACGGGGTTGTGCGCGTAGGGCCGCCACGTCGTGCCGTGGTCGACGCTGTACGCGAGCGACTGCGCCTGCGTGCCGGGTGCGTGACCCGAGCCGGCCTTGTAGACGCTCGTGTATAGCGCAACCAGCGGTGTCTCGCCTGGCGCCCCGAGGCCCGACGTGTTGTGCATATCGGCGACGATCGAACCGGAGAAGATTTCCTCGGTGGCGTTCGCGCGCATCGCGACCGGCTGCTCGCGCCAGTGGACGAGATCGGTGCTGGTCGCATGGCCCCACGACATGTTGCCCCAGTCGTTGCCGACCGGGTTGTGTTGATAAAACAGGTGGTAACGACCGTTGTCGTAGACGAGCCCGTTCGGGTCGTTCATCCAGTTGCGTTGCGGCGTGTAATGCAATGCCGGTCGCCATTGCGGCGTGCCGTTTTCGGGCGGTGCGCCGCAGGGCGCCGCGGCGGCCTGCGTGCAGGCCGCGCCCGCCGCACACGCGAGCAGCAGCCGGGCGATCCGGAAGGAAAAGCGGGAAAACGTCGATCTCATGCGGGGTCCCGTGCTCCGTCGCGCGAAGCGGGAAAGGAGGGCGCATGCCGCCTGCGAAGGCAGCACGCGCGATCTGCGGAAGAAAAAACGGCGGCGCGCACGCGACACGCGCGATGTGCGCCGCCTCTACGCTTGCGGGCGGTGCCCGCTGCGGCCGTTACGGACGGGTGCCCGGGCCGTCGTTGTGGCCGGCGCCCGTCGCGGGGAGGTTCGCCGGGATGTCGCCATAACCGCCGAGCCCGCCGCGTCCGTAGGCGCGGTCGACCGCCGTCGATGTGCCGTTGATGTTGACCTTCACCGTCGGCGCGAGCGTGCCGCCGCGACGCGGGCCGATCGCATCGATGAACGACTCGACGAGCCCGCCCGGCATCACGTAGTGCGAATACGACTGGAATTCGCGCGGGTTCTGGTTCGGATCCTGCGAATACGGTGCGCCGGCCGGTGCGGAGAAGTCGGTCGGGTTGCCGAGCACGAGGCCGCTGCCGCCGTTCAGCGGCAGGAAGTCGCTGCGGATGCCGTTGCCGACGAAGCCGTACACGCCGTCCGGTCCGTCGACGCCGGCCGCCATCGTCGTGCGGTGGCTGATCGTGAACAGGTAGTACTTGCCGTCCTTCAGGTAGATCTGCGGGCGCTCGGTCTGGTCGTCGACGCAGTTCGCGGACAGGATCGGCGGCAGGAACTTCCATTCCGTCAGTTGCGGGTTCGTCGCGATCGCGAGGCCGACATTGGCCTTTTGATACACTGCGCCCGAATTCATCACCGCGTTGAGATCTTCCTTGTACGGATCGTTCGGCGCGTAGCCGAGATCGGCTTCGGTGCAGGTGCGTGAGCCGCGCGGGCCGCCCGTATTGCCTTCGAACACCATGTAGGTCTTGCCGGGGTGGGCGGGATCGGTGAACACGAACGGATCACGGAACGAGAAGTAGGTGTTTTGCTGGCCGTTCTGGTAGTAGTTGCCGTCCGGCTGCAGCAGCGCCTTGTGATCGTCGAAGCCGCTGAACCACACGTGCTTGTCGTCGGCGTGGATGTGGCCGTCGGCACGCGTGATGATTGCCTGCGGCGGCGTGATGTCAGCGCCGCCGGGCGCCGAGCGGTTGAACGACGTCGCGGTGTAGTAGAGGTTGACGTTGTCGCCGTGCGTGAGGCGCGCCGAGCCCGACCATTCGGCGTTGTTGGTCATCGGCGAGGTGCCGAACACCTTGACGCTCGAGCCGTCCGGGAACAGGTGGCCGCCCCAGGTCCAGCCGCCGTTCGCGGGGCGCTGCGACGCGGGGATGCCCGCGCGGCGATAGAAGAAGCCGATGCGCGCGTGGACGTGGCGGTCGTCGAACGTGTAGCCCGCATGCGGGTCGGCGGTGAGCGAGAAGATCACCTCCCAGCCCTTGTAGCTGAGCTGGTTCGCGCGCAGGTCGGCCAGCGGCCACGTGTCCCAGACCCACACGTTCGAGTTGATCAGCGGGAAATCCTGCGGGATGTCCGGCATCGTCAGCGCTTGCGGCAGCGAGTTCTTGTCGACGCCGTTCGCAGTGTGCGATTGCGCGACGATCTGGCGGATGTCGGCGCGCGTCCAGCGCATCGTGAAGTTGCCTTCGGGATCGTAGGCCTGCTGGGAATGGGGCGTGGGCGTTGGCGCGCCCGTGCCGCCGGACTGCGCGTGCGCGACGGACGCGAAGGCGGCGAGTGCCGCGCCAGCGAACAGCAAACGTTTGGCCGCAGTCGTGCGGCAAAAATGAAAGTATGTCATCTCGACGTTATTTCAGTTGACGGTGAAAGGGAACGGCTGAAGGTGGCATCGATGTCCAAACCGGTTTTGATACTATTTCAAACCGGTTTGGAACGCAAAAGATATTTATTTGACGGTAATGCTTACCAAATGGAAATAATTACCCGATTGAAGCGTCCGGGCATCCGGGCGGCCTGGCGGACCAACGAATGCGAGGAGCGACGGTGAAGGTGAATCTGAAGGCGCTATCGGACGCGCTCGGGCTGTCGCGGACGACGGTCAGTCGTGCGCTGAACGGTTACGACGACGTCAGCGAGGCGACGCGCGAACGCGTGGCGAGGGCGGCACGGGAAATGGGCTATGTGGCGGATCCGACCGCGCGCCGGCTCGCGACCGGGCGGGCGGACGTGATCGGGATCGTCTATCCGTTCGGCGCGGGCGATCTCGGCGATCCGCGTTTCGGCGAGGTCGTCGCGGGCATCACCGAGCGGCTCGCCGAGCGCAATCTCGATTTCATCATCGCGTCTGCGCGACCGAATGCGGAACTGGACACCTATCGGCGGATCGTCGACGGCAAACTCGTCGACGGACTGATCGTCGCGCGCACGCTCGTCGATGATCCACGCATCGCCTACCTGCAGGCGAGCGCGTTTCCGTACGTCGCTTACGGCCGTACGCAGGCTGCCGAGCCGTATGCGTGGTTCGATTTCGACAACGAGGCCGGCGCGCGGGACGCGGTTCGCCGGCTGATCGGTTTCGGGCACCGGCGGATTGCGATGATCAGCGCGCCGCTTGCGCTGAACTTCGCCGCGCAGCGTCGCGCAGGCTATCTTTCGGCACTGCGCGAAGCCGGCATCGAGCCGGATCCGGCGCTGCTCGTCGAGTGCCCGTTTACGCACGACGGCGGGCAGCAGGCCGTGCAGGCGATGCTCGCGCACGCAGGGCGGCCGACGGCGCTGCTGGTCGACAACAATATCGCGGGCGGCGGCGCGTTTCGGGCGCTCGTGGACAGCGGGCTGCGCCTCGGTGAGGACATCTCGCTGATCGTCTATGACGGCGTGCCGCCGGACATCGCGCATCCCCATCGCGTGACGGCGGTCGTGCAACCGACCGGGCACGCATCGGGGCGCGCGCTGGCCGAACTGATGCTGCGGCTGCTCGGTGACGGTGCGCGCGAGCACCGACTCGAGGCGCCGGTAATCGAGGCCGGCGATACGGACGGTCCGTTGCGCGACTAGCCGACGCGGCGGGTGCGACGGAGCGCGATCGGCAGCGGACGTTGCCGAACCGCGCCCCGTCAAAAAGGCCATGACAACGGCAGGGGCGAATGCCCATTTGCTAGACGACCGGTCTAATCAGCAGATATCATCCGCCCTTGTGAATGCGACGACGTTCGCGGCTGGTGCAACAAAGACGCGAAAATGCCATTTCGCGCTGCGATGCTGTTCGTGCCGCGAGATGCCGTCGTTTTATTTGGGATCTTTCTAGACGACTGGTCTAATAGGCGCGTACCGCATTCGGATACATGAGTCGCACGTTGACGCGTCATCGCTGACTAACCGACAGGCGTGCCGCGCCGACCGGCCGAACCGCCGGTCGCGCGGCCCCGTTCCCGTCCATTTTCGAAGGAGTGTCCGATCATGAAGATTCTGGTTGTCCTGACCTCGCACGACACACTCGGCGACACCGGCAAGAAGACCGGCTTCTGGCTCGAGGAACTGGCCGCGCCGTACTACACATTCAAGGATGCGGGCGTCGAGCTGACGCTCGTGTCGCCGAAGGGCGGCCAGCCGCCGCTCGACCCGAAAAGCAATGATCCGGCCGCGCAGACCGACGCGACGCGCCGCTTCGAAGCCGATGCGGCGGCCAAGGCCGAACTCGCTTCGACACGCAAGCTGGCCGATGTGTCGGTGGACGACTACGACGCCGTGTTCTACCCGGGCGGCCACGGCCCGCTGTGGGATCTCGCCGAGGATCTGCATTCGATCGGCCTGATCGAGCGCGCGCTGTCGGCCGGCAAGCCGGTCGCGGCCGTGTGCCACGCGCCGGGCGTGCTGCGTCACGTGAAGAACCCGGAGACCGGCGAATCGGTCGTGCGCGGCAAGCGCGCGACGGGCTTCACCAACAGCGAGGAAGCGGCCGTCGAACTGACGGAAGTCGTGCCGTTCCTTGTCGAGGACATGCTGAAGACCAACGGCGCGGCGTTCGAGCGCAGCGCCGACTGGGCGCCGCATGTTGTCACTGACGGGCTGCTGATCACGGGGCAGAACCCCGCGTCGTCGGAGCCCGCTGCCGAGGCGCTGCTCGCGAAGCTCGGCCACCTGTAAGCCCATGGCGCCGGCCGGGCCGGCGCCGCTCCGCATTCGTCGCCGGGCGCAGCCGGCCCGCCGACGACCCGAATCGTTCCGCCGGGCGCACCGCATGGCGGATCATCCAGTCGTTTCGCAGAACCAAGCAAAGGAGTGGTGCATGTCTGCCCTGTTCGAACCGTTCAAACTCAAGGATGTCACGCTGCGCAACCGCATCGCGGTGCCGCCGATGTGCCAGTACGTCGCCGAAGACGGCGTCGTCAACGACTGGCATCACGTGCATCTGGCCAGCATTGCGCGCGGCGGCGCGGGCCTCGTGATCGCGGAGGCGACGGCCGTGTCGCCGGAAGGACGCATCACGCCGGGCTGCGCGGGGCTGTGGAACGATGCGCAGGCCGAAGCGTTCGCGCCGTCGGTCGCGGCGATCAAGGCGGCCGGCTCGGTGCCCGGCATCCAGATCGCGCACGCGGGCCGCAAGGCGAGTGCGAACCGTCCGTGGGAAGGCGACGACCATATCGCCGACGGCGATCCGCGCGGCTGGCAGACCATCGCGCCGTCGGCCGTGCCGTTCGGCGCGCATCTGCCGAAGACGCCGCGCGAAATGACGCACGACGACATCGCCCGCGTGCAGGCCGACTTCGTCGCCTCGGCGAAGCGCGCGCGTGACCTGGGCTTCGAGTGGCTTGAACTGCATTTTGCGCACGGCTATCTCGGCCAGAGCTTCTTCTCGGTGCATTCGAACCGACGCGACGACGAATACGGCGGTTCGGCCGAGAATCGCGGCCGCTTCCTCGTCGAGACCGTCGCGGCCGTCCGCAAGGTGTGGCCCGAGCATCTGCCGCTGACCGCGCGCCTGGGCGTGATCGAATACGACGGCCGCGACGAAGAGACGCTCGCCGAGTCGATCGCGCTCACGCAGCGGATGAAGCAGGCAGGGCTCGACATGCTGAGCGTGTCGGTCGGCTTCTCGACGCCCGACGCGCAGATTCCGTGGGGCCCGGCGTTCCTCGCGCCGATCGCCGAGCGGGTGCGCCGCGAGGCCGGGCTGCCGGTGTCGTCCGCGTGGGGGATCGACACGCCGCAACTGGCGAACCGCGTCGTCGCCGAAGCGCAGCTCGATCTCGTGATGGTCGGCCGCGCGCATCTCGCCGATCCGCACTGGCCGTACTACGCGGCAAAGCAGCTCGGCGTCGAGCGTCCGTCGTGGACGCTGCCCGCGTCGTACGCGCACTGGCTCGAGCGTTACCGGCTCGCCGACAAGGTGGCCTGAGCGGAGGCGGCAACACGGCGCGTGGGTGGGCGGCCCGCGCATGACGCGCGCCGCCGATCCGGCGCCGATGGATAGAATGGCGGTTCGCGCAGGCCGGTTGCCTGCGCGAACCGCCATTTTTTCATTTCGACAGAGGTGTCATGGGCACACATGTCCCGTCGTCTCACGATTCCGCCGCACGGCCGCGCGGGCAGCAGATCGCCCGCATCGGGCTGTATGCGGCGCTGCTGGTGCTCGCGCTGTGGGTGATCCGCGACTTCATTCCCGCCATCGCGTGGGCCTGCGTGATCGCCATTGCGATGTGGCCGCTGCTGAAACGCTTCGAATCGCACCGGCTGTTCCGCGACCGGCCGACGGTCATCGCGCTCGTCATCACGGCGGCGATCTCGCTGCTCGTGGTGCTGCCGGTGGCCGTCGCGGCGATCCAGGCGGTCGGGCAGGCGCATGACCTGCGCGTATGGCTGCAGACGATCCAGGACACCGGCATTCCGGTGCCGGACGTGGTCGGCCGGCTGCCTTACGGTTCGGCGCAGATCACCGAATGGTGGCAGGCCAATCTCGGTCATCCGCTGCATGCGGCCAGCGCGATGCACGGCGTCAACAGCGAGAAATTCCTCGCGTTCGGCCGGCAGTTCGGTACGAAGCTCGCGCATGCACTGCTCGAATTCGGTTTCATGCTCGTCACGCTGTTCGTGATCCTGCGCGCCGGCCACAAGCTGTCGGGCGCGTTGCTGCAGGGCGCGCAGCGTGCGTTCGGGCGCAACGGCGCGGAGCTGATCGAGCGGATGGTCGCGGCCGTGTTCGGCACGGTGACGGGGCTCGTCGTCGTCGGGCTCGGCGAGGGCGCTCTGCTGGGCATCGCCTATGCGCTCGCGGGTGTCCCGCATGCGGCGCTGCTCGGCCTCGTGACGGCGGTCGCCGCGATGCTGCCGTTCTGCGCGCCGATCGTGTTCTGCGGCGCGGCGCTCTGGCTGTTCGTGCAGGGCGCGACCGTGTGGGCCGTCGCGGTGGCGGCGCTCGGTTTCGTCGTCGTGTTCGTCGCCGAGCATTTCGTGCGGCCGGTGCTGATCGGCGGCTCGACACGGCTGCCGTTCCTGCTCGTGCTGTTCGGCATCCTCGGCGGCGCCGAGACGTTCGGCCTGATCGGGCTGTTCGTCGGGCCCGCGCTGATGACGGTGCTGACGATGCTGTGGGCCGAATGGATCGCGTGACGACGCACGCCGTTGCGCCGGCTTGAAGTATCGGCGCAGCAGCACGGTGCGCGTGCAGGCATGCGCCGGCCGCAACGATCGGCGACGATCCGGCGTGCGCAGGGGCACGCCAGGCAAGGATTCGGATGCGGATCTCTACATTTCTTTTCGATCCGGACCCAAAGGTCTAGTAGCATGGGGCTTTCGATCACGCCGGCATGGCGCAGCAGATTTCCCCAAGCATGCGATTGATTCCGATGTCCCGTCCCGCAGCGACGCTGTCCCTGGTCGCCGGCTGCCTGATGTTGCACGGCTGCGCGTGGTTCGACCCGTGGCTGCCGTTCTCGTATTCGCGCACGCCGCTCGCGAGGGCCGCGTCGCGGCATGGAGCGACACGCGCCGATGTGGTCCGCGCCGGCGGCAACCCGCGCAGCGTATGGATGGTCCGCAACGGCAGCGGCGTCTGCTACAACTACTTCATCGAGCACGGCGACGACCACCGGTCTTACTTCGTCGTGTTCGACAAGGCCGGCGCGGTCACGCAATACGGCTTCGATTCCTGCATGGACGCCGACCGCAAGGGCACGCTCCAGCCGGGCAAGACCGCTTCGCGCTAGCGCGGCGGCCGTGCGCCGCGCCTGCCGTCACGCGATCGTGTCGACCACGCCGCCGTCGACGCGCAGTGCGGCGCCGGTTGTTGCCGAAGCCTGCGGCGAGCATACGTAAACCACCAGGTTCGCGACTTCCTCGGTCGTCGCGGGCCGCTGGATGATCGAGCTCGCACGATGGTTGCGCACGAAATCCACGGCCACGTCTTCGACGCTGCGGCCGGATGCGTCGGCCGTTTCCTTCAGCAGCGCACGCACGCCTTCCGACATCGTCGGCCCCGGCAGCACCGAATTGACGGTCACGTTCGTGCCGGCCGCGAGCTTCGCGAGGCCGCGCGCGATCGACAACTGCGCGGTTTTCGTGAATCCGTAGTGAATCATGTCGACCGGGATGTTCAGCCCCGATTCCGACGAAATGAACACGATGCGCCCGGCGTTGCGCTCGATCATCCCCTTCAGGTAATGCCGCGCGAGGCGCACGCCGGACATCACGTTCATCTGGAAGTAATGTTCCCATTCGTCGTCGTCGATGTCGAAGAACGCCTTCAGGCCGTAAATGCCCGCGTTGTTGACGAGGATGTCCGCATCGGGCGTGTGCTGCGTGATGCGCGCGACGCCGTCCGCGTCGGACAGGTCGGCGGCGACGCCATCGAAGCGCGCGTCGGGCACGGCAGCGCGCAGTTGCGCGAGCGCGGATTGCACCGACGCGTCGCTGCGGCCGTTGACGACGACGCGCGCGCCGGCGCGCGCGAGCCCTTCGGCGATCGCGAGTCCGATGCCGGCGGTGGAGGCGGTGACGACCGCGGTCTTGCCTTTCAGATCGATGTGCATGAGCGTGACGGGAGAGGAGGGAACGGGAACCGCCGCGCGTGCCGCGACGGACGAAATTCAAAGCTTAGGCGAAACGGCGCGATCCGGCATCGAAGCCGGGCGATCCGGTTGCGCGGCGCCGCACAGTCTTGTACGGTGAGCGTTCGCCGTCCGAACCGGGAGCCCGCCGCGTGAGCCGTACCGTCAACCGATCCGTCGTGCCGTCGCCGTTCTGGCGCGATGCCGCGCTGCCGTTCATCGAGGCACGCACCGTCGACGACGGGCGCGCGATCTGCTACGCGAAGCACACGCACGACACGTTTTCGGTGGGCGCGATCGTCGGCGGCACCAGCACCTATCTGAACGGCGCGACCAACGAGCACGTCGGGCGCGGCGTGCTCGTGATCATCGATCCGGAGCAGGTGCATGCGTGCAATCCGTATGGCCCCGACGTGTGGGCGTACCGGATGGTCTACGTCGACGTGCCATGGCTCGCGCGGCTGCAGCATTCGCTGGGCCGCGATCCGAACTGCGATTTTCACGGGTTTTCGCCGAAGTTGACCGAGCGGCGCGACCTGTTCGCGCAATTTGGCGGCTTCTACCGCACACTCGTGTCGCCCGGCATCGAGCCGCTCGGCAAGGAGAGCGCGGCAGTCGAATTCTTCACGGCGCTGCATGGCGCGCTTGATCGCGAACTGCCCGACACGCGGCCCGGGGACGACAACGCGAAGCTCGCGCGCGCGGCCGACTATATCGCCGCGCACTGCCGCGAGGGCGTCACGCTCGATGCGATCTGCGCGGCGGCCGACCTGTCGCCGTCGTACCTGATCCGCGCATTCAACGCGCGCTACGGCATGACGCCGCATGCGTTCCTGGTCGATCGACGCGTGCAATACGGCCGCACGGAGCTGCGCCGCGGCCGGCCGATCGCCGAGGTCGCGCTCGACGCGGGCTTTGCGGACCAGGCGCATTTCCAGCGTGCGTTCCGGCGGATCGCGGCCGCGACGCCCGGGCAGTACCGCGGTGCGACAAGCTGAGCAGCAGCGCGGCTACACGTCGAGCAGGAACAGCGCGCTGCCCGCGAGCAGCAGTGCCATCAACCGGTTGAACATGCGCATGCGCCGCGCATTCGCGAGCCGGTGCCGCAGCGAAGCCCCCGCATACGCCCAGCATGCGATCGACGCGAAACAGATCACCAGATACAGCGCGGCGAATTGCCAGACCTGCGTGCGGTCGCCATCGGCCGCATATGCGCCCATCGCGGCCACGCACGCGAGCCACGCCTTCGGATTCAGCCACTGCATCGCCGCGCCGGCCGCCGCCGACGGGCCGGCCACGTCCGGGTCGGCCGACAGCCGGCCGTCATCGAGCGCGAGCCGCAGCGCCATATACAGCAGGAACGCGATCCCCGACCATTGCGTGGCGGTCGTCAGCACGGGCCAGCGCACCAGCGCCGCGTGCAGGCCGAGGCCGATCAGCAGGAACAGCGCGACGAAGCCGAGCGTCGCGCCGGCCGCATAGCGCAGGCTCGCGCCGAGGCCGTGGCGCGCACCCGCGCTGAGCGCGACGATGTTGACGGGACCGGGGGTGATCGACGAGGCGAGCGCGAACGCGGCCATCGAAACCAGCATGCTCATCAGGTGTCTCCATGCGAAATGTCGAAAGTCGCATCGAGACTACGGAAGCCGCGTCGGCCCGTATTGAAGAAAACTGCCCTCGGCGGTGCGCGGCCGCCGTCAGTGCAATGCGCGCGGCGCGTGCGCCGGCCGCGTGTCGGGCGCATCGGCCGGGCCGGCTGAATCGTCCGGGCCGGCTGAATCGTCCGGGCGCAGCGGGCCGCTCGCGCAAGGTTGCGTCGACACCGAGAAACCGAACGTATTGACGCCGCCCGAACACGCGACGAACACGCCGCCGCCGTGCATCTCGGCCACGGCCTTGACGATCGACAGCCCGAGCCCGTGGTTTTCCTTGCTGTTCGCGCGTGCTTCCTCGAGCCGGTAGAAGCGCTCGAACACGTGCGAGCGCTGGGCGGCGTCGATCGGCTCGCCGGGGTTCGCGACGGACATTTCGACGAGCGCGTCGCGGCGCGTGATCGTCACGTTCACCGTCGCACCGGGCGCCGAGTGCTGGATCGCATTGATCAGCAGGTTCGTCATCGCGCGGCGGAACAGCGACGGATCGACGGCCGCGCGCGCATCGCCGTGCAGTTCGGCGCGCAGCTGCGCCTCGTCGAGCGGGATTTCGAGGAAGTCGAGCATGCGCCGCACCTCGTCGGCGAGCGACACGTCCTTCAGGTCGGTCGCGCGTTCGCCGCGGTCGCTGCGCGACAGGAACAGCATGTCGTTGATGATCACGCGCAGCCGCTCGAATTCCTCGAGGTTCGATTGCAGTGTCTGACGCATCCGGTCGACCGAGCGGTCGCGGCTCGTCAGCGCGACCTGGGTCTGGCCGATCAGGATGCTGATCGGCGTGCGCAGTTCGTGCGCAACGTCGGCGTTGAACGCTTCGAGCCGCGCGTAGGTTTGCTGGATGCGATCGAGCGCACCGTTGAACGCGGTGGCGAGATCGCGCAACTCGGTCGGCAACGCGTCGGTATGCAGCCGCTGGCGGCGGTTCGTGGCGCTCACGGTCGCCGCGTCCTGCGACAGCCGGTCGAGTGGCGCGAGCCCGAAGCGCGCGACCGCGCGGCTCAGCAGCAGCGTGATGACGGTGGCGGTCGCGATCAGCGCGGCGAGGGTCCAGCCGAAGCGGCGCAGCATCCGCTGGGTACGCTCGCACGACGTCGCGACGATCAGTTGCAGCGTCGGCCGCTCGCCCGCGCCCGCCAGCGTGACGGTCTTCGTCATCACCGCGTAGCTGCTGTCGTTGAGCGCGTAGCGTTGGAACGCGCCGAACGGCGCGCCGACGGGCACGCCGTTGACGGGGCTGCCGAAGCGGAACGCCGGGTTCGGACTGACGACCTGGTAGTGCGTCGAGCCGTCGGGCGGTTCGAGATCGGCGAGCTTTTCCTGCATGAGGCGGCCGCGGGCGGCCGTGGTCGCGTGCGACACGATCATCTGGGCGACCTTGGCGCGCGTGTCGATCGTCGCGCGCAACTCGGCGAACAGCTGGCGCTCCATCATCACGAACAGCCCGCAGCCGACCAGCGTGAACACGAGCAGCGACACGATGCCGAACATCGCCGAGAGCCGCAGGATGATCGAGCGTTTCATGCGCGCCGCTCGCTGTCGCCGTCCTCGCGCGCTTCGAGCACGTAACCCATGCCGCGGATCGTGTGCAGCAGCTTGTCTGCGAACGGGCCGTCGAGTTTCGCGCGCAGGCGCTTGATCGCCGTCTCGACGACGTTCGCGTTGCTGTCGAAGTTCACGTCCCACACGAGTTCGGCGATCGTCGTCTTCGACAGCACGTCGCCGCTGCGCCGCGCGAGCACGCCGAGCAGCTGGAATTCCTGCGCGGTCAGGTCGAGGCGCGTGCCGTCGCGGGTCGCGCGGCGGCCGATCAGGTCGACGCGCAGGTCGCCGATCGAGATCAGCGTCGATTCCTGCACGCGCGCGCGGCGCGTCAGCGCGCGCAGCCGTTCGATCAGTTCGAGGAACGAGAACGGCTTGGTCAGGTAGTCGTCGGCGCCGCCGCGCAGCCCGCGCACGCGATCGTCGACGCGGTCGCGCGCGGTCAGCATGATGACGGGCGTCTGCTTCTGCGCGCGCAACGCGCGCAGCACGCCGAAGCCGTCCAGCTTCGGCAGCATCACGTCGAGCACGACCACGTCGTAGTCGAATTCGACCGCCTTCCACGCACCGTCCTCGCCGTCGAGCGCGGTGTCGACGACCCAGCCTTCCTCGGTCAGGCCGCTCTTCAGGTATTCGACGACTTTCGGTTCGTCTTCGACGATCAGGACTTTCATGTTGGTTGTCCGCCTAATCGGGTTAAGGGCCGACGCCCGCGGTGCGCTGCGGGCCCGCCGCCGCGACGTCGGACGGCGCGGGGCCGCCCGTCGCACCGCCGTCCCAGCCGCCGCCGAGCGCCTTCGCGAGAAATACGACGAGCGCCGCACGCTGGCCCTGGATCTGCACGGCCTGGCGCTCGCTCGTCAGCAGTTGCTGCTGGGCCGTCAGCACGTCGATGAACGGCGTCAGGCCGCCCGCGTAGCGATCCTGCGCGAGCGACACGAGCCGGCGCGCGTCGTCGACGGCCGCCGATGCCTGCTGTGCGGCCTGGGCCAGCACCGACAGGCCCGTCACCGCATTCTGCACCTCCTGGAACGCGGTGAGCACGGTCTGCCGGTAGCCGGCCTGCGCGGCGACATAGCCGGCCTGCGCGAAATCGACGCCGGCCTTCAGCTTGCCGCCTTCGAACAGCGGCTGGCTGACCGACGCGCCGACCGACCACAGCAGCGCCGGCACGGTGAACAGGCCCGCGAAGCGCGTCGCGTCCCAGCCGAGGTCCGGCGACAGCGCGATGCGCGGGAAATACGCGGCGCGCGCGACGCCGATCTGCGCGTTCGCGGCGGCCATCGCGCGCTCGGCCGATGCGACGTCGGGCCGCCGCTGCAGCAGGTCGCTCGGCATGCCGGTCGGCAGCGCGGGCGCGTTGATCGGCACCACGCGCGGCGGCAGCGAGAATGCGGGGGCCGGCGTGCCGACCAGCGTCGCGATCGCGGTTTCGACCTGCGCGCGCTGCTGGATCAGCAACTGCGCCTGCGTGCGCGTTGCGTCGAGCTGCGCGCGCTGCTGGAACAGGTCGAGGCCCGACACCGCGCCGAGGTCGTGGCGTGCGCTCACGTAGTCGAGCGCCTTCTGCTGCAAGTCGATCGAACGCTTGACGACGTCGATCTCGGTGTCGAACTCGCGCAGCGCGAAATAGCTCGATGCGAGATCGGCGGTCAGCACGAGGCGCGCGTTCGCGAAGTCGTCGTGCGCCTGCTCGGTGCTCGCCTGCGCGGATTCGACGCTGCGCCGCACGCGGCCGAACAGGTCGAGTTCGTAGCTGACGCTCGCGCCGACCTGGATATCGTTCTGCACGGTCGACATGCTCTGCGTCGCGTAGTTGGTCTGAGGCCGGTCGGCGGAGATCTTGAAGCGCTGGCCGCTCGCGTTCAGGCCCACGGCCGGATATTGCGCGGACGCGACCGACGCGAGCGTCGCCTTCGCCTGGTCGTAGCGCGCGGCGACGGCCTTGAGGTTCTGGTTGTTGCGCAGCGCGTCGGTTTCCAGCGCGTCGAGCTGCAGATCGCCGAACGCGGTCCACCACGCCGGATCGAGCGGCGCGCGGGCGGGTGCGGCCGGGTGCCAGTACGCGTCGGCCGGGTCGAGCCGCCACGCGGCCGGCGTATCGACGGGCGGGCGCTGGTAGTCGGGGCCGACCGTGCAGCCGGCGAGGGCGGCGGCCGCCGCGACGGCGGCGAGCGCCACGGGCCGCACGCGAACGCGCATTGCGATCACGACTTCGCTCCCGCGACGGCGGATGCCGGTTTCGCGGCCGGCGTCGACACGACGACCGGGTCGCCGTTCGCGAGCGCGTCGCCCGGGTTCGCGACGAGGCGGTCGTTCGGCGTGATCGACCCGTCGACTTCGAGCGTCTGCCCGATCGTGCGCACGATCGTCACCGGTTTCAGGCGGACCTGGCCGTTCGCGTCGACGGTCGCGACAGTCGGGCCTTCGGCGCGGAACAGCAGCGTACTGGCCGGGATCTGCAGGCGTCCGACCGGCGTCATCGGCAGCGTTGCCTGCACGTACGCGCCGGGCAGCAGCCGGCCGTCCGGGTTCGGCAGCGTGATCTCGATCTGCAGCGAACGCGTCGCGACGTCGATCGCCCCGGAGGTGCGCGTGATCGTGCCGTCGAAGGTCTGGCCCGGCAGCTCGGCCTGCGCGACGCGCACGTGCAGGCCGACCTTCACCTGCTGCGCGTAGGCCTGCGGCACCTGCACGTAGAGGCGCAGCCGGTCGCCCTGCACGACCGTGAACAGCGAGCGGCCCGCGTTGCCGGAGCTGACGAGATCGCCGACGTCGACGTTGCGCTGCGTGACGATCCCGTCGATCGGCGCGACGATCCGCTGGAAGCCCTTCAGTTCGGTGAGCCGGCGCATGTTCGCATCGGCCGCGGCGAGGTTCGCGGAGCCCTGGTTGAACGCGCCTTGCCGGTCGTCGAGTTCCTGCTGCGATACGGCATCGCGCTGGCGCAACTGCTGCGCGCGGTCGAACGACGTCTTCGCGAGCGCGAGCGCCGCCTGCGCCTGCTGGCGCTGGGCGGTGGCCTGCGCGAGTTCCTGGTTCAGCTCGGGCGTGTCGAGTTCGGCGAGCAGTTGCCCCTGCTTCACGTGTGCGCCGATGTCGGCCTGCCAGCGCAGCACGTAGCCGCTCGCACGCGCGTAGATCGGCGCTTCGACGAAGCCGCGCAGCGTGCCGGGCAGCGTCAGCTTGCCGCCGGTGGCGGCGTCGACCGGATGCACGACGTTCACGTACTGGCGCGTGTTCTGCTCGGCAACCGCGTCGAGCCGGTTGCGGTTCAGCACGTTGACGACGATCGTACGCGCGGCGCCGGCGGCCAGCAGCACGCCGATCACGATCAAGACGAGCCGTGCGCGCCGCGACACCGACGTGCGCGTCGGCAGGTGCATGCCGTGTTCGTCCACCTGGATGCCGACGGAACTGTGATGTTTCTCTTCCATGAATTAACCGGGTCTATAGGCGAAGGTCAGTGTCCGGCCTGGCGCGCGCGCCGGCGGGCCAGCCGCGAATGCACGCCGCCGAACACGAGCGGCACGAACAGCAAAGTCGAAACGGTCGCGAACAGCAGCCCGCCGATCACCGCGCGGCCGAGCGGCGCGTTCTGCTCGGCGCCTTCGCCGAGCCCGAGCGCCATCGGCACCATCCCGATGATCATCGCGAGCGCCGTCATCAGCACCGGCCGGATCCGCGTCGCGCCGGCCTCCAGCGCGGCCGTGAGCGGCGGCGCGCCGGCCGCGAGGCGCTGGCGCGCGAACGACACGACGAGAATGCTGTTCGCGGTCGCGACGCCCACCGTCATGATCGCGCCCGTCAGCGCGGGCACGCTCAGGTGCGTGCCGGTGATGAACAGCATCCACGCGATGCCGGCGAGCGCGGCCGGCATCGCACTGATGATGATCAGCGGGTCGAGCCACGACTGGAAATTGACGACGATCAGCAGGTAGACGAGCACGATCGCCATCGCGACGCCCGCGCCGAGGCCGATATACGACGTGCGCATCGTCTCGACCTGCCCGCGCATCGTCAGGTCGGTGCCGCGCGGCAGTGTCGCGCGCGCGTCGGACACGATGCGTTCGATCTCGCCCGCGACCGAGCCGAGATCGCGGCCCTCGACGCTCACGTACAGGTCGATTGCCGGGCGGATGTTGTAGTGCGTGATCACGGCCGGGGCTGCGACGCTGCGCATCTGCACCAGGTTGCCGAGCAACTGCAGCGGCATGCCCGTGCGGCCGCTGGCCGAGATCGGCGTGCCGAGCAGGTCGTCGATCGACGAGATGCTGTATTGCGGGGTCTGGATCTGCAGTGGGTACTGGACGCCGGTTCGCGGGTTGATCCAGAACGACGGGGTCGTCTGCGAACTGCCGGACAGCGAGATCAGCATGTTCTGCGCGACGTTCTGCGCGGAGAGATTGAGCTGCTGCATGCGCGTACGGTCCATGTCGGCCAGCAGGGTCGGTTCGTCGTTGCGCTGCAGGACGTGCACGTCGACGGCGCCGGGGATTTGCCTGACCTTTTTCATCAGGCTGCTCGCGATTGTCATGTTACTCGCGAGATCGTTGCCGAGCACCTGCACGTCGATCGCGGCCGGCTGCCCGAAGTTGAGGATCTGCGTGATGATGTCCGACGGCTGGAAGAAGAACTCGACGCCCGGGAAGCGTTCGGGCAGCAGCTTGCGCAGCGTCTGCACGTAATGCTGGGTCGCGCGGTGGCCGGGCTTCAGCGCGATCAGCAGTTCGCCGTCGAGCGAGCCGATGGTGCCGGTGTTGCTGTACGACAGGTTGATGCCGCTCCCGGGCAGGCCGAGGTTGTCGACGATCGCGCCGAGCTCGTCGGGCGGCACGGCTTCGCGGATCACGCGCTCGACCTGGTCGGCGAGGCGCGCGGTTTCCTCGATCCGGTAGCCGGTCGGCGCGCGCATGTGCAGCCGGAGGTTGCCGGAATCGGCGTTCGGAAAGAAGTCGCGGCCGAGCACGAACACGAGGCCGGTCGACAGCACGCAGAAGGCGAGGAAGCACATCGCGTAGAAGCGGCGGCGCACGAGCAGCATGCTGAGCAGCACGATGTACCACGCACGCAGCCGCTCGAACGCGTCGTTGAACGCGTGATGGATGCGCGCGAAATGCGACGTCCCGTGATCGGGGCCGGTGCTGGCCTGCTGCGGGCGGAACAGCAGCATCGCGAGCGTCGGCACGAGCGTGCGCGACAGCACGTACGACGCGAGCATCGCGAACACGACGGCCTCGGCGAGCGGCACGAACAGGAAGCGCGCGACGCCCGTCAGGAAGAACATCGGCACGAACACGATGCAGATGCACAGCGTCGATACGAACGCGGGCACCGCGATCTCGCCGGCGCCTTCGAGGATCGCCTCGTGCAGGTTCGCGCTGAATGACGACCCCCACGCTCCCGTCGGTCGCTGCCCCCCGAGGGGGGCGCTCGGCACGCTTGGGGCGGCCGGGCGCATGCCGAGATGCAGGTGCCGCTCGATGTTCTCGATCGTGACGGTCGCGTCGTCGACCAGGATCCCGACCGCGAGCGCGAGCCCGCCGAGCGTCATGATGTTGATGGTCTCGCCGAGCGCGGCGAGCGCGATCAGCGACGTGAAGATCGACAGCGGGATCGAGATCGCGATGATCAGCGTGCTGCGCCAGTTACCGAGGAACAGCAGGATCATCATCGCGGTCAGCACGGCGGCGATCAGCGCCTCGTGGATCACGCCCTGTACGGCCGCGTTGACGAACACCGACTGGTCGAACAGCGGCGTGATCGTGAGCCCTTCGGGAAGCGTCGGGATCACCTTCGGCAGCAGCGCCTTCAGGTCCGACACGACCTTGAGCGTCGACGCGTCGCCGGTTTTCAGGATCGACACGAGCACGCCGCGCCGGCCGTTCTGGCGCACGACGTTGGTTTGCGGCGCGAAGCCGTCGCGCACCGCCGCGACCTCGCGCAGGTAGGTCGTCGCGCCGTTGACGGTCTGGATCGGCAGGTTGTTGATGTCGGCGATCGTGTCGGCCGACGCGTTCGTGTCGATCCGGTATTCGGTCGGGCCCATCTTCGCGGTGCCGGTCGGCAGCACGAGGTTCTGCGCGTTGACCGCGTTGACGATGTCGGCCGGCGTGAGGCCCTTCGCGAGCAGCGCCTGCGAATCGAGATCGATCGCGACCACGCGCGTGCGGCCGCCATACGGGAACGGCACCTGCGCGCCGGGAATCGTGATCAGTTGCGGGCGCAGGAAGTTGAGCGCGATGTCGGCGAGCGACTGTTCGCTGAGTGTCGTGCTCGACAGCCCGAGCTGGATCACCGGGATGCTCGATGCGGAATAGGTGATCACGAGCGGCGGCGTCGCGCCCTGCGGCATCTGCCGCACGATCGCCTGCGCGGACGACACGGTCTGCGCGATCGCCGTCTGCACGTTCGCGCCGGGCTGCAGGAACACCTTCACGACCGCGATGCCGGGCAGCGACGTCGATTCGACATGCTGGATGTTGTTGACGGTCGTCGTCAGGATCCGTTCATGCACGGCCGTGATGCGGTTCGTCATCGCCGTCGCGGAGAAGCCGCCGTAATTCCAGATCACGCTGATCACGGGGATGTTGATCGCAGGCAGCACGTCGACGGGCGTGCGCATCAGCGCAAGCGGGGTGGCCAGCACGATCATGATGGCCATGACGATGAACGTGTAGGGGCGCCTGAGCGCGAGATTGACGATCCACATGGAGGCAGCGGGGCAGGCGGTGATCAGGCGTCGGTGAAGGGAATTCGAATGATAGGCGTCGGCGTGGAACGGGTTGCTGGCGCGAAACTGGCGGAATTGTCAGGTTGGGGCGCGGCGGGCGTCGGCCGACTCCGCAGACGGAATGTGCGCGTCGTGCCGGCGACGGTTTTGTTCATCGGGCCGCACTCAGAGCTGCTCCATGCCGAAGCGCGCGAGCGCACCCAGATCGACGACATCGATCTGGTTGTACGCGAGCCGCAGCGCGCCAAGCTTCTCGAGCTGCTGCAGCGCCTGGTTGATCCGCTGCCGCGACACGCCGACGAGCATCCCCAGTTCCTCCTGCGAGATCGACAGCGACGGGCCGGTGTCCGGATACAGGTCGGGGTTGAAGAGCTGCGCGAGTGCCTGTGCGACGCGCGCATCGACGTCGAGCAGCCGGCTGTTCTGGATCGACGCGATGAACTCGCCCATCCGGTTGTTCAACTGGTGGATCACGAAGCGCGTGAACGGCAGGCTCGTGTCGAGCAGCGCATGGAACGTGTCGACCGGCACGAACAGCACGATCGAGCGCTGGATCGCGACGACCTCGTACTTGCGCAGCTCGCGCTTGATCACGCTGCCTTCGCCGAACCAGCCGCCCGACGGCACGCCGGAAAACGTGCAGCCGCGCCCCGACACGTTGAAGATCGCGAGCTTCAGCAGCCCGCGATGCACGCCGATCCAGTATTCGGACGGCGCGAGCCGGTGCGCGATCACGTCGCCGGCCTCGCACTGCTCGACGCGCGACTGCGCGAGCACCAGCGCCTGGTGTTCAGGCGCGAGCGTGCGGAACCACGCGCACCGGCCGAACAGCGTCGACAGCGCCGGCATCGGGCCCGGGTCGGGAGGCGCGTCGGCCGGGTGGACAGCCGCGTCGGGCGGTGCAACGAGGTGGTCGTGCATGGGTGCGGGTTTGCGAGGATAGGGATAACGCGCAGCGCTCGAAAGGCACTCTGTCGTTTCGATGACAGACGGCTCACAATAGCGCCCGTTAGGCTGTCGGCAATTGAACCACATCAAAACGATTCGGGGTGCATGCACGCCGGTCGACAGGACACGGGAGACAGGATCATGACGCAGATGTTCGAGGCCGGACTCGGCCGCCGCGACGCCAATTACGTGCCGCTCACACCGATCGACTTTCTGGTCCGGACGGCCGAAGTCTATGGCGAGCGCCTCGCGATCGTGCATGGCGACGTGCGGCGCACGTGGGGCGAAACCTGCACGCGCGCGAAGCAACTGGCGAGCGCGCTTGCGCAGGCCGGCGTCGGACGCGGCGACACCGTCGCGGCGATGCTGCCGAACATTCCCGCGATGGTCGAAGCGCACTTCGGCGTGCCGATGGCCGGCGCCGTGCTCAACACGATCAACACGCGGCTCGACGTGACGTCGGTGCTGTTCATGCTGCGTCACGGCGAGGCGAAGGTGCTGATCGTCGACACCGAATATGCGGAGCTCGCGCACCGCGCGGCGCTCGAGGTACCGGGCCTGAAGATCGTCAGCGTCGCCGACGCGATGCCGGCCGATCCTGCGCGCTTCGCGGGCGCGACCGACTATGAAGCATTCGTCGCAAGCGGCGACGCCGACTACGCATGGACACCGCCCGCCGACGAATGGGACGCGATCGCGCTGAACTACACGTCCGGCACGACCGGCGACCCGAAGGGCGTGGTCTACCACCATCGCGGCGCGTATCTCGCGGCGATCAGCAACCTCCTCGAATGGGACATGCCGAAGCACGCGGTGTATTTGTGGACGCTGCCGATGTTCCACTGCAACGGCTGGTGCTTCCCGTGGGCGGTCGCGGCGCGCGCGGGCGTGAACGTCTGCCTGCGCAAGTTCGACGCGAAGACCGTGTTCGACCTGATTCGCCGCGAACGCATCACGCACTATTGCGGCGCGCCGATCGTGCAGAGTGCGATCGCGAACGCGCCGGCCGAATTCCGCGAAGGCATCGACCACACGGTGCACGCGATGGTCGCGGGTGCGGCGCCCGCGCCGGCGGTGATCGCGAAGATGAAGGAGATCGGCTTCGACCTGCTGCACGTGTACGGGCTGACCGAGGTCTATGGCCCTGCGACCGTGTGCGCGAAGCAGTCGCACTGGGACGAACTGCCCGATGAAGAGTGTGCGCGGCTCAATGCACGACAGGGCGTGCGCTACCACCTCGAAGCGGGGGCGACGGTGCTCGATCCCGACACGATGGCGCCGGTGCCGGCCGACGGCGAGACGCTCGGCGAGATCATGTTCCGCGGCAACATCTGCATGAAGGGTTACCTGAAGAACCCGAAGGCGACCGACGAGGCGTTCCACGGCGGCTGGTTCCATACGGGCGATCTCGGCGTGCTGACGCCGGACGGCTACATCCGCATCAAGGACCGTCGCAAGGACATCATCATTTCGGGTGGCGAGAACATCTCGAGCATCGAGGTCGAGGACGCGCTGTACCGGCATCCGGCCGTCGCCGTTGCGGCCGTCGTCGCGATGCCCGACCCGAAATGGGGCGAGGTGCCGTGCGCGTTCGTCGAGCTGCGCGAAGGCGCGAGCGCGACCGAGGAGGAGATCGTCGCGCACTGCCGGCAACTGCTCGCGAGCTTCAAGGTGCCGAAGGCCGTGCGCTTCGGCGAGTTGCCGAAGACCTCGACCGGCAAGATCCAGAAGTTCCAGCTGCGCAATGCGGTCGGATCGGACAAGGCGATCGACCTGGCGGGCGACAAGAAGAAGTAGCAGGCGAAGTCAAATACGCGTCGCGCGGCTCAATGCACGACGAGCCACGCGACGGCCAGGTAGCGGCCGACCTTCGCGATCGTGACGATCGCCAGAAAGGTCGGCAGCGGCTCGCGCAGCACGCCGGCGATCATCGTCAGCGGATCGCCGACTACCGGCGCCCAGCTCAGCAGCAGCGACCAGCGGCTGTAGCGCGCATACCAGCGCTCGGCGCGCGCGAGCGCGGACGGCTTGACCGGAAACCAGCGGCGCTCGCGGAAGTGCTCGATGCCGCGCCCGAGCGCCCAGTTGATCACGGAGCCGGCGACGTTGCCGATGCTCGCGACGAGCACCAGCGCCCATACGGGTTCGCGGGCGGCGAGCAGCAGGCCGGCGAGCACGGCTTCGGACTGCAGCGGCAACAGGGTCGCGGCGACCATCGACACGGCGAACAGGCCGCCGTAAGTGAGCAATTCGGACATCGCGCGATTGTACCGGCCACACGTCGGCCGGCCCGGGTCGCACGGTCACTGGGTCACGGGGGCATGCGGCATCGACCGTGCGCCCCCGTCCGCTCAGTTCCAGCCGACCATGATCGCCCCCATCCCGACGAGCAGCCCGCCCGTCACGCGGTTCATCGCGCGCATCCGCGCCGGCCGCTGCAACGCGCGGCTCAGCCGGTGCGAGAACAGCGCCATCGACGCGACGCCGCCCGCGAACAGCAGCGCGAACGTCGCGGCGAGCAGCAGGTATTGAAGATTCAGGCTCCAGTCGGCGTTCGGGCTGATGAACTGCGGAAAGAACGACGGAAAGAACAGCAGCGTCTTCGGATTCAGGCCCGACGTCGCGACACCGCGCCAGAACAGTGCACGTCCGGTGTCGGTGTCCGGCACGGCGATCGCGGCCCCGGCTTCGGCCGATGCGGCGGGGGCGGTTGCCGGCGCACGATTGAGCCATTGCTTGACGCCGAGCCACACGAGATACGCGGCGCCGGCCCAGCGCAGCACGGTGAGCGCGTGCTCGTCGAGGTGGACCAGCGAATTCAGGCACAGCGCGGTCAGCACGAGTTGCAGCAGCACGGCGAGCGTGCCGCCCCACACGCATGGCAGCGCGCGGCGCCAGCCGGTGCGCAGCGCCTGGTTCAACGTGAGCAGGTTGACGGGGCCGGGCGCGTAGATGAGAACGACGGAAGCAGCGAGGAACGACAGATAAAGCCTGAACGACATGACGGGAAGTGCGAGAACGGGGATGCAGGCACCGGCTCCGCACGCGGTCGGATAGGCGTGCGGGCGGCGGGGAATCGCATGCCTGCTTGTCCGGCACCGCAACTCGTGATTGCGGCCGTGCGTCCCGGTGCGAAGGGGTTGTCGCGGGGAGCGTGCCGGGCAACAGGCATGGTGAAAATGTATCAAGCGGGCCGGTTAAAAGGCTTCCTGTTTTCCAGCAAAATGGGCCTGTAACCGGAATCCTGTTCAGCTAGAATGCGGATTTTCAGTAGAAGATTCTTCTCATCATGGCTACCCGCGAACGCTCGCCGAAATCCCTCGACAATCAGGACCGCAAGATCCTCGGGGCATTGCAGAAAAATGCGCGCCTGTCGAACGCCGAACTGGCCGAACAGATCGGCATGTCGACGACCGCGTGCTGGAACCGCACGCGGCAGCTCGAAGTCGACGGCTACATCGACGGTTACGTCGCGCTGGTCAACCAGCGCATGCTCGGCTACGCGGATATCGTGATCCTCGAAGTCACGCTCGATCGCCACGAGGACGATGCGCTTGCGCGTTTCGGTTCGGAACTGGCAGCGTTGCCCGAAGTGCTCGAGGCGTATCTCGTGTCGGGTGAATACGACTACTGGATCAAGGTTGCCGTGGACGGCACGGCCGGCTACGAGCGGTTCCTGCGCGAAAAGCTGTACAGGATCTCGAGCATCCGTCACAGCCGCTCGATGTTCGCGCTGCGCTGCATGAAGGACGTGCCGTCGATTCAGGTGTGAAGAAGGGGGCCCGTTTCCACGATACCGGCCCGGCATGCCGATGCCGGACGCAGCGGCCGTTCGGCGCGCGTCCGGGCAAGCGGATCAGGCAGGTCGGTTGTGCGGCTGGCCGGCGGCCGGTCGTTCCGTTCAGCGCGGGAGGCGCGAGTGTGCTTCAGCGATGACTTCGCAGTTCTCGAGGTGGAGTGCCCAAGCTTCTGCAATCAGCTCGCTCACACGTGCGAGCCAGCCAGCGGATTCGGTGGAACGGTTGGAGACATTAGAGGTTTGCATGACGAAGCCCCATATAGGTGGCGAGTTAGGGATAACCCTAATTATAGCGAAACATCACCGCTTTGTGAAATTCGATTTCATTATATGAGAATTACTGACAATTTATGTTGCTGCTGCGCAACATGAATATCGACCGCCTTTGCGTCGCGGACAGGCGCGACGAGGCCGTGCCAGCACGGCCTTGCAAGGAGAAAGAGAGGAGTAATCGAGCGGCGGGGGAGGAAAGGCGGCGCGACGATTACCGGCCGATCCACCCGAACCGCCACGACAGCCGCCGTGTCGCGGCGAGCAGCGTCTGCGCAAGGTCGCTGTCCGGCCCGCGCGGGAAGCCGCGCGATGAGCCGATGATCGCGATCACGAGCCGGATGCTGCCGGTGTGATCGAACACGGGCGCGGCGACCGTTCCGATGCCTGGCACCGGCGCGTCGAACGCAAAATCGAGCCCGTCCGCGCGGATCGTCGCGAGCCGCGCGCGGAACGCGTCGTCGGCCTGCGCGGCACCGCCGCCTGCGAGACGCACGGGTTCGTGGGCGAGCAGGTCGGCCAGCACGTCGTCGGACATGCCGGCCGCGAAGATCCGTCCGATCGCCGTATTGACGAGCGACATCACGGTGCCGACCTGCAGGCTGACGTGCTGCGGCCGCGCGGATTCCTCGAGGCGGATCACGGTCGGGCCGAGCGGTCCGAGCGTCGCGGCGGCCACGCTCATGTCGGTCGTGCCGGCCAGCGCGACGATCTCGGCTTCCGCGTCGCGCGTCGGCGAAACGCGCTGCATCGCGATCAGGCCGAGCGCCTGCCCGAGCGGGCCGCCGTCGAAGCATCCGGCATCGTCGCGGCTCAGCAGGCCGATCTTCTGCAGGCTGACGAGATGCGGAAACGCCTTCGCGGCCGGCATGCCGGCCGCCGCCGCGAGATCGCGCAGCGGCAGCGCGCGGCCCGCCGACACCAGCGCGAGCAGCAACTCGCCGGTGCTGTCGAGCGCATTGATCCCGCGCTGCGCCTTCGCGTCGTCGGCCAGCGCGGGCGGCACGCGCGGTGTGCCCGCCGCCGGTGCGGGGGTCGGTTCGGCATGTTCCGCGCCGAGCGACGCGGTGGCCTGCCGCGCCGCGTCGCGCAGTGCGGCCGCGATCGGGCCGTCCCAGCCGACCTCGATCGACCCCGTCGAACCGATTACCGTCAACGCGAGCTGCAGGCGCCCGTGCGCGTCGAATACCGGCACGCACATCGCGCTGACGCCGGGGCTCGGCCGGTCGATGCTGCGTTCGAGGCCGCGCGCGCGGATCGCATCGAGTTCGGCCTGTTGCGCGTGGGCGTCCGGCGCGGGCTGCGCGCCTTCGGCGCCCGCCAGCGTGTCGCCCGCGCCGGCCTGGCTGGCTGCCATCGCGTCGAGCTGCGCGGGATCGCCGAACGCGCGGAACACACGGCCGGTCGCCGTCGTATCGAGCGACATCACCGAACCGACGTGCAGGTTCACGTGCAACGGATAGCCGCCGTGCTCGATGCGCACGATCGTCGGGCCGAGCGCGCCCGGCACCGACAGCGCGACGCTCAAGCCCACCGCTTCCGCGAGCCGCGCCGCGTGCGGCAGCGCCGCGCGGTAGGCCGGCTGGCGCTCGATCGACATCAGCCCGAGCCGCAGCGACAACGGGCCCGGCTCGTAGTTGCCGGTGATCGCGTCGCGCTTCACGAGCGCGAGCCGCATCAGGCTGACGAGATAGGTGTGCGCCTGCGCGGTCGACAGGTCGGCCGCCGCCGCCAGCTCCGACAGCCCGAGCGGCTTGCGCCGGCGCGCGAGCGCGTCGAGCAGCCGGCCGCCGACCTCGACGCTCTGGATCCCGCGCTGCGCCTTGGGCGGCGCGTCGTCTGCGCTGACTTCGTGGTTCTGCACGCGATGATTCTTCCGTTGACGAAACCCCGCATGGTATCCGACGCCATTTATCGCGCCAGCCCGCAGGTTTACCCGTATTAGACAATAGCAAGCGACTTTGTCATTGACAAATAATCGGCGCGGGAAGATGATCCGTTCACTCCCCTCAACACATGGCTCGCAGCCACGGAACGCAACATGGCCAAAGCATTCGCCTCCCAAGCCGATCTGGAAGAGAAGAAAGTCACCTGGACGAAGCTGTCCGAGAACGCGTACGCGTACACCGCCGAAGGCGACCCGAACTCGGGCGTGATCATCGGCGACGACAGCGTGCTGATCGTCGACACGACCGCGACGCCCGCGATGGCGCAGGACCTGATCGCGAAGATCCGCAGCGTGACCGACAAGCCGATCAAGCACGTGGTGCTGTCGCACTACCACGCGGTGCGCGTGCTTGGCGCATCCGCGTATTTCGACGAAGGCGCGCAGCACGTGATCGCGAGCCGCGGCACGTACGAGATGATCGTCGAGCGCGGCGAGGCCGACATGAAGTCGGAGATCGAACGCTTCCCGCGGCTGTTCGCCGGCGTCGAGACGGTGCCCGGCCTGACCTGGCCGACGCTCGTGTTCGAGCGCGAGATCACGCTGTTCCTCGGCAAGCTCGAAGTGAAGATCATGCATGTCGGCTCGGGCCACACCAAGGGCGACACGATCGTCTGGCTGCCGTCGCAGAAGGTGCTGTTCTCGGGCGATCTCGTCGAATACGACGCCGCGTGCTACTGCGGCGACGCGCAGCTCGAACAGTGGCCGGCCACGCTCGAGGCGCTGCGCGCGCTCGGCGCCGAGAAGCTCGTGCCGGGCCGCGGCCCCGCGCTGCTGAATCCGGCCGAGGTCGACAAGGGCCTCGACTACACGAAGGATTTCGTCACGACGCTGCTCGCGCAGGGCCGCAAGGCCGTCGAGCGCAATCTCGACCTGAAGGCATCGATGGCGCTCACGCGCGAAGCGATGGATCCGAAGTTCGGTCACGTGTTCATCTACGAGCACTGCTTGCCGTTCGACGTGTCGCGCGCGTTCGACGAGGCGAGCGGCATCGCGCATCCGCGCATCTGGACTGCGCAGCGCGACAAGGACATGTGGGCCGCGCTGCAGGACTAAGAGCGGCACACGGCGGCAGCGCGTTCGCGTGAACGCGCTGCCGTTTCCCTGAAGGCGCCGGCATCGGCGGCGTTGCGCCGCGGTTCCGGCAGCCGTATCCGGTCTCACAAGAAAGCAGGGCGCATGCACGCCCTCGGAGACTGCTGCGCGCTCGATTCGCGCGGCCCGTTTGGAGAGAGACATGCCCCAATCGCTTCCCGCCGAAGCGACGCTCGCGCACGCGAGCGTTTCGGCGTCGACTTCCGCATCGGCATCCGCCGACGCGCTGCTGTTCCGCAAGATCGCGTGGCGGATCGTCCCGTTCCTGTTCCTCTGCTACGTCGTGTCGTTCCTCGACCGCATCAACATCGGCTTCGCTCAGTTGCAGATGAAGCACGATCTCGGCTTCAGCGACGCGATGTACGGCCTCGGCGCCGCGGTGTTCTACGTCGGCTACGTATTCTGCGAAGTGCCGAGCAACATGCTGCTCGCGCGTTTCGGCGCGCGTCGCACCTTCACGCGGATCATGCTGCTGTGGGGTATCGCGTCGACAGGGATGATGTTCGTGTCGCAGCCGTCGCATTTCTATGTGATGCGCTTCCTGCTCGGCGTGTTCGAAGCCGGTTTCTTTCCCGGCATCGTGCTGTACCTGACCTACTGGTTCCCGGCGAACCGGCGCGCGGCGGCGATCTCGGTGTTCTTCGCGGGCGTCGCGGTGGCCGGCGTGCTCGGCGGCCTGATGTCGGGCTGGATCATGCGCGACATGAGCGGCGTGCTCGGGCTGCACGGCTGGCAGTGGATGTTCGCGATCGAAGGTGCACCGGCGATCCTGCTCGCGTTCGCCGCGTTCACGTTCCTCGTCGACCGGCCGCAGGACGCCGCGTGGCTGACGTCCGACGAAAAGGCGCGCGTCGCCGCGCTGTGCGCGGACGGTCGCGGGCACGGCGGCGCGCATGACGGGCGCAGCGTCGCGGCCGCGCTCGCGAACCCGCGCGTGTACCTGTTCGCGTTCATCTATTTCTCGCTGACTTGCGCGTCGCTGACGCTCAACTTCTGGATGCCGCTGATGATCCGCGACTTCGGCGTGACCGACGTCGTCGCCGTGAGCCTCTACACGGTCGTGCCGAACGCGGTCGGGGCGGTGGGGCTGATCCTGATCGCGCGCCGCTCGGACCGCACCGGCGAGCGCCGCAAGCACTTCGCGTGCTGCACGATCGGCGGCGGGCTCGCGCTCGCGGCGCTGACGCTGCACCTGCACAGCTTCGCGGCGATGCTTGCGTGCCTGTCGATCGCGGCGACGCTGATTTTTGCCGCGCTGCCGATCTTCTGGGCCGTGCCGACCCGTTACCTGTCCGGCAACGCGGCCGCGGCCGGGATCGCGTTGATCAGCAGCATCGGGATCACGAGCGGCATCGTCAGCCCGTGGGTGATCGGGATGATCCGCACGCGCACGGGCAGCATGGATCTCGCCGTGTATGTGCTGGCCGCGCTGCTGTTTGCCAGCGGCGCCGCGCTGATGCTCGGCGTGAAAGGCGAAGGCGCGCCGCGCGACTGAGCAACGGCCGGTCGCTGCCCGCGGGCGGCGGCGACCGGCGCTTCGTGTCAGCTCCGCATCCGAATCCATCGAGGAGACGATCGATGTCAGCCCCTCTTCAAGCGGCCGCCGCGCCTGCCGTCGCGTCCGGTGCCGGTTCAACGGACGACGACGCGCTGTACCGCCGAATCGGCGCGCGGATCGTGCCGTTCCTGTTCGTCTGCTACATCGTGTCGATCCTCGATCGCAGCAACATCGGCTTCGCCCAGTTGCAGATGCGACAGGATCTCGGCCTGACCGACGCGATGTACAGCCTCGGCGCGGTGCTGTTCTTCGTCGGCTACGTGCTGTTCGAGGTGCCGAGCAACGCGCTGCTGCGCCGCTTCGGCGCGCGCCGTACGTTCGCGCGGATCATGTTCCTGTGGGGCGCCGTGTCGGTCGCGATGATTACCGTCGACAGCGCGAAGCATTTCTACGTGCTGCGCTTCCTGCTCGGGCTGTTCGAGGCCGGGTTCTTCCCGGGCGTGGTGTTCTACCTGACGTACTGGTATCCGGCGCGGCGGCGCGCGTCGGTGCTGTCGATCTTCTATGCGGGCGTCGCGGTGGCCGGGATGGTCGGCGGGCTGCTGTCGGGCTGGCTCATGCGCGGCATGTCGGGCGTGCTCGGGCTGCACGGCTGGCAATGGATGTTCGCGATCGAGGGCGCGCCCGCGATCCTGCTCGGCGTGATCGCGTGGTTCTGGCTGTGCGATCGTCCCGAGCACGCGCACTGGCTGTCCGACGCCGACCGGCAACGGCTCGCGGCCGATCTGGCCGCCGACCGCGGCGGTGCGGGCGCGCCTGCGCCGCATTCGCTGCGGCAGGTGCTGGCCGAACCGCGCACCTACCTGTTCGCGTTCATCTATTTCTCGCTGACCACCGCGCTGCTGATGCTGCTGTTCTGGATGCCGCTGATGATCCGCGAATTCGGCATCCACGATGTCGTGCGGATCAGCCTGCTGTCGGTCGTGCCGAACGCGGTCGGCGCGGCCGGCCTGATCGCGATCGCGCGGCGCTCGGATCGCAAGCGCGAACGGCGCCGGCACTTCGCCGCCTGCGCGTTCGGCGGCGCGGTTGCGCTCGCGCTGCTGACGCTGCACCTGCCGAGCATCGTCGCGATGATGGCGCTGCTGTCGGTCGCGGCGATGCTGATCTTCGCCGCGCATCCGGTGTTCTGGGCCGTGCCGTCCGCGTATTTCTCGGGTGCCGGCGCGGCGGGCGGGATCGCGCTGATCAGCAGCATCGGCGTGTCGAGCGGGATGATTACGCCCTGGCTGATCGGGCTGATCCGCACCAGAACCGGCAGCATGGACCCGGCGATGCTGATGATCGCGGCACTGCTGGCAGCGTGCGCGGTCGCGATGCTGCTGGGCGTGCCGCGCGGAGACGCGGTCGCGCGGGCGGAAGCTCAGCATCGATAGCGAGGTCGGGTGAAGGGGCGTTGCCGTCGTCCTGTTCCAGCCGGAAGCGGGCGCCAGGGCTACGCCCGATACACCTCGATCCGGTTGCGGCCGCGGTCCTTCGCGAGATAGAGCGCCTTGTCGGCGCGGGACAGCGGCTGGTAAGCGCCGAAGTCCGACTCCCGCATCGCGTCGATGCCGATGCTGACGGTCAGCGTGACCTGCTGATCCTCGTACATGAGCTGCGCTTGCATGGCGCGCTGCTGCACACGCCGCGCAAATGCCAGCGCCGTATCGAGATCCGATCTCGGCAGCACGATCGCGAATTCCTCGCCGCCGACCCGGCCGACGATGCCGTCCGGCCCGGTTTCCGCGAGCAGCAGCCGCGCGAAATGCCGGAGCGCCCGATCGCCGAGCGGGTGGCCCCAGCGGTCGTTCAGCGCCTTGAAGTGATCGAGATCGAGCATCAGCACCGCGGCGGGCCGGCCGGTCGCGCGCACGTCGCGCAGCGCGGTTTCGCTTTGCCGCATGAACGCGTGGCGGTTCGACAGTTGCGTCAGATGATCGGTCGTCGCCATCCGGTGCAGTTCGGCCTCGATGTGCTTGCGGTCGGTCGCGTCGGTGATGAAGCCGTGCCAGACGGTGCCGCCGTCGGCCATGCGTTGCGGGCGCGCATCGCCTTCGCGCCATCGCAGGCCCTGGCCGGGCAGCAGCACGCGATATTCGAGGCGCCACGGCGTCAGTCGCGCCGACGACGCTTGCAGCGACTGACGATAGGCGAGCAGGTCGGCCGGATGGATCCGGGTCTCGACCGCCTCCGCGCTGCGGGCGATCTGCTCGGGCGTCAGTTCGTAGATGTCGCTGACACCCGCACTCGCATAGGAAAAGAAGCGGTGCCCGTCCGCCGCCTGCCGCAACTGGAAGACGAGCCCGGGAACCTGGTCGGTGAGATCCGTGATGAGCGCGGCCGAGTCGCGCAGCCGCGCGGCGAGTTCGAGCAGCGCCGTGATGTCGGTGGTCGTGCCGACCATGCGCAGCGCACGGCCATGGCCGTCGCGGCTGATCACCTTGCCGCGGCTGCAGATCCATTTGTACGACCCGTCCTTGCAGCGGACGCGGTGCTCGACCTCGTAGCTGTCGGTGCGGCGCTCGAAGTGCGCGAGCATCGCCGCCTTCACGTCGTCGATATCGTCCGGATGCAGCCGTTCGTACGCATCCTCGATCCGGTTGCTCAGCTCGTGCGGCGCGTAACCGAGCATCGCCTTCCAGGCCGGCGAGTAATGGATCTCGCCGGTTTCCACGTTGCGGTTCCACACGCCGGTGCCGCTTTCGGTCAGTGCGAGCGTCGTCAGCGTGCTGTGTTCCTCGACGAGGTGGAGCCGCGCGTGCAGCGCGGCTTCCGTGGTGGCGCGGGCGATCGTGCGTTCGGCCAGCGCGGCGAGGTCGCGCAGGACAGTGCGCTGCGCGGTGTCGAGCGTTCGGTCGGTGTCGTCCGCGATGCACAGCGCGCCGAAGGGCGCGCCGTCGGGCGCGGTCAGTTCGCAGGCGGTGATCAGGCAGATCGGGTGCGGTGTTCCGTCAGGGTTCGCCGAGACCGGCGCAGGGGCGCTGTTGCGCAGGCGGCGTGCGAAGCAGCGTCGCCCCGGCGACGAATCCGGTTCGGTCGGCGGATGGAAGAGGTCAGGCGGCAGCGTGGCGGGCAGGATGCCGTCGGACGCCAGCAAGCGCGGCGTGCCGACCCCGGCGTCGATCTGCGCGATGCATGCGCCGGCTGCGCCGAAATGCGCGCGCGCCACGCGGCACACGGTTTCCAGCTCGGGCAGCGGCGGGGGATCCGGTGGATGGCCGGCCGATACGCGCGGGAAGACGGGCGGAGAGGCGGGCGCGTTGCCGGTCTCGGTGGTGAACATACGAAACCGCATGGTCGGATTCCGCATCGGTCGATGGTCCGGGTGATCGGACGGATGGCGCCCGATATGGCACTGCTTCGGAGATTGCAACCGTCAAGCTTACTGTTGCGCGGAATGCATGGCAAGCGGGTCGGAATCGGGTTTGGGCGTCGCTCATTTGCGCCGCGGGGGGAAAGAACCCCGCGGCGGCTTCAGGGCGCGCGCGACGTCATGCGACGGGAATCGGATTCTCGGCGATGAACTGGTTGAACTGCTCGACGAACGCGTGCTCGTTCGGCCCCGCGTTGTCGCGCAACGGCTTCGCCGCTTCGACGACGACTTCCGTCGTCGCGGTTTCGAGCAGCTTCAGCGTTTCGGCGACGAACGCGTCCAGCGGCATCGCGCGCGGGTCGCCGCTCTTGTGCACGAGGTCGGTGTCGACCCACGGCGGCGCGATTTCGAGTACGCGCACGCCGGTGTCGCGCAGCATGAAGCGTTGCGACAGCGTGTACGAGTGGATCGCGGCCTTCGTCGCCGAATAGAGGGCCGTCGACGCGAGCGGCACGTACGCGAGCACCGAACTGTTGTTGATGATCGTCGCGTCGGGCTGCCGCTTCAGGTGTTCGACGAACGCCGCGCTCACGCGCACGGGGCCGAGCAGGTTCGTCGTGACGAGCCGCACCGCCTGTTCGTCGTCGAGCGGCCCGCCGGCGTCGTCGAACGGCATGATGCCCGCGTTGTTGATCACGACGTTCAACGCCGGATAGCGCTCGATCAGTTGCGCGGCGACCTTGCGGATCTGCGCCGCGTCGCCGATATCGAGCTCGACGGTGTCGATGCCGGGATTTTGCTTCGCGATTTCATCGAGCAGCGCCTTGCGACGGCCGGCGACGATGACCTTGTTGCCGCGCTGGTGAAAGGCTTCCGCCAGCGTACGGCCGATACCCGACGTGCCGCCGGTGATGAAGATGGTATTTCCGCTGAGTTTCATGATGACGTGCTCCTGGTCTGATGGGAGGGGCTCGGGGGGACGGATGCCGGTGCTCAGCGTGCCGCTGCGTAGCGCGGGGCGGGCGAGTCGGTGGACAGGTGCGGCGCCATTGCGCGGCGCGCGCCTTCATAGGCGTCCCATTCCTCGCCTGCGTGCAGCGACGGAATCGTCACGCGTTCGCCGCGATCGAAGCCGACCAGCGCCGCGTCGACCAGGTCGGAGGCGGACATCACGATGTCCTGAGGCAGGTGCTCGAGCGGCAGGCCGCCGGTCTGCCAGAAATCGGTGGCCGTCGCGCCCGGCAGTACGGCCTGCACCTGCACGCCCTTGTCGGCGAGTTCGTGCTGCAGCGACTGGCTGAACGCGAGCACGAACGCCTTGCTGCCGCCGTAGACGCCGTTCAGCGTTTCCGGCGAGATTGCGACGATCGACGAGATGTTGATCACGGCACCGTTGCCGCGCGCGACGAAGCCGGGCACAGCCGCGTACGTGAGGCGCGTGACGGCGGTGACGTTCAGGTCGATCAAGCGCGTCATCGCATCGACGTCGCTGTCGAGCAGCGGCGTGTGCGTGCCGATGCCCGCGTTGTTCACGAGCAGCGTGATGCTCGCGTCCTGCTTCAGCGTCGTTTCGACGGTAGCCAGCGCCGCGCGATCGTTGAGGTCGGCGTCGACGATCTCGACGCTGCGCTGCGTGTCGTTGGTGATGCGCTCGGCGAGCGCGATCAGCCGGTCGCGGTTGCGCGCGACCAGGATCAGGTCATAGCCGCGGCGCGCGAGCCGGTCGGCGTAAATGGCGCCGATGCCCGACGAGGCGCCGGTAATGAGGGCGGTACCGCGATGCGCTTGAGTCATGATGTGCTCCGTTTCGATGAGGGCTGGCCGAATGGCGTAAATGCATTCTGGCTTCGAACCGGCGCGACACAAATGACGTAGATGGGTATGATTCAGGACATCGGATGTCCGCTTGATCGCGGGACGGGAGAACGCACATGCACCGAATCGGCTTTTTGATCAGCGACGGCTTCCAGATCATGGCGCTCGCCGCGCAGTCGGTGTTCGAGTACGCGAACATGGGCACCGGCGAGCCGTTCTACGCGATGGACAACTACTCGGTCGACGGCGGCGACGTGCGCTCGTCGCTCGGGCTGTCGGTCGCGACGCGAGCGCTGCGCGGGCGAATCGACGTCGATACGTGGATCGTCGCGGGCGTCAACGATCCGTTCGCTGCACCGGCGCCGGCGGGCGTCGTCGCATACCTGCGCCGTGCGAACGCGCGCGCGCGGCGGATCGCCGGGATCTGCACGGGCGCGTTCGTGCTGGCGGAAGCGGGCCTGCTCGCGCAGCGCCGCGCGACCACGCACTGGGCATACGGCCGCGACATGCAGCGGCATTACCCGGAGATTCGCGTCGAGGAAGACCGGATCTACATCGTCGACGGGCCGATCTGGACCTCGGCCGGGATGACGGCCGGCCTCGACCTCGCGCTCGCGATGGTGGAAAAGGATCTCGGCGCGGACGCGGCGCGTTCGGTCGCGCACAAGCTCGTGATGCACCAGCGCCGTGCCGGCGGCCAGTCGCAGCATTCGGAGATGCTCGATCTCGCGCCGAAATCCGACCGGATCCAGAACGCGCTGAACTACGCGCGGCAGCACCTCGGCCGCGCGCTGACCGTCGAGGAACTAGCCGAGGCTGTCCACCTGAGCCCGCGCCAGTTCAGCCGGGTGTTCACGCTCGAAACGGGGCAGTCGCCGGCGAAGGCGATCGAACGGCTGCGGCTCGAGGCCGCGCGGCTGATGATCGAGCAGAGCCGGCACCCGCTCGACGTGATCGCGAAGGAGAGCGGCTTTCGCGACCGGCGCCACATGCGCGAGGCGTTCGTGCGCGGCTTCGGCGTGCCGCCGCAGGCGATGCGGCGCGAGGCGCGCGCGGACGAGCGGGAAATCGCCTGAAGCGAAGGCCCGACGCTCAGCGCGTGACGAACGGCGCGGCGTCGTCCGGCGCCGTACGCGCATGCTTGCGCTGGCGCAGCAGCGCGACACGGCAATTCTCGCGCGCGGTCTCGCGGCCGTCGTCGTCGAGCAGCACGAGATCGCCGCGCATCACGTTGAGCGTGATCACGTCGTCGCCCGGCGCGCCGAGCGTTTCCGGCGTATGCACCGACCCGGCCGGCTCGAGCACCGTCGAACCGGCGTGCGCGACCCAGTCGTATTCGCGGTAGCGCCACGCGCCCTGCAACGTATGGACGAACACCTCGCCGTCGTGACGATGGCGCGGCAGCGTGCCGCCGGCCGGCATCTTCAGCAGCGCGGTCAACGTGTCCTCGGCCGCGTTGATGTGCAGGTACTTGATCGCCAGCCCCGGCAGGTCCGGGCTCATCGGCAGCCACGGCAGCGCGTCGCCGGGCAGGCACGAGATCGGCGGCAGGTCGGTGGAGAGCGGGGCGGACGGCTGCGTCATGGCGGGAGGCGGAGCGGAAATGGGGAGCCCGCATTATCGCAGAGCCGGATCGGGCGGCTGAACCGTGCGGTTCGCATGCGGCGCAAGCGCATCCGACGGCACGCCCGTTGCGGCCCGATATATACAGTCAAACTGTACAGTTTTTCTGCATATATGCTATCTTGCGCCCATGAGCACGCCATCTTCATCCCCCGAAACGCCCCCACTGGCCGGTCTCGCCGGCGAACTCCGCATCTCGGTCGGCAAGCTGATGCGGCGGATGCGGGAGCAGACCCACCCGAACGACCTCACGTCTTCCCAGAAATCGGTTTTGCTGCGGCTCGATCGCGACGGCCCCGCGACCGTGTCGGCGCTTGCGCGTGCCGAAAGCGTCCGCCCGCAGTCGATGCGCGTGACGGTCGCGACGCTCGATGCGCTGGGCGCCGTCAGCGGCGCGCCCGATCCGACCGACGGCCGGCAGACGCTAATCACGCTCACGCCCGGTTTCCGCAAGGTGCTGCAGGCCAACCGCGCGGCCAAGGACGACTGGCTGTTCCGCGCGCTGCACGCGCAACTGTCGGAGCGGGAACAGGCCGAGCTTGCGTCGGCCGTGAAGCTGCTGCAGCGGTTGGCGGAATTCCAGGACGCGACGCGCTCGTGAACCCCATCGATCCGCCCGCCGGGAGGAACGCCTGACCATGGACATCCTGCATCTCGTGTCGTACTTCTTCGGCGGCGCGTTCCTGACGAACGCCGTACCGCATCTCGTCAGCGGGTTGCGCGGCGAGCCATTCCAGACGCCCTTCGCGAACCCGCCGGGCCGTGGGCTGTCGTCGTCTACCGTGAACGTCGTCTGGGGCTTCGTCAATCTCGCGATCGGCTATGGGCTGGTCGGCCGGATCGGGGCTTTCGACCTGAGGGTCACAGCCGACGCAGCCGCGCTCGGCCTCGGCGTACTGGCGCTCGGCCTGTTCCTCGCGCGGCACTTCGGCGCGCTGCACGGCGGCAATGAACCGGACCGGGAGCGGCCATGAGCGTGCCGGCAGCCGGCGTGTTCCGCTCGCTTCGCAGCTTCAACTATCGCGTGTGGGCGATCGGCGCGCTGGTGTCGAACATCGGCACGTGGATCCAGCGCACCGCGCAGGACTGGCTCGTCCTCACGCAGCTCACGCATCACGACGCATCGGCGGTTGGTACGGTGATGGCGCTGCAGTTCGGGCCGCAACTCCTGCTGTTGCCGTGGACCGGTTACGCGGCCGATCGCTTCGATCAGCGCAAGCTGCTGATGGCGACGCAGGCGCTGATGGGCGTGCTGGCGCTGGCGCTCGGCGTGCTGACGGTCACGGGTGTCGCGCGGCTCGAGCACGTGTACGTGTTCGCGTTCCTGTTCGGTTGCGCGTCGGCGTTCGACGCGCCCGTGCGGCAGACCTTCGTCGCGGAACTGGTCGGCGACCGGGAACTGGCGAACGCGGTCGCGCTCAATTCGACGTCGTTCAACGCCGCGCGGATGATCGGCCCGGCGGCGGCGGGGTTCCTGATCGCGTCGGTCGGCACGGGCTGGGCGTTCCTCGCCAACGGGCTCAGCTTTTTCGCGGTGCTGGCGTCGCTGTCGCTGCTTCGGGCGGACGAACTGCGCGCGAATGTGCGGGCAAGCCGCTCGCGCAGCAGCTTGCTCGACGGGTTCCGCTACGTATGGCAGCGCGACGACCTGACGGCGATCCTCGTGATGCTGTTCCTGATCGGCACGTTCGGGCTCAATTTCCAGTTGTTCATTTCGACGATGGCCGCCAGCGTGTTTCACGTCGATGCGCGCGGCTTCGGCGTCCTGTCGTCGATGATGGCGGTCGGCACGATCTCGGGCGCGCTGCTCGCGGCCCGCCGCGAGCAACCGCGCTTCCGGCATCTGTGGATCGGCGCGGCTCTGTTCGGGCTCGGCTGCACGCTCGCCGCGCTGGCGCCGAGCTACTGGCTGTTCGCCGCCGCGCTCGTGCTGACCGGGATCGCCGCGATCACCTTCATGAACTCGACCAACAGCCTGATGCAACTGTCCACCGAGCCGGCGATGCGCGGCCGCGTGATGGCGCTGCGCCTCGCGGTCGCGCTCGGCGGCACGCCGATCGGTGCGCCGGTGGCGGGCTGGGTCGCGAACCATCTCGGCCCGCGCTGGGCGCTCGGCGTCGGCGCCGCGTCCGGCTTTGCGGCGGCGCTCGTCGCAACGCATTTCGTGAAGCGCAACCGGGACAGGCTGCGCGCAGGCGGCGCGATCGACCGGGGCGACGGCGCGTGACATAAAAGGGCGGGGATGACGGCGCCGCCGCGCCTGCCTGTCGCGCGATGTCGCACACCGCACACCGCCGGGGACCGGATTCTCCGCGTGAGCTGCCTACGCCGCCGGCTGCGCCGCCGCATGCGCGGCTTCCAGGCACGACTGAAACAGCAGCGCGGCCCGCGACGGCCTTGGCGAGCGCCGCAGCAGGCTCACGAACCGGCACCGGTAATTGAACCGGTGCGGCGCGATCGCCTGCATCAGCCCCTTGTTTTCGAAGCTTTCCGCGTAATGGTCGGGCAGGAAGCCGAGATAGCGGCCGGACAGGATCAACGTCGCGATCGACTCCTGATCGGAGGCCGTGGCGCTGCGCGTGAGCTTCGCGCGATGGCTCAGCTCCATGTTCGGCGAGTGGAAGCCGAGCCCAGCGAACGCATGGTTGCGGATTGTCGTCCACGTGAGCTTGCCGTGCGGCGCATCGTAAAGCGGATGCTGGCGGCCGCAATAGAGCAGCATCCGTTCGTCGAACAGCTCCGAATACACGAGGCTGCCCGAGTTGCGGTGCGCGGGAATGATCCCGACCTGATAGCTGCCGTCGATGATCCCGCGCTCGACCTCGTTGATCGACGCGACATGCAGGTTCAGCGCGACATCAGGTGCTTCGTCCGCGAACCGGCGGATCGCGTCGCCGAGGCGTGCATGCCCGTTGGTGGCCGTCTTGTCGAACACCGCGATGTGCAGTTCGCCGCCCATCCGGTCGTGAATGCCGTCGATCCTGCTGCGAAATGCTTCCATCGACGCCAGCAGCCGCAAGGTTTCCTCGTATACCGTCTGCCCCTCGGGCGTCAGCGTGAAACCCGCGCGGCCGCGCCGGCACAGCACGAGGCCGACGCGCGTTTCCAGATCCTTCACATGCCGGCTGATCGTCGAGATGCCGATATTCAGCTCCAGTTCGGCTGCTGCCATGCCGCCGCACTGCACGACGCCCTTGAAGACCCGCAGCAGGCGGAGATCCATGTCGCTGAGCTGCCCGAGCAGCGCGCGGCTCTTCGGTTTCTTTGCTTGCATAGTTGAGCAAGTGAACATTGATATTGCGATATTGAAGAGACTAATTGGCCTCTCGACAATGTGCAACATCATCACAAGGAGGAGGGGCGCGCCGCGCCGACCGACATGACCGACATCACCACCGCCGCCCAGCAGGACGACACGAACATCCGCACCGACGCCGCATGGCTCGACGCGCACTGGATGCCGTTCACGGCCAACCGCCAGTTCAAGGCCGATCCGCGCATGATCGTGTCCGGCCAGGGCGCGTATTACACGGACGCCGAAGGCCGCAAGATCTTCGACGGCCTGTCGGGCCTCTGGTGCACGGGCCTCGGTCACGGCCGCACGGAAATTGTCGAAGCCGTGAGCCGCCAGGTCGCGCAGCTCGACTACGCGCCGGCGTTCCAGTTCGGCCATCCGAAGTCGTTCGAGCTTGCCAACAAGATCAAGGACCTGACGCCGGCCGGCCTCGACTACGTGTTCTTCACGGGTTCGGGTTCGGAAGCGGCCGATACGTCGCTGAAGCTGGCCCGCGCGTACTGGCGCGCAAAGGGCAAGGGCACGAAGACGCGCCTGATCGGCCGCGAGAAGGGCTACCACGGCGTGAACTTCGGCGGCATCTCGGTCGGCGGGATCGGTGCGAACCGCAAGCTGTTCGGTCAAGGCGTCGACGCCGATTTCCTGCCGCATACGCAACTCGCGGAAAACAAGTTCTCGCGCGGGATGCCCGAGCACGGCGCGGAGCTGGCCGACCGTCTGCTCGACCTGATCGCGCTGCACGACGCGTCGAACATCGCGGCCGTGATCGTCGAGCCGTTCTCCGGCTCGGCGGGCGTGGTCGTGCCGCCGCAGGGCTATCTGAAGCGCTTGCGCGACATCTGTACCGCGCACGACATCCTGCTGATCTTCGACGAGGTCATCACGGGCTTCGGCCGTGCCGGCGCGATGACGGGTGCCGACGCATTCGGCGTGACGCCGGACATCCTGAACTTCGCGAAGCAGGTGACGAACGGCGTGCAGCCGCTCGGCGGCGTGGTCGCGACGAAGGAAATCTACGACACGTTCATGGCGGCAGGCGGCCCCGAGTACCTGGTCGAGTTCCCGCACGGCTATACGTATTCGGCGCACCCGGTCGCGTGCGCGGCCGGCATCGCGGCGCTCGACCTGCTCGTGAAGGAAGACGCGGTGGCCCGCGTGCGCGATCTCGCGCCGCATTTCGAGGCAGCGGTGCACGGGCTGAAGGGCCAGCGCCACATCGCGGACATCCGCAACTACGGCCTCGCGGCCGGCCTGACGATCGCGGCGCTGCCGGGCGAGCCGGCACGGCGTCCGTACGAAATCGCGATGCGCTGCTGGGCGAAGGGCTTCTACGTGCGCTACGGCGGCGACACGATCCAGCTCGCACCGCCGTTCATCTCGGAAAAGCGCGAGATCGACAACCTGGTCAACGCGCTGTCCGACGCACTGAACGAAGTGGACTGAGCCACCGCTCGCTCCTTGCGATAACCGAATTCACGAAAGAGCCTGAACGATGAAACACGACAGCAAAGTCACCTCCACCGTCGGCCACCTGATCGACGGCAAGCGCGTCGACGGCGGCAGCCGCGTCCAACCGGTGTTCGATCCCGCCACCGGCGAATCCGACAAGAGCGTCGCGCTTGCCGACAAGCTGACCGTCGAAGCCGCCATCGCGTCCGCGCAGGCCGCGTTCCCGGCCTGGCGCAACACGCCGCCGCTGAAGCGCGCCCGCGTGATGAGCCGCTTCAAGACGCTGCTCGAGGAGCACGCCGACGAGCTGTGCGCGCTGATCACGGCGGAGCACGGCAAGGTGCTCTCCGATGCGATGGGCGAACTACAGCGCGGGATTGAGAACGTCGAATACGCAACCTACGTGCCCGAGCTGCTGAAGGGCGAGCACAGCAAGAACGTCGGCCCCTCGATCGATTCGTGGAGCGAGTTCCAGGCGCTCGGCGTCGCGGCCGGCATCACGCCGTTCAACTTCCCGATCATGGTGCCGCTGTGGATGTGGCCGATGGCCGTCGCATGCGGCAACACGTTCGTGCTGAAGCCGTCCGAGCGCACGCCGTCGTCGACGCTGCGCATGGCCGAGCTCGCGCTCGAGGCCGGCCTGCCGCCGGGCGTGCTGAACGTCGTGAACGGCGACAAGGAAGCGGTCGACACGATTCTGACCGATCCGCGCGTGAAGGCCGTGAGCTTCGTCGGCTCGACGCCGATCGCCGAATACATCTACTCGACCGGCTGTGCGCACGGCAAGCGCGTGCAGGCGCTCGGCGGCGCGAAGAACTTCGCGGTCGTGATGCCGGACGCCGACATCGGCAACGCGGTGAACGCGCTGATGGGCGCCGCGTATGGCTCGTGCGGCGAGCGCTGCATGGCGATTCCGCTGGTCGTCGCGATCGGCGACGAGACGGGCGACAAGGTCGTCGAGGGGCTGAAGGCCGAGATTGCGAAGATGAAGGTCGGCCCCGGCAGCGGCGCGGGCGTCGACATGGGCCCGCTCGTCACGCAGCAGCATTTCGAGAAGGTGACGGGCTTCGTCGAAGCGGGCGTGGAAGCGGGCGCGACGCTCGTCGTCGACGGCCGCAGCGTGAAGGTCGACGGTCACGACGGCGGCTACTACCTCGGCCCGTGCCTGTTCGACAACGTGAAGCCCGGCATGCCGATCTACCAGCACGAGATCTTCGGGCCCGTGCTCGGCGTGATCCGGCTGAAGTCGCTCGACGAGGCAATGGCGCTGATCGACTCGCACGAATACGGCAACGGCACGTGCCTGTTCACGCGCGACGGCGAGGCCGCGCGCTACTTCGGCGACAACATCCAGATCGGCATGGTCGGCATCAACGTGCCGCTGCCGGTGCCCGTCGCGTACCACTCGTTCGGCGGCTGGAAGCGTTCGCTGTTCGGCGACCTGCATGCGTATGGCCCGGACGCCGTGCGGTTCTACACGAAGCGCAAGACGATCACGCAGCGCTGGCCGTCGGCCGGCGTGCGCGAAGGGACGGTGTTCAGCTTCCCGTCGAACCGCTGACGCGCATTCCGGCTGCACGTATCGCCCGCCCGCCGGCGGGCGATACGACGCGGCTGGCGTGAAAGGGCGAAGACCCGCCCCGATCGACGATCGGGGCGGGCTTTTTTACGTCCGCGCCGATTGCGCGGAATGCCGCGAAAGATTGCTTACGGCGCGACCACGTGCCACATGTTCTTGAAGTTGTCGCCGTTGCGGTCGCCCTGTTTCATGTCCTTCGAGAAGAAGTACAGCGGTCTGCCCTTGTACGCCCATTGCGGGCTGCCGTCGTCGCGCTTGACGATCGTGTACGGCCCGACCGGAACGTCGGTCGCGCTGGCCTTGTATGGTGGCCAGAAGGATTCGCACTGGCCCGTGCACGCGCTGGTGCCGGCATTGGGCTTGTCGTGGTCGAACACGTAGACGGTCATCCCGTTCGCGGCGACGAGCGCGCCGTTTTCGGCTTTCGTGATCGAGCCTTGGGCCGAAGCCGAAGCGGACGCAATGGCGAGCAGGGCGGAACTGACGAGCAGCGCGGCTTTCATGTGTGCCTCCTGATAGTCCGGTGGGCGGCCGCGATCGCGCGCACGGGCGAGCGTGCGCCAGGATCGCGATGAATGGTGCCGGAACGCGGTGCCGTCGCCGCCGGTGCGAGCGACGCAGGGTCGAATGGCGGCAAACGGGCGCTTAATTCACGATAGCCGGTTTTTGCCAGGGCTGCGAGAAGATCGGGGGCGTATCGGCTGGGCGTATGCGTCACGCAACGGCGCGGCGAGCGCCGTCATGATCCCGGATTCGACATCCGTCCCCGATCCCGCCCGGCGCGCACGCCTATGCGTCAGCGCCTCGCGCGATTGGTCAGCGCGACGTCCGCGATCACGAGCGCGCCGCCAGCCAGCATCGATGGCGACCCGCGTTCTGAATGCGCGTAGTGACATGGATGAAGTGACGAGGGCGGCGGGGCCGGCATGTGGATTGCTCGCGTGACGGCGGCAGCGTTCGTGCGACAGGCCGTACCGGCACGGCGAGGTCGACGAGAGTCGGCGAAAAAAACGACCGGCGAGTTCGCGGACATCATGCCCGCGCCCTTCGAATCGGGCAACCGCGGCATTGCCGGCTTACGATGGCAGCGCGGGCTGTCGGGCGAGGCGTCTTTGCGTGGATGCGACGGGCGCGTTCCGCCGGAACACCTGCACCGGTGCGAGCGGGGCTCGCGCCGACTCTTCAAGGAGGTAACGACGATGCGTGGGGATCCGGGCGACGTTGCGCGCGCCAGCTATCGCGCGTATGCCGACAAGGACCGCGACGCGATCGAAGCGCTGATCGCGCCGGACTTCCATTTCACGAGCCCGCTCGACAACCGGCTCGACCGCGATACGTATTTCGCGCGCTGCTGGCCGAACAGCGCGATGCTCGCGGGCTTCGACTTCATCGACGTCGTCGTACACGGCGAACACGTATTCGTCGTCTACGAGGCCGAAACAACCGGCGGCAGGCGGTTCCGGAACGCGGAGCGGTTGCGCATCCGCGACGGCCGGATCGTCGAGGCCGAGGTGTATTTCGGCTGGAACGTGCCGCACGATGCGCGCGATGGCGGATTCGTCGATTCGCACGGTTGAGCGGTTGAAGGATCGGCAGCCCGGCCGGGCGAGGTCTGAATCGACGACGCATCGAACGCGGTGATGTTCACTGCGGATTCGCCTCTCGCAAACGATTGCCATACGCACCCTGCGGCGACATCGCATCGTCAGAATGTGAATTCGCGCCTGCCGCCGCTTGTTGCGCCGGTGCGGCATCGCAAAGCACCTATGCTTGAAGGGCCCATGCCGGGCGGAGCCCAAGGAGGAAGACCATGCGCATGCTTCTCAACATACGAATCCCTCACGAACCGTTCAACACGATGGTGCGCGACGGCACCGTCGGCGATGTGATCGCACGGATACTCGAAGAGGTCAAGCCGGAGGCCGCGTATTTCACGGAGCAGAACGGCACGCGCGGTGCGGTCATGATCGTCGATCTGGACGAACCGTCACGGATACCGGCGCTCGCGGAACCCTGGTTCCTGATGTTCAACGCGGACTGCGAATTTCGCGTGGTGATGTTGCCGGACGATCTCCGGAAAGCCGGGCTTGCGCAAATCGGCTCGAAGTGGAAGTAGCGAGCAGCCGCACACGAACTTGCCGCGTCGCATGCGATGACGGCGCGGCAGGTCCGACGATTTCACACCCATGACCCGTGCCACCGGCACGGCGGCAGCGTCACCCCGCGGCATCTTCCCCCAGTGCCTGGATGAATCGCGAAAACAGCTCCGGCTGCGACGCAATCCCGAGCTTCGTGTACAGGTGCCGCCGATGCACCTTCACCGTCTCCGGTGAAATCGCCAGCCGCTCGGCGATCGCCTTCGACGAATTGCCGCGCAACACCATTCGCGCGATCGACATCTCGCGATCGGTCAGCACGCCCGCGCCGAAGCGCGCGAGCGCCTGCTCGACGCGCGCGCCGAGATCGGCATCGGGCGTCGCGCGCGCGGCGTCGCCCACCAGCCGCCAGTGCTGCCGGATCGCCGCGAGCACCCACGGCATCGCTGCCGTCAGCTTGCCGAGCGGCTCGACGTCGAATCGCGCGGCCGCGCCGAGCGACAGCGACAGCAGCGTGTCGGCGTTCGGCCGCACCAGGATCTGGATCTCGTCGTCGCCGACCGCATCGCGGAAGTAGCTCAGGAAATACTCGCTTTGCCGGAACAGGTCGGGCGCGACTTCCTCGAGCCGGTAGCAGCCGTCGGCGAGCCCGTCGTGCGCGGCCTGCAGGAACGGGTCGAGCAGATATAACCCATTGAGGTAAAGCGGCACGGGCGACGCATTGTCGGTGCCGCCCGTGTCGTATTCGTCGAGCACGAGCGGCACGCCGTCGCGGCCGATCGCGGTCGCGAGCGCGTTGTCGAACGGCGCCATTTCATTGAGCAGCAGCACCAGGAACCGCCAGAAGCGCGGCTGGCCGAGATGATCGATGGCGCGGCCAAGCGCCTGGTGCATCGCGATTTCGGAAAAGAGACGATCCATACCACCACCGGAAGGGCGTAACACCAAGGGGGAATAGCGGTCCTGAAATTGGCTTCCTAGACTGCCACGCAATCGATCGCGCCCGAGTATGGGCGTTCAAAAAGCAGCAGCACAGGAGAACGAAATGGCGATGATGTCGGAATCGACGGGCACCCTGCAAGCGGCGCCTGCCACGGAAGACGCGCCGCGCGCGCTGTCGCAGACGCTCAGCGTGCGTGATGCAGTGATGATCACCGTGTCGGGCGTGACGCCCGCAAGCTCGATCTTCGTGATCGCACCCTTCGCGATCCAGCAGGCCGGCAGCGGCGCGGTGTTGTCGTTCCTGCTCGGCGGCGTGCTCGCGCTGGCGTTCGCCCTCTGCTATGCGGAACTCAGCGCTGCGCACCGCAGCGCGGGCGGCGAGTACGTGATGGCCAAGCGCGTGTTCGGCACGCTGCCCGGCTACCTGACCTTCATCACGGTGCTGTCCGTCAGCGTGTTCATCCCGGCCGTGCTCGCGAGCGGCGCCGCGCCGTACCTGAACAACGCGCTCGGCACGCACTTCAGCAACCAGTCGGTCGCGCTGACAATCGTGCTGCTCAGCTACCTGCTCGGCATGCTGAACATCAAGACGAACGCGTGGATCACAGGCGCCTTCCTCGTCGTCGAGATCGGCGTGCTGATGCTGATCGCGGGCCTCGGCTTCGGTTCGCCGCATCGCGGTGCCGATGCGCTGATCGCGCCGGTCGTTGCGAGCGGTAACGCGCTCGTGCCGGCGACGCTCGCCGCGATCGTGCCCGCGATCGGCACGGCGATCTTCTGCTACAACGGCTTCGGCTCGGCCGCCTATCTCGCGGAAGACCTGCGCGGCGGCAACCGCAACGTCGCGAAGGCGGTGATCTATTCGCTGCTCGTGATCCTCGTCGTCGAACTGATTCCGCTCACCGCGATCGTGCTCGGCGCGCCGTCGCTGACGGAGCTGACGAAGAGCGCCGACCCGATCGGCTATGTCGTGCGCTCGCTGAGCAGCCCGACCGTGTCGCGCGTGGTCAGCGGCGGGATCTTCCTGTCGGTGTTCAACGCGATCATCGCGATCGTGATCACGATGGGCCGCCTGCTGTACAGCAGCGGTCGGCACGCGCTCTGGTCGCGTACCTGCAATCGTGCGTTCTCGACGATCCATCCGCGCCTCGAATCGCCGTGGCTCGCGACGATCGCGCTCGCGGTGCCGTCGGCGGGGCTCGTGTTCGTGTCGAGCCTGGACGAACTGACCGCGTTCACGGTCGACCTGCTGCTGCTGATCTATCTGGTGGTCGGACTGGCCGCGCTCGCGAGCCGGCTTGTGCGCCGCGACATCGAACATCATTACCGGATGCCGCTGTGGCCCGTCACGCCGCTCGTCGCGGTGGCGGGCGCCGCATACACGCTCTACACGACGCTGGCGACGGCGACGAAGCCGACCGACCTGATCATCATCGCGGGGCTGCTGGTCGCCGCACTCGTGATGTATCTGGTCTGGGCGCGCCACAGCGAAGCATTCCGCTCGCTCTGAGCGCGAGATCGTCACCTTGCAACACCGAACCACCGAACCATTGAAAGACTGGAGGAATTGCATCATGCGCACGAGGGATCTCGGCATCCGCATCGGACTCGGCACGCCGGGCCGCTTCAACGCGATCACGGACGTTCCGGGCGTGCGGGTCGGGCATTGCACGCTGAACGTCGAGAACGGCGACGCATCGATCCGTACCGGCGTCACCGTCATCGAACCGCGCGCGGGCGCCGCGCACGATTCGCCATGCTTCGCGGGCGTGCACGTGCTGAACGGCAACGGCGACGCGACCGGGCTCGAGTGGATCCGCGAGGCCGGCCTGCTGACGACGCCGATCGCCTATACGAACACGCACAGCGTCGGCGCGGTGCGCGACGCGCTCGTCGCGAACGAGCGTGAAGCGGCGGCCGGCCGCGTGTACTGGTGCATGCCGGTCGTGATGGAAACCTACGACGGGCTGCTGAACGACATCTGGGGGCAGCACGTGAGCGCCGCGCACGTGCAGCGCGCGCTGTCCGCCGCGCAGTCGGGGCCGGTCGCCGAGGGCAGCGTGGGTGGCGGCACGGGCATGATCTGCCACGAGTTCAAGGGCGGCATCGGCACCGCGTCGCGCGTGCTCGCGGCTGATGCGGGCGGCTGGACCGTCGGCGCGCTGGTGCAGGCGAACTACGGCGTGCGCGAGATGCTGCGCGTCGCCGGCTACCCGGTCGGCGACGTGCTGCGGCACGTGCATTCGCCGTTCCGCGCACCGGACGCGAAAGGCGAGGCCGGCATGGGCTCGATCGTCGTCACGATCGCGACCGACGCACCGCTGCTGCCGCATCAGTGCACGCGCCTCGCGCAGCGCGCGGGCGTCGGGCTCGCGCGCGTCGGCGGCGGCACCGAGGATTCGAGCGGCGACGTCTTCCTTGCGTTTGCAACAGGCAATGACGGTCTGCCGGCGGCGAACTACGGCAGCAAGGGGGCGCCGACCACCGGCGTGAAGATGGTCAACAACGACCATATTTCCGCGCTGTTCGTCTCGGCGGCGGAAGCGGTGGAGGAAGCGATCGTGAATGCGCTGGTCGCAGGCGGCGACGTCGAGTCGCGCGGCGCGCGGGTCGAAGGGCTCGGGCAGGCGCGCTTGCTGGATGCGTTGCGCGAAGTGGGCTGGCGGCCGGGGCGCGGCGCCTGAAACGGCATGTGCCGCTTCAATCGAAGCGGCGTGGATCGGGGCGGCGATGCGGCGATCGGCCGGTACGCCGCCCGCCCGCGCATGCGATGCGGGCGCGGCGGGCCTGGCCGTGACGACGCGGCGTCATGCTTAGCTGCCGAAGTAGATGTTGCAGAAGCTGACGGGGCCGACGCATGCGTTCGGGTCTTCCTGCTTCGATTGCGCACGATCGACGCGGCCGGCGGCCTTGACGGCTTCGGCGCGGTTCGCCTGTTGCTGTGCGACGTCGGCCGGCGCCGGCTGTGCGTGGGCGACAGCGGCGGTGAGCGACAGGGCAACGAGGGCGAGGTGCAGCGGCTTCATTTTGGTTTCTCCGGGGTGAGTGCCAGTCTCGCTGGCAGTGAGAAAACTATAGGCTCGCACTGCTTAAAGATTAATCACCGCGGCTGTAGAGCATATTTCCATTCGGAACAAGGATCCCGTTGGGCACGCACCGATGTTCAATGGTGGTGCCGGTTGAACGGCGCGTCCTTGTCCAGCAGCGCGCTGCGCATGAAGTGCAGGCAGCCAACGATCCGCTGCATGCGGCGGCGCGCGTCGGGCACCGCGTACCACGCCTGCAACGCATGCTGCGCCGCGCGGATCGCGAGATTGACCGATTTCAGCGTGCGCGCGTGATGGCCGGGCGTCGGATCGTCGAAGAAACGCGGCAGTTCGTGCAGCACCGCATCGATCGAACCGGTCCAGCGCAGCGCCTGCGGTGGCTTCGATTCGCAGAACGCGTGCAGTTCGTCGCGCAGGTCGATCACCGCATGGCCGACCTCGAGCGTCGACAGCATCCAGCGCAGCGCGTCGCGGTGCTGCCGCGTGCGCCGCACGAGCAGCGTGCGCAACTGCGCCATCAGGTCGTGCGTGCTCGACTGGAAGCGCTGCGCGAGACCGTCCGGCGCGCCTTCGCACGCAAGCGTGACCTGGCGGCGCAGGTCGTGCGCGATACGGCCCGTGAGCCACGGCATGTGGGTGGGGAACACGACCGCGAACACGAGCGAGCACGCGAGCATCGCGACGACGATGGCCAGCCCGTTGTTGATCAGCACCTCGGGCGTATAGGCGATCGCGTTGTCGGGGCCCGCGAGCAGGCAGAAGAACACCGCGAAGCCGATTCCGTAGCCGGACAGGCCCGGCCGCATCGCGAGAAACGCGCCGAGGCCGAGCACCGGCGCGAGCGTCGCGCACAGCAGCGGGAAGCCGTCGATGTTCGGATACACGTAACACAGGAACAGGTAGCCGACGGCGGTCGCGAATGCCGCACCGACACTCATTTGCGCGACGAACTTCGGCGCGCGCGGCGACGTCGAGCTGAGCGCGCATGCGATCGCGGTGGCGATGACGGCGAGCGAGCCGCTTGGCCACTCCGATGCGAGCCAGAACGCACTCATCGCGCCGACGGCGACGGCAGTGCGCAGGAACGCGAAGCCGACGAAGAACGCATTGGTCTTCACCGCGTAATGCGTGACCGAGCGTTCGAGCGCGTGATCGTCCTGGTCGAGCGACGCGTAGGTGTCGGCGTAGCCGAGGTATTCGCCGATGAAGCGGTACAGCAGCTCGATCGCGGTATCGAAGTCGAGCAGGCCGCCGGCCGCATGGTCCTCGATGTTCCGCCGCGACGCACGCGCGGCCTTCGGCAACACGCTGTGGAAGTGCCGCAGTTCGAGCAGCGCGCCGGTGGCCGGCGCGATGCCGCGCCGCCGCTCGTCGCGCAGCGCGGCGAACCGTTGCGCGAGCGCGTCGACGTGCGGCGCGAGCGCATCGAGCACCGCGTCCGAGCCATTCGCGCGCAGGCGCTTGACGAGCTGGTGCAGCGCATGCAGCCGCGTGCACGCGTTCATGAACTCGCTGTTCAGCCGCGCGAGCCGGCGGCTGCGCGCGCGAATGTGCGGATCCTCGAACGACGCGAACGCGCGGTTGGCCTCGAAACCGACGATGTCGTCGACGAAATCGGCGAAGCGCCGCTCGAAATCGCCGCGCGCGACGTCGCCCGCGAGCGTGCCGGCCGTGAAGGCCGCGAACGTCGCGTGGCGCGCGCTCAGCGCGCGCATCAGCGCCTTCGCGGAGCTGAGCGGCAGGATCAGCGCGCTGACCGCGCCCGAGCACGCGATGCCCAGCGCGACTTCCGCGGCGCGCGTGAGCGCGGACTGGAACAGCGTCTGCGGCGTCATCACGGCCGGCAGGCCGATCAGCGCGGCCGTGTAGCCGGCGAGCACGAAGCCGTACCAGCGGAAGTGGCGGTTGCGCACCGCGAGCGCGATGCAGCCGCCGATCCACAGCGTGATGCCGGCCATGTACAGCTCGGGCTGCTGCGCGAACAGCCCGCCGAGCGCGAGCGCGGCGACGAGGCCGGCCGCCGTGCCCAGCACGCGATAGAAGCTCTTCGCGAACACCATTCCCGACATAGGCTGCATCAGCACGAACACGGTCGTCATCGCCGTGCGCGGCTGCGACATCTCGAGACGCATCGCGAGGCCCATCGCCAGGAGCGCCGCGAACACGGTCTTGGCGAGGTGCAGCCAGATCAGCCCGTCGCTGGCGGCCCAGTCGCGCGCCGCGTCGCCGAGCGGATCGAGCCATGCGCTCCATCGTGCCGGTTCGATGGAAGGTCGCTCGATCGCAGGTTGTGGCTTCATGAAAAGAGGGGGCCTGCCCGGTGCCGGGCAAGGTGCCGCGGTGCGTCCGAACGGGTTTGTTCGACTGGTGAGGCGCCGATTGTAGGAGTGCGGCGCTCGCGTATTAACGCAGCTGCGGGGAAACGATAGTTGCAGCCGGAGTAACAATCGGTCGCATCCGGTGGAGGAAAATAGCGGCTCCGCTACAGGTCGCTCACAGGAATGGATACCCTACAAAACATGCGGGTGTTTACGCGCGTCGTCGAGACGGGCAGTTTCACCGCCGCCGCGCAATCGCTGAATTCGACGACGGGCGCGATGTCGCGCGCGGTGTCGGAGCTCGAGGCGCGCCTGCGCACCCGTCTGATGAATCGCTCGACGCGCCGTCTCGCGCTCACGTCGGCCGGCGAAAGCTATTTGCGGCGCTGCCGGCAGATCCTCGCCGACGTCGACCGCGCGGAAGAAGAGGCGAGCTGTGCGCACGAACGGCCGGCCGGCGTGCTGCGCATGCACAGCTTCGCGAGTGTCGGTCACCACTATGTATTGCCCGCGCTGACGCGCTATCACGCGCAGTTCCCGGACGTGTCGATCGAACTGTCGCTGTCGCAGCGCATGCCCGACCTGTTCGACGGCACGAACGACATGGCCGTCGTGACCGCGTCGTCGCTGCCCGATTCGGAACTCGTGTCGCACCTGCTCGGCTCGACGTTCAGCATCCTGTGCGCGTCGCCCGACTATGTGAAACGGCACGGCGTGCCGGCCCGTCCGCAGGATCTCGCTTCGCACGCGTGCCTGACGCTGTGCACGCCGGCGTTCCCGACGCACGAATGGGTGCTCGAAGGGCCCGAGGGCGTCGAGCAGATCCACGTCGCCGGGCCGGTGCAGACCAACACGGCCGAATCGCTCGCACTCGCGATCCGCGACGGCATCGGGCTCGGCATGCTGCCGCTGTACTCGGCGATCGACGCGCTGCGCGACGGCACGCTCGTGCGCGTGTTGCCCGCGCACATCCTGCAGAAGATGAACGTGTATGCGCTGTATCCGTCGCGCCGCTTCGTCGACGCGAAGGTGCGGACCTGGGTCGAGATGCTGCGTGCGCAGGTGCCGGGGATGATCGCGCGCGATGTCGAGATGTTGAACGCGATCGGTCGCGAACCGCAGGCCGCCTGAACGGCGGGCGCGCACCGGCGCGTTGCCGGCTTCTTCACGCAAACGCGACACGCGCCTCGCCCGCAGCACATCATTCGCGCGGGCGGGGTGCTTCGTCACGTCGTCACAGCGCCGGCTTCGCTGCCGCGCCCGATTCGGTCGCCGCGACGCCGGCCGGGCCGTATGCGGCTTGCGCGGCCTTGTGCTCCGCGAGGCGTTTCGCGGCGAGCCGTTCCTGCGCGGCCATGATGTCGTCCGGATAGTTGCCGGCGTCGCCGAGCGACGGGTTGTAGCCGACCGATTCGAGGTCATACAACTCCTGCAGTACCTGCGCGCGCGTGACGGGCGACTTCGCCGACTGGGCGAACGACAGGGCCGGTGCGGCGAGCAGGACAGCGGCGGCGGCGGTAACGACGAGCAATTTCACAATGTTCTCCTGGGTACGGGGTGTGCTGTCCGGTTCGGCGATCGATGCGTGATCCGAACCGTCGAGGCCAGTCTACGCAGCGCTCGCACGCGCAAAAACCCCGATTCCAGGCAGGGAGCCTTCCAGATGGAACAACATTGCGCCGCCCGTGCCGCGCCGACCCGCCTGACGACGCGGGTTCGCCGTGCGCGGGCGGCGCCGGGTCATGCCGGTCAGAAGCGCGTGCGCATGCCGATCGTGCCGACGATCTGGTTCGCCGTGCTCGATGCGCCGCCCGAGCCGTTGATGAACGCCTGATAGCCGCGGCCCGACGCGTGCTGAACCATGGCTTCCGCGTAGACGTCCGTGCGGCGCGACAGCTTGTAGACGGCCTGCAGGTCGACCTGGTGCCACTTCGGATCGGTGCCGTGCTTGCTGTCGGGATTCGACACGCTGGCGTCCGTATATACGTAGGCCGCGCCGAGGCTGACGGCCGGCGTCACCGCATAGCGCACGTTCACGTCGTAGTTGTTGAACGCGATCTGGCCGGTCGAGCCGAACGAACCCGTGTTGTCGTACTGCGAGCGCGTATAGACGAAGCCGACGGTGGCCGGGCCGAACCCGTAGCTGACGCCGCCGCCATACGAGCGCATGCGGTCCGAGCCGATCGACCAGCCGCCCTGGCTCACGCTCTTCGCTTCGGCGACGTCGGTCGCGCCGGGGCTCGCACTCGTCGAACCCTTGGTGCCGTTCATCTGCAAGTAGGCGCCGGCCAGTTTCAGCGGGCCGTTCGTGTAGCTCGCCGCGACGCTGTATGCGCGGTTCGCGCCGAAGTTCGTCGCGTTCGAGAACGCATACATCGCGCCGACCTTGAAGCCTGCATAGGTCTCGCTCGTGTACTTGACCGCGTTGTTGATGCGCAGCGAGTGGTTCAGGTTGTCGTTGTCGAACGGATGCGCGAAGCTCGCGTCGCCGAAGTCGCCGGCCGTCGCCGACAGCGGCGCGACGAAGTCGACCATCGTGTCGTACTGGCGGCCGAGCGTCAGCGTGCCGTAGCCGGTCTGGCTCAGGCCGACGTACGCATGGCGGCCGAACAGCTTGCCGTCCTGGCCGAGCCCGCCGTTGTTCACGTTGAAGCCGTTCTCGAGCACGAACAGCGCTTTCAGGCCACCGCCGAGATCCTCGGTGCCGCGAAACCCGACGCGGCTGCCGTTGACGGTGCCGCTGTTCAGGCGCCACAGCGATGCGCCGTTGGCGTTGTTGGTGTAGACGATGCCGGCATCGATCAGGCCGTACAGCGTGACCGAGCTCTGCGCGTGAGCGAGCGGGGCGAACAGCGCGGCGACGGATGCGCCGGCAACGAGCGTTTTTTTCATCGAAAGACTCCTGCGTGTGGGATGGGGAACAAAAGTTCGGCGCAAGTATAGGAATGCGGACCGTGCGCAAGGCCCGGGTGCCGCGCGAGCGCACCTTTCCAGATCGCACAAGAGTCGTTCACAAAACCGACACGACGTGCTGCCCGCGCCCGACGCCGGCCCCTTTTCGCATCGCATCGCATCGCGTTGGGCCGCGGGCGGGCGTGCGGCTCGCGTTCGTTGTCGCATCGCTGCAACAGGCGCGCACGAACGCACGGTGGTTGATCGGCGTGGCGGACACGCGGAGAATGGGGGCGTCCCTACGACCGGAGACAGACGATGCCCACGCCAGCGCCCCTTCCGCCGATCAGTCCCGCCGTGTATTACCGCGATCCGCGCGCCGCGCTCGAATGGCTGGAGCGCGCGTTCGGCTTCGGGCGCGGCATCGTCGTCTATACGGCCGACGGGCAGGTCACGCATGCCGAACTCACGTACGCGGGCGGCGTGGTGATGATCGGCGGCTACTGGGCCGACTTCGTCGCGAGCCCGCCGGACGTCGGCGGCCGGAACACGCAGAGCGTGCATGTGCAGCTCGCGAGCGACATCGACGCGCATTGCGAGCACGCACGGCAGGCCGGTGCGGACATCCTGCAGGAGCCGGCCGACCAGTTCTACGGCGACCGCACGTACCGTGCGCGCGATCCCGAGCTGCACGTGTGGACGTTCGGCCAGCACGTGCGCGATGTGACGCCCGAGGAAGCGGCTGCCGAAACCGGCCTGACGTTCGAAGGCTGGTCGTGACCCGCGGCGCGTTGCGCGCCGGCTTTCCCCGCCGTTCCTTTTACCGAATTCAACGAATCGCACGGCCGTCGCACGCATCGCGCGGCCGTTTCAACGCATGCCACGAAGGGGCTCAAACATGAATCTGTTCAACGTACGCCTGCGCGGCCGCGACGGCCTGTTTACGATCGACATCGACGGCGGCACGATCGCGCGGGTCGACGCGCAGTCCGCACCGGTCTTGCCCGCGGGCGCCGGCGATGTTGATGCGGGCGGCCGCCTCGCGATCCCGCCGCTCGTCGAGCCGCATATCCACCTCGACGCCGTGCTGACGGCCGGCGAGCCCGCCTGGAACATGAGCGGCACGCTGTTCGAGGGCATCGAGCGCTGGGCCGAACGCAAGGCGACGATCACGCACGAGGACACGAAGACGCGCGCGCATGCGGCGATCGGCATGCTGCGCGACCACGGGATCCAGCACGTGCGCACGCACGTCGACGTCACCGATCCGACGCTCGCCGCGCTGAAGGCGATGCTGGAAGTGAAGGACGAGGCGCGCGGGTTGATCGACCTGCAGATCGTCGCGTTTCCGCAGGAGGGCATCGAATCGTACGACGGCGGCCGCGCGCTGATGGAGCAGGCGATCGGCCTGGGGGCGGACGTCGTCGGCGGGATCCCGCATTTCGAGAACACGCGCGAGCAGGGCGTGAGCTCGATCCGCTTCCTGATGGATCTCGCGGAACGCACCGGCTGCCTCGTCGACGTGCATTGCGACGAGACCGACGATCCGCATTCGCGCTTTCTGGAAGTGCTCGCCGAAGAGGCGCGCGTGCGCGGGATGGGCGCGCGCGTGACGGCGAGCCACACGACCGCGATGGGCTCGTACGACAACGCGTACTGCTCGAAGCTGTTCCGGCTGCTGAAGCGCGCGGGCCTGAATTTCATCTCGTGCCCGACCGAGAGCATCCACCTGCAGGGGCGCTTCGACACGTTTCCGAAACGGCGCGGCGTCACGCGCGTGGCGGAACTCGACCGCGCGGGCCTCAACGTGTGCTTCGGGCAGGATTCGATCAAGGACCCGTGGTATCCGCTGGGCAACGGCAACATCCTGCGCGTGCTCGATGCGGGCCTTCATATCTGCCACATGATGGGCTACCAGGATCTGCAGCGCTGCCTCGACTTCGTGACCGAGCACAGCGCGACGACGATGCAACTCGGCGACGGCTACGGCATCGCGGTCGGGCGTCCGGCGAATCTCGTCGTGCTCGATGCGGACAGCGACTACGAAGCCGTGCGCCGGCAGGCGAAAGCCACGCTGTCGGTTCGCCACGGGAAGGTGATCATGCGGCGCGAACCGGAGCGCGTCACGTATCCGGATTGATGCGAAAGGTGGGCGGTCTCGGGATGCCTGTGCTCATGTATTCTGAGAATGCATGAGTCGATTCGAAAAATACGTTTGTCTCATGACAGGCGGCGGCCTACGATGCGGTCCTGACGACGGCGCGCGTGTTGCGCGCCGTTCTTTCGATCCCCGTTCGCCGATTCCATGCGCCTCGATCTCCCGTCCGCTCCCGCATCCTCTTCGCCGCCCGCCGGCCCGTTCGCGCGCGTGGCCGTCGTCACGATCCTGACCGGCGTCGGCGCGGGCCTCGGCGGCATGCTGCTCGCGCTGCTGCTGCATGCGATCCAGCACATCGCGTACGGCTACAGCGTTGCGCACGTGATCGGCACCGAGAGCTTCCTCACCGGCGTGACCGGCGCCGATCCGCTGCGCAGGCTCGCGGTGCTGGTCGTTTGCGGGATCGTCGCCGGCGGCGGCTGGTGGGCGCTTTACCGGTACGGCCGGCTGCTGGTCAGCATCCGCCGCGCGGTGCGTGCGGCCGATCCGCGGATGCCGTTCGTCAGCACGACGATTCACGCGCTGCTGCAGATCGTCACTGTCGCGCTCGGCTCGCCGCTCGGCCGCGAAGTCGCGCCGCGCGAGATCGGTTCGCTGCTCGCCGGGCGGCTCGCGCATCGTGCGGGGCTCACACCCGACGACTGCCGGCTGATGGTCGCGTGCGGCGCCGGCGCGGGCCTCGCGGCCGTCTACAACGTGCCGCTCGGCGGCGCGATCTTCGTGCTCGAAGTGCTGCTCGGCACGTTCGAACTGCGTGCGCTGGTCGTGGCGGTCGTCACGTCGGCGATCGCGGCGGCCGTCGCGTGGATCGGCCTCGGCAACGAACACCAGTACACGGTGCCGCCGTTCGCGCTGAGCGCGCCGCTGGTTGCGTGGTCGATCGTCTGCGGGCCGCTGTTCGGCTTCGCCGCGTACGGTTTCGTGCGGCTCACGAGCCGTGCGCGCGCGAACGCGCCGAAGGACTGGCGGCTGCCTGTGCTCGCGCTGCTCAACTTCGCGGTGATCGGCGTGCTCGCGATGCGGTTTCCGCAATTGCTCGGCAACGGCAAGGGGCCGGCGTCGCTGGGCTTCGACGGCACGCTGACGATCGGCCTTGCGGCGGCGCTGCTGGTGCTGAAGGTGCTGATCGAGGCCGGCAGCCTGCGGGCCGGTGCCGAGGGCGGCCTGCTGACGCCGGGCCTCGCGAACGGCGCGCTGCTCGGCGTCGTGCTCGGCGGACTGTGGGGCCTCGTGTGGCCGGGCGCGTCGAGCGGCGGATGCGCGCTGGTCGGCGCGACCGCGTTTCTCGCCGCGTCGATGCAGATGCCGGTCACGGCGGTCGTGCTGCTGCTCGAGTTCACGCGCGCGAATCACGACAGCCTCGTGCCGATGCTGCTTGCGGTGGCTGGATCGCTTGTCGCGTACCGGTTCGCGCAGCGGTTGGCCGAGCGGCGGGCGAAGGCGGTCGAGCCGGTGCGCGAGCGCGCATCGGCGTAGCGCTCGCGCGCACGGGCGGTTGCTCGAATCCCATACATGCGGCGCCCGGTGCGCCGCGTGTCTTTTTTCTTCCTTCCTGTTTCCCGATCGCATCGCCCGCGCGATCGCGGCCCTGAGCTCCGAAGCGAATTCGCGCGTTCTGTGCAAGAATCCGCGCGGCCCGCGCTTCAACCAACAACGACATGCGCGGGCATCCCGATCAGGAAACGAGGAGCTCAAGTTGATCCAGCGCATTTCCCGCTTCTTCACGCAGGTGGTTCACCGCGTGTTGCCCGACCCGTTGATTTTCGCGATCCTGCTGACGATCGTCACGTTCGCGCTCGCGTTCGGCCTCACGCCGAACACACCCGTTCAACTCACGACGATGTGGGGTTCGGGTTTCTGGAACCTGCTCGCGTTCTCGATGCAGATGGTGATGATCCTCGTCACCGGCCACGCGCTCGCGAGCTCGCCGCCCGTCAAGCGCCTGCTCGTCGCGCTCGCGAGCACCGCGCGCACGCCGGGGCAGGGCGTGATGCTCGTCGCGTTCGTCGGCGCGCTCGCGTGCGCGATCAACTGGGGCTTCGGTCTCGTGCTCGGCGCGATGCTCGCGCGCGAAGTGGCGCGCCGCGTGGCCGGCAGCGACTACCGGCTGCTCGTCGCGTCCGCGTACATGGGCTTCCTGAGCTGGCACGGCGGGCTGTCGGGTTCGGTGCCGCTGGTCGCGGCCACGAAGGGCAATCCGATGGAGAAGACCATCGGGCTGATTCCCGTGTCGCAGACGATCTTCACCGGCTACAACGCGTTCATCACGATCGGCCTGATCGTGATGCTGCCGTTTCTCGCGCGGATGATGATGCCGAAGCCCGGCGACGTCGTCAGCGTCGATCCGGCGCTGCTCGCCGAGCCGCCGAGCGTCGAGCGCAAGCTCGGGCCCGACGCGACGTTCGCGGAACGGCTGGAGGAGAGCCGCGCGCTGTCGGTCTTCGTCGCGGCGCTGTGCGCGGTGTTCCTCGTGCTGAAGTTCGTGCAGAAGGGTTTCTCGCTCGACATCGACACCGTGAACCTCGCGTTTCTCGCCGCCGGCATCCTGCTGCACCGCACGCCGATGGCCTATGCGCGAGCTGTCGCCGGCGCGGCACGCGGCGCGTCGGGGATCATGGTCCAGTTTCCGTTCTACGCGGGCATCCAGGCGCTGATGGATCACTCGGGGCTCGCAGGCGTGATCACGAAGTGGTTCGTCGATATCGCGAACGTGCACACGTTCCCGCTGCTCGCATTCCTGAGTTCGGCCGTGATCAATTTCGCGGTGCCGTCGGGCGGCGGCCATTGGGTCGTGCAGGGCCCGTTCGTGATGCCGGCTGCGCAAGCGCTCGGCGCGGATCTCGGCAAGGCGGCGATGGCGATCGCGTACGGCGAATCGTGGACCAACATGGCGCAGCCGTTCTGGGCGCTGCCCGCGCTGGCGATCGCGGGGCTCGGCGTGCGCGACATCATGGGGTATTGCGTGACGACGCTGCTGTTCTCCGGCGTCATCTTTATCGCGGGCATGTATCTGTTCTGACGGGGCGGGGCGGGAGCGATGCACAGGGCCACGCGACGCTGTTCAATGTCAATACGTGTTACGACCACTGCTATTTCAACGCGCCGGGCGCACGGTATCGTACGGATCGTGCGAATTTTTGGAGCCTGTCATGAAGGGAGCCTGGATCGCGGCTGCGCTGACGTGCGTCGCGATGCATCCTGCGGTGGTTTCCGCGAAGGAGGCAGCGCAAGCGTCACCGGAGGCCGGCTCACGGACTTACATCCAGAACTTCAAGGACATGGTGCTCGCGGAGTGCCTGGCGACCGCTTACAAGCAGGCGCCCGGGGTGAGCAAGGATATCGGCAGCAGCACCAGCGCGTTGCGCGACTGGACCTACTACGACATGGAGCGTGCGCCAGATGTCGTTCAATCGCTCGTTGGCAGCTATCTTGCGCGTGATTACCGGAATCCGGTCGTGGAATCCGAAGTCAAGGACTTGAAGTTCGACTTCCTGAAGTGCATGGATCTTTACCACAGCAAGGCGCTGGACACTGCGGCGCGAAAGCTCGTATTGCGGCCGAACAGCACCTATCGGGCAGAAAACGGACAGAAGCCGCGGTAACCCGATCTGGGAAGGGGCGCGACGCGCGCGCTCCTGCCTCCACGCCCGTGCGCGCCGCTGACCCGGCGCGGCGGTCAACCGGCGCTCAGTATTGCGCCGGCTCGTCGGTCAGCGTGCCGAGGAACGCTTCGATATCCTTGATATCCTGCGCCGTCATCGCGGGCGTGTCGCCCGGCTTGCGATCGAACGGCGCATCGGTCACGTCGACGTTCGCGCGATACTTCGGCGGAATGTCGTCATATTCGTCGACCTTGCCGTCCGCGCCGCGCGAATAGAACTTCTGCGGCGAGATGCTGCGCTCGTTGTAGAACGCCATCACCTGGTCGAGCGTGTGGAACACGCCGTTGTGGAAGAACACATGGCGCGTCGCCGCGTTGCGCAGCGTCGGCGTGAGGAACATCGCGCAATACTGCGTCTGGTCTTTCAGGTCGTCGCGGAACGGCCCGCACACGCCGAGATCGTGGAACGCCGGGTTGCGGTTCTGCGCAAGCGCCTGGTTGCGCGGCGCGCCGAGCGCCTCGTACTGGTAATCGGTCAACATCGGCGGCAGCCCGTCCTTGCCGGGCTTCGACAGGTGGCAGCCCGCGCAATTCGCCTTGTCCGGATCGTTGAACAGGCGCAGCCCGCGCAGCTCGGCCTGCGACAGGCGCGCACGGCCTTCGAGCCAGCGATCGTACTTGCTGTTGTACGGATGGAACGACGGATCCTCGACCTGATAGCGCGCGATCGCGAACATCGCCTCCGACACCGCGAGCTGCGGGCTGTCGAACACGCGCGCGCCGAACAGTTGCTCGAGCTGCGCGCGGTGCGACGACTGCGCGAGCTTGTGCGCGACGTCGTCAACGCTCGCGTTCGCCATCTCGACCGGATTCAGCAGCGGGCCGAACGCCTGCTGCTGCAGCGTATCGGCGCGGCCGTCCCAGAACATCCCGCCCTGCGGCACGAGCTGCGGCGCGGCCGACGTGCCGGCCACCTTCTGCGCCTTGACGACGCCGGCCGCCGACGCGGCCTGCTGCGCGACACTCGGCGCGGCGTCGTTTTCGCCCGCATCGGGGCCGATGCTGAAGTTCGGCTGGCGGTACAGGTACATCAGCGACGGCGGCGGGCGATACCCCTGCTGCGTCATTGCGAGGCCGCCCGGCTGCACGTCGAGCGCGTTCGGCGGGCCGTACGCATGATCGGGGCTGTGGCACGACGCGCACGACTGCTTGCCCGACGCGGACAGCGACGGATCGACGAACAGCGCCCGCCCGAGCTGCGCGACCGCCGACAGCGGCTGCGCGGCGGGCCGCTGCAGCACGACCGGATGCGGGTTCGCGCCCGTCCAGTCGGCGACGACGGTGCCGATCGCCGCGGGCACCTGCGCGGGGAACGCGATCGCGAACCCGCCATAGCCGAGCACGGCCGCACCGAGCACGCACGCCGCGCGGCGCAGCAGGCGGGAAGAGGAACGTGGCGCGGGGGTGCCGGAGGCGTCGGGAGACGGGAACGCGGGACGAGCTGTCATGCTGTCGGTCGGAAATCGGGCGCCGCACGAAACGGCGCGTTAAATGGAAACGGCCGGCGCGTGATGCGCCGGCCTGCGGTCAACGAACGACGGTCAGATCGACGGTGCCGCGCTCAGTGCGGTGCCGAGCGTCGGGTCGAGGTACAGCGGCGTCGTGTTCGGCTTCGACGTGAAGTCGAACAGCCCGCGCAGGTCGCCCGCCGTCGCATCGAACGAACCGCCGCCGATGCGCTGGCCGCCGAGCCAGTTGTCCTCGATGAAGCGTACGACGGACGACTGGTCGACCATCGTGTGGTCGACATAGTTCTGCTTCGCGTACGGCGAGATCACGATCAGCGGAATCCGCACCCCCGGGCCGCAGCGGCCGTTCACGGTCGCGCCGTTCACGCCGGTGGTGCCGCCCGTGCCGCACTTGCCGCTGCCGCTGACCTGGTCGACCGGGTCGGACGACGCGCGGGTCGGCGCCGTGTACACGTGGTCGTACCAGCCGTCCGAGTCGTCATAGGTGACGATCACGGCCGTGTTCTGCCAGTCCGGCTGCTGTTGCAGGAAGTTGACGACCTTCGTCACGAACGCCTGCTCGTCGAGCGGATCCGAATAGCCCGCATGCGCGTCTTGCGCAGCCGGCGCCTTCAGGAAGCTGACCGACGGGAAGTTGCCGGCCTTCACGGCTGCGAAGAAGTCGTCCGAGTCGTACTGGTGGTTCGCGGGTTCGGCCGTCTTGCCGTCGGCTTCGAGGCTCGAACCGATCGCCGCGACCGCGCTCGGGCGCGTGTGCTGCGGGTTCGACGTCGACGCGTAGTACTGGAACCAGTTGTGGTGCGGAATGTAGTCCGACGTCGCGGCGTTCACGGCGGTGGCGACCGTGCTGCGGGCGCAGCCCGTCGTACCGTTGCCGTTGGTCGTCGACAGGTTGAAGCCGCCCATGAAGCCGCCCCACGTGATCTTCGCGCCGTTCAGCAGGTCGCCGATGTTCTTGCCGCTCATCATCGCCTGGTCGGTCGTGCTCGAACACACGTCGAAGCCGGGGTCGACGTCGTTGATCATCGTGAAGCCGCCCTGGCCGTCGTTGATGTAGTACGAGCTCTTCGCGAGCGTCGACGGCTGCGCCGACGTCTTGACGATCTGCATCCCGTTGGTCTGGCCCGACACGACGTTCAGCGCGCCCGGCGTCGACGGGCCGTACGACGTCGTGTACATGTTGTCGCTCATCGCGAAGCGCTGCGCGTAGTTCCACAGCGCGGTCACGGTGTTGCCGTCGAAGTAGCCCATCACCTGGCCCTTCGTGCCGAACGCGCCGGCGCCGCCGGACGAGCCCTTGCCGGTGTATTTCGGGAACAGGTCGGCCAGGCCGTTGTCCTCGGCTTGCTGCTCGGCCGTGTACGCGTGGTTCTGGTCGGCGGTCGCGGCCTGCGTGCGGTCGAGGCGGAACGGGTTCGCCGCGTCGGTGCCGTTGGCGGTGTTCGTGAAGTTCGGGTTCGCGGTAAGCAGCGTGCCCGTCAGGCCGTTGGGCGTCGGCGTGCCGGATTTCGCGGTGAACGCCGGTTCGCCCGACGGGTTCGTCGCGTTCGGGTAGGTGCCGAAGTAGTGGTCGAACGAGATGTTTTCGCCATAGATCACGACGACGTGCTTGATCGGCGTGGCGGTCTGCAGCGCATCCTGCGACGACACGGCGGGCGTCGACGTGGGATCGTCGCTGCCGCCGCAGGCGAACAGCGCCAGCGCTGCGGCTGCGCACGCGGTGACGAGCAAGGCTTGACGGAACATCGGGAAACTCCAGGTAAGGTCTTCGATGGTGGAGAGCGGCCCCGTCGCCGTGTCGGTTCGGCGCGAAGCTCGTGAGGGAGCACGCGCATTGGAACAGTCGCGTATGAAGTTATGGGGACGGAGTGATTTCGCGACGATTGCGCTGCGGTATCGATTTCATTACGGTGCAACGCGATGCGAAAGAGAACGGAAAGGGGCAGACCGCATGCAACCTCCGCGTCACATTCCGCCGCACGCCGGTCCGCCGCTGCGGACGCCGCGCGGGGCGGGCGACAGGGCGCGGTCGGCCGGTTCGGGACAGACGCGGTGCGCGTCGCTTTTTTGACAATCCGGTTACGCATTCATACGATGGATGCCGGTCGCGCGCATGGCGCGACTTCCGACTGTCATGGAGTATTCAGCGTGCCGATCCCCGTTCTGTTTGCCGTTCTGTGCGCGGCGTTCCTGCATGCGTCATGGAACGCGCTCGTTCGCAGCAGCGGCGACCGATTGCGATCGGCCACGGTGCTGCAGATCGCAATCGGGCTGTTCGCGCTGCTGTTCCTGCCGGGCGCCGCGCCGATCACGCCCGCGAGCTGGCTCTGCGTCGTCGCATCGGCCGTGATCCACGTCGTCTATACGCTGCTGCTCGTGCGCGCGTACGAGCACGGCGACCTGACCGTCGCATACCCGGTCGCGCGCGGCACCGCGCCGCTGCTCGTCACGCTCGGTGCGGCGGCGTTCGCGGGCGAGCACCTGAACGTCGGCGCGCAGGGCGGGCTGATGCTGATCTGCGCGGGCATCATGGCGATCGGTCTGGAACGCGGGCGCGGCGCGAAGCACCGGATGATGCAGGTGCTGCCGACCGCGTTCGCGACCGGCGTGTCGATCGCGGCTTACAGCGTGGTCGACGGGATCGGCGTGCGGGAGAGCGGCAACACGGTCGGCTATACCGCGTGGATGTTCGTGTTGACGGGCGTGATGATGGCCGCGTACTACCGGCTGCGTGCGGGGCCGTTGCGCCTGACGCAGGATGTCGGCGAAACGGCGAAGGCTGCGTGCGGCGGGGTGTTCGCCGCGCTCGCGTACGGCATCGTGATCTGGGCGATGGATCGCGCGCCGATGGGCCCCGTGTCGGCGCTGCGCGAAACGAGCGTGGTGTTCGCGGCGCTGATTGCGCGCGTGTATCTCGGCGAGCGGCTGACGCCGCGCCGTGCGGCCGGCTGCGCGGTGATCGCGGCCGGTGCGCTGCTGATCAGCGCGTTCGAAGCGGTGCGCTGACCGCGCGCGTCGAACGCGCGGCCCGCCGCGTCAGCTTTCAACCGGCATCGCGCTCGTGCACTTGATTTCGTCCAGGCAAACGCTGGAGTGAACGCCGCTCACGCCGGGGATCCGCATCAGCGTTTCGAGCAGGAACCGGGACAACCCCTTCAGGTCGTGCGCGACGACCTTCAGTACGTAGTCGATGTCGCCCGTCACGGAAAAACACTCTTGGATCTGCGCGAGATCGGAGACCAGTTTCTGGAACTTCGACAGGTCGCGGATATGCCCGCGCTCCATCGTCACGTGCACGAACGCGGTCACGCCGAAGCCGAGCGTGTCGGGACAGAGCCGGGTTTCGTAGCGGCGGATCGCGCCGATTTCTTCCAGCCGCCGGTGGCGCCGCAGCGTCTGCGCGGGTGACAGGCCGACGGCCTTCGCCAGATCGAGGTTCGACGCGCGGCCGTTCTCCTGCAGGATCGAAAGCAAGTGGCGGTCGATGCGGTCGAGAGCCGGTTCAGGCATTTTTATTTCCTCATTTGTCTCCTGGATGCAATCTTATCTCATAATGTAGGGTTTGCATGAACGAGTTACGAAACCCGATTTCGTCGTCGCGGCGCTAAACTGACGCCGGATTTTCGTGGGCGGCCGCAGCAATGCGGCATGGGCGACAAGTCGGCGGCCGGTCTGGCGGGCACGCCGACAGGAATCGGGCGCCGCCACGCGAAGATTGCAGTCCCCAACCCGGTGGCTCCACGAACGGCCGCCGGCACAGCAAAACAGCGCCCGGCACACCGAGGCGCGCCGCGCCGCTTCCGGCGGAGGCGGACAGAGTGGAGAAGACATGGTTTCTGGAAACGAGAGCGACGGCCTGAAGCGCGGGCTGAAGAACCGGCACATCCAGCTGATTGCGCTCGGCGGCGCGCTCGGCACGGGGCTGTTCCTCGGTATCGCGCAGACGATCAAGATGGCGGGCCCGTCGGTGCTGCTCGGCTATGCGGTGGCCGGCATCGTCGCGTTCTTCATCATGCGCCAGCTCGGCGAGATGGTCGTCGACGAGCCCGTCGCGGGTTCGTTCAGCTACTTCGCCGACAAGTACTTCGGCCACTTCACGGGCTTCCTGTCCGGCTGGAACTACTGGGTGCTGTATATCCTCGTCAGCATGGCCGAGCTGTCGGCCGTCGGGATCTACGTGCAGTACTGGTGGCCGGGCGTGCCGACCTGGGTGTCCGCGCTCGTGTTCTTCGTCGTCATCAACCTGATCAACCTGACCAGCGTGAAGTCGTACGGCGAGACGGAATTCTGGTTCTCGATCATCAAGGTCGCCGCGATCGTCGGGATGATCGGCTTCGGCGGCTGGCTGCTCGCGAGCGGCCATGCAGGGCCGGAGGCCAGCGTCCGGAACCTGTGGCAGCACGGCGGCTTCTTCCCGAACGGCGTGTCGGGCCTCGTGATGTCGATGGCCGCGATCATGTTCTCGTTCGGCGGGCTCGAGCTCGTCGGCATCACGGCGGCCGAGGCCGACGATCCGAAGCACAGCATCCCGCGCGCGACCAACCAGGTGATCTACCGCATCCTGATTTTCTACATCGGCGCGCTCGCCGTGCTGCTGTCGCTGTATCCGTGGGAGAAGGTCGTCAGCGGCGGCAGCCCGTTCGTGCTGATCTTCCATGCGCTGAGCAGCAACCTGGTCGCGAACGTGCTGAACGTCGTTGTGCTGACGGCCGCGCTGTCGGTCTACAACAGCGGCGTGTACTGCAACAGCCGGATGCTGTTCGGCCTCGCGCGGCAGGGCAATGCGCCGAAGGTGCTGTGCTCGGTGAACAAGCGCGGCATTCCGCTCGCTGCGCTCGGCGCGTCGGCACTCGCGACCGGCGCGTGCGTGCTGGTCAACTACTTCATGCCGGGCAAGGCGTTCGAGGTGCTGATGGGCCTCGTCGTGTCGGCGCTGATCATCAACTGGGCGATGATCAGCCTGATCCACCTGAAGTTCCGCCAGGCCAAGCGCGCGGCCGGGGAGGAGACTTCCTTCCGCAGTCTGGGCTATCCTTTCACGAATTACCTGTGCCTGGCATTCATGGCCGGCATTCTCGTCGTGATGTACCTGACGCCGGATCTCCGCCTGTCGGTGTACCTGATCCCGGTATGGCTCGCGGTGCTCGCGATCGGGTATCGCTTCCGTCAGAAGAATGCAGGCTATGCGATGCGCGACGGCGCGTCCGCACGCTGACGCAGGCCACCACCGACCATTCTTCCAAACGAGACCGACTCAAGCCATGTTCGAACACATCGACGCGTACCCGGGCGACCCGATCCTGACGCTCAACGAGAACTTCCAGAAAGATCCGCGCGACCAGAAGGTCAACCTGAGCATCGGGATCTACTTCGACGCCGAAGGCCGGATTCCGGTGATGGACGCCGTACGCGAAGCCGAAACCGCGCTGCAGCGCGATATCGGCGCGAAGCCTTACCTGCCGATGGTCGGCCTGCCCGCGTATCGCGACGCCGTGCAGGCGCTCGTGTTCGGCGCCGATCACCCGGCCCGCGCGGCCGGCCGCATCGCGACCGTGCAGACGCTGGGCGGCTCGGGCGCGCTGAAGGTGGGCGCCGATTTCCTGAAGCGCTATTTCCCGGACGCGCAGGTGTGGCTCAGCGATCCGAGCTGGGAAAATCACCGCTTCATCTTCGAGCGTGCCGGCTTCACGGTGAACACGTATCCGTACTACGACGAGGCGACGGGCGGCCTGAAGTTCGATGCGATGCTCGCGGCGATCGACGCGCTGCCGGCGCGCAGCATCGTGCTGCTGCACGCGTGCTGCCATAACCCGACCGGCGTCGATCTCGATGAAGGCCAGTGGGAGAAGCTGATCGACGTGATCGAGGCGCGCGGGCTGCTGCCGTTCGTCGACATGGCGTACCAGGGCTTCGGCGCGGGCCTCGACGCGGACGCGTTCGCGGTGCGCGAACTGGGCCGCCGCGGCGTGCCGGCGCTCGTCGCAAACTCGTTCTCGAAAAACTTCTCGCTGTACGGCGAGCGCGTGGGCGGCCTGAGCGTCATCTGCGAAGATGCGGCCGCCGCCGACCGCGTGCTCGGCCAGCTGGCCGGCGCCGTGCGTTCGAACTACAGCAACCCGCAAACCTACGGTGCGAAGGTCGTGGCGGCCGTGCTCGGCACGCCCGCGCTGCGCAAGCAGTGGGAAGAGGAACTGTCGGCGATGTGCCGCCGCATCGCGCGGATGCGCCAGTCGATCCATGACGGCCTGCGCGACCACGTCAGCGGCGAAGCGCTCACGCGCTACGTGAAGCAGCGCGGGATGTTCACGTACACGGGCCTGACCGAATCGCAGGTCGACGCGCTGCGCGAAGTGCACGGCGTGTATATCCTTCGTTCGGGCCGGATGTGCGTGGCGGGCCTGAACGACTCGAACGTCGGCATCGTCGCGGACGCGATCGGCAAGGTGCTGAAGAGCGGCGTCTGATTGCCGCGCGCCCGGCGCGCCACGCTGCTGGCCGAACCGGCTGTTTCCCGTCGCGGAGGCAGCCGGTTTTTTGTTGCGCGGCCGCAGTGCGCGCTACCGGCTGACGCGGGCGCAGGCGCGGGGGTACGATCACGGAATCGGACGCAAGACAGAGGAGCGACATGGGCATTCGGATCATCCAGCTCGGCACGCCGCGCGCGGCCGGCGAGGGCCTGCGGATCGGGACGGTGCGGCGGCCGCCGCGCGGCGTGCCGAAGGCGGAATTCGCGTCGCGCAACTACTATGATGTATGGTTGCCGACGCTGTCGCCGAGCCCCGAACTCGTCGCGCAGGCGCAGGCCGCCGAAACCGACGCCGAATGGCACGCGTTCAAGCGCCACTTCCGCGCGGAAATGGCGCATGGCGACCCGGCGAAGGTGCTGGACCTGCTGGCGGCGCTGTCGGCGACCACCGCGTTCTCGATCGGCTGCTACTGCGACGACGAGCGCCATTGCCACCGCAGCGTGCTGCGCGAGCTGCTCGCGGAGCGCGGCGCGGCAATCGAGCCCGGCGCGGGCTGAAGCGGCGTTGCGCTACCGCGCCGGCACGAGGCTGTGCCGTCATCATGCGGTGCAGCGAACCGGTTGACGTGGGTCAAGCGCGCGGCCGCGCGCGCCACTATGCTCTCGTCATGGAGCCATCACGATGATGACAGGCGAACAGATGCAGATCGTCTTCCCGCCGGAGCCGCCCGAATATTGCGCGCGCGACCTGGTCGTCGCGTTTTCGGCGCTGGTCGACGGACGTTGCGTGCAGTGCGCGATCACGGCCGAGGCGCTGGAAGACCATTTCGGCGCACCGTCGCTGCTGGAGCGCGACCTGCTGGTCGCGTTCGACGCGCACCGGCCGGCGATCGAGGCGATGGCACGACGGATGCTCGAGGAAATCGGCGGCCGGCCGGTGCTGTTGCACAGCGGCCACTTCCGGCTCGAAGACTGATACCGCAGGAGGGCGCATGACACTGCAAGGCAACATTCACGAACGCGACTGGTCGGTCGAAGTCGAGACGCGCCCATGCGAATCGGGCGAGTTCCGCTGCCGCGTGTCGGTCGAGCACGGCAGCGGCGCCGCGCGCTTTCATCACACGTTCGAGCACAGCCATGCGTATCCGACCGAGCGCGAGGCGATGATCGAAGGGCTGCGGGCCGGAATGACGTGGATCGAGATGAAGACGTCGCAGATATTCAATGTATGAACGATCCCGTGCCGACGAAGGCGCGGGCGGACTATCGGCCGGGCAGCGATCTGAGAATCCGCGCCGCGCCACGGGAAACGCGTGCCGCCGCATTTAGGTGCGGGCGGCGCGAGCAAGGCGGTCGACGAGCGGGCGGCCCCGTCAGGAGAGACGACATGGGCGTGGGCATGCAGATCGCCTGCCTCGGATTCACGGGTTCCGCCGCGGTGGAAGCCGAAGCCGGCGTGCAGCTGGTACGGCTCGAACGGTTCCGCGGGTTGATCAGCGGCTGCCACCTCGAAATCGAATCGCGCGCTGCGGCCGATGGCGTACGCCTGTATGGCGTGCGGCTCGAGCTGGTGATGCACGACGCGGCGCTCAGGCCGCTGCCGCCGTGTGTCGGCGACAACATGGACGACGCGCTGCGCCGCGCATTCGCGCAGGCAGAACAGGCGCTGATCGCGTGGCAGGCGGGCGGTGAAAGGGTGGCGCTGCGCGACGCAGCGGCCAGTGGCACGGCGCAGTGACGCATGGCGCGCCACGCCGCGCGCGCCATGCGGCGTTGTGCGTCAGACTCGCGCGAGCGCTTGCGCGTCGATGATGCGCACGCGCTTGCCGCGCGTGTCGACCAACGCGTCGCGATGGAACCGCGAGAACATCCGGCTGACGGTTTCGAGCTTCATCCCGAGATAGCAGCCGATTTCCTCGCGCGTCATCCGCAAGTTGAATTCCGTCGCCGAATAGCCGCGCGCCTCGAAGCGCGACGACAGGTTCAGCAGGAAATGCGCGACGCGCTGTTCGGCCGACATCGTGCCGAGCAGCAGCATCTGGCTCGATTCGCGGACGATCTCGCTACTCAGCATCTGGTAGAGGAAATGCTGCATCGGCTTCATTTCGCGGCACGCCGCTTCGAGCGCGCCGAACGGGATGATGCACACGACGCTGTCTTCCAGCGCGATCGCGTCGCAGCAGTGCTGGCCGCCGCCGATACCGTCCATCCCGAGCGTTTCGCCGGGAATCTGGAAGCCCGTCACGTGCTCGCGGCCGTCGCGATGCATCATCACCGTCTTGAACGAACCCGCGCGCACCGCATAGATGCTCTGGAACGGATCGTCGGTGCGGAACAGCGCGTCGCCCTGGCGAACCTGCCGGGTCGTGCAGATGATCGCGTCGAGGCGGCCGTACTCGGCCGCCGTCAGGTGCGGCGGCAGGCACATCGAGCGCATCGCGCAGACCGAGCAGCGCGCGGCGGGATGCTTGGCGGCGTCGGCGCGCGCGACCGCTCGAAGCGGGATCATCGGCCGGGGCGCAACGGGTACGTCGGCGGCGCAGGCGGTGGCGGTGGACATGAGTCGCTCCGGCTCGTCAGGGGCGGTGCGCGCGAGCGTGCACCAGGGATTCGATGACATGGCATGCGGCGTCGAATTCGGCGGTCTTGTCGAAGAAGTAGTCGGCTCCGGCCGTCGCGCATGCCTCTCTGAATGCCGGTGCCGAGTGATTCGTCAGCACGATCGTGACGATGCGCGGCGCGGCCTTCGACAGCATCCCGATCAGGTCGAGGCCGCTGCCGTCCGCGAGCCGCAGGTCGACGATCACCACGTCCGCCTGGCTGCTGCGAATATGCGTCCACGCGTCCTGGCCGTCTTCCGCTTCGCCCACGACGGCGACGCCGCGGATCGCGCCGACGAGCAGCGCGATCCGCTGCCGGACGGCGACGGCGTGATCGACGAGGAACACCCGGAGCGCGGCGGGTGAAAGGCTGGCATTCATGCCGGCAGTATCGTGTTGCGCCGCCGAAAATGAAATCGGCCGAATTGGAAGTTTGTGTAGGCCGCTACGACGCGGTGTAGGGCGTTTCCTACAGCGCGTACGGGAAAGCGCCGGAGCGGTCCCGATATTGCGATGCCGCAACGCGGCCGGCGGGCTTCGCCGCCGGATCAGCCGGCCTGGCGCGCTTCCAGTGCATCGCGTGCGGTGCGGCACGCGGCCAGATCCCACGCGGCACAGCCGACGCTCTTGAACAGCAGCGGCCCGCTGCGGGCGAATGTGCCATTCAGCACGTCGGCGAGCGATGCGACGTCCCGCCAGTCGACCTGCGCGACGATCAGGTCGCCGGCCTCGTGGCGCGCGCCGGCCGGATCGTCGACCACGAGCCGGCTGCCATGCACCGTGTTCGCATCGATCTCGGCCGCGTCCGCGGTGAACGCGCCGACGCCGACCACGAGCCGGCCTTCGCGCGCGGCTTCGCGGTAGACGGGCGTACGGCTCGTCGTCAGCGTGACGACGACATCGATCGCATAGGGAATCGCGTCGCCGTCGAGCGGCGCGAGCCGCGGCGCATGCGCGCGCTGCGCGGCGCAGAATGCGGCCGTGCCGTCGGCGCGGGTGCCGCGCACGTGAAGACGTGCGTCCGGAAAGATCGCCGCGAGCGCTTCCGCGTGATTGGCCGCCTGCTTGCCGGTGCCGATCAGCAGGATGTCGTGCGGCGCGGCGCCATGCAACGCCTGGATGCCGAGCGCCGTGATGGCCGCCGTGCGGCGGCCGGTGACCGTCGGGCCGTCGAGCACGAAGCGCATCTCGCCCGTGGTCGCGTCGTACGCGGTTACCTGGCCGAGTATCGTCGGCAGCCCGCGGGCGCCGTTGCCGGGGCACACGTTCACGAGCTTGTGGGTCGCGAGGTCGCGCGCGCTCGACGGCATCGACAGCATCACGCCGCCGGCCTGCAGCGGCACGACCAGGCGCTCGGGGCTGACGATCTCGCCCGCCGCATAGTCGGCGACGGCTTGCCTGAGCGTGGCGAGCAGCGCCGGGTAGTCGAGCAGCGCGGCCGTGTCGGCCGCATCGAAAACAGGAATCCGGGAAAGGGCGGTCATCGTGTACGTCGTATGCGTCGGTGAGCGTGGACGACGGGCGCATGACGCGCCCGCCACGGGCTGCCGGATACCGCGATACAGGGCAGTGTGGATCAAATCTATACCACTTGTTGGCGTACCAGCAACCCAAAAAATAAAGCGCCTCGCCGATTTTGGTTCTAATATCTGTCCAGAAGGAGCGCCGTGGCTCGATGTCCGAGCCGCTCCGGTATAGTGCGAACCCATTCCAGATTCACGCCCGTGATCGGGCAGGAGCCAAACGATGATGTCCGCGCGTCCCGAATCACTCGAAGGCGGTTTCAGGCCGCTGCAGATCTACGAGCAGGTTGCCGAGAAGATCCGCGACGAGATCCGCGCGGGGCGCTATGCGGCCGAGTCGCGGCTGCCGTCCGAGCGCGAGCTCGCGGGCCTGTTCCAGGTCGGCCGGCCGGCCGTGCGCGAAGCGCTCGGTGCGCTGCAGAACGAAGGGCTCGTGTTCACGAAGCGCAATTCGGGCACCTATGTCGTCGCGTCGCCGCTCGACGTGCTTACGCAGCGCGGCGACCTGCGCGCGGCGTCCGAGGCCGACTTCAGCCCGACGTCGACGCTCGACGTGCGGCTGATCCTGGAGCCCGCGATCGCGCGCCTCGCGGCCGCGCACGGCCGCGCCGACCCCGGCGCCGAGCGCTATCTCGCGCAGATGGAAACCATCACCGACGTCGACGATCCGCACCAGCGCGCGCTGTGGAACGAGAGCGACCGGCTGTTCCACCGGCAGCTCGCGCTGATGACCGGCGACGCGCTGATGGTGAAGATCGCGGACGAAGTCGCGAAGACGATGGACCAGCCGCTGTGGAAGCGGCTGAAGGACGACGGCATCTACGATGCGGGCCGGGTCCGGCTCTACGTGTCCGAGCACCGGCTGATCTACGAGGCGATCGTGTCGGGCGACGCCGACGCGGCGGCGTTCTATGTCGAGCAGCACATCCGCCGCGTGCGGCGCGACATCGCGCCGAAGTGACGGGCGCGGCGTCGTTCTGGTATGAAAGTTGACCAGAACCCTGAAAATTATTTTGAAATTGCTTGCGATGTGACCACGCGTATCCTACATTGGTTTCACACAAAACCAATCAGGAGACATCATGCGACACCTCGTTACCGCGCTCTCGGTGGCTGTTGCCGCCGGCGCGCTGACTTCCGCGCACGCGCAGGAAGTCGTGATGATCGGCCATTCGGCGCCGCTGACCGGCCCGCAGGCCGCGAACGGCAAGGACAATGAAAACGGCGCGCGGCTCGCCATCGACGAGCTCAACAAGGCCGGCGTGAAGGTCGCCGGCAAGACGGTCACGTTCAAACTGGTTTCCGACGACGACCAGGCCGACCCGAAGGCCGGCGTGCAGGTTGCGCAGAACCTCGTCGACAAGGGTGTCGTCGCGGTGCTCGGGCCGTACAACTCGGGCGTCGCGATCCCGGCGTCGCGTGTGTATGCGAACGCCGGCGTGCCGATGCTGCCGGTCGCGTCGAATCCGGCGCTCACGCGGCAGGGCTTCAAGAACATCTTCCGGATCGGCGCGAGCGACGAACAGCTCGGCGGCACGATGGCCACGTTCGCCGCGAAGACGCTGAACGCGAAGACCGCCGCCGTGATCGACGATCGCACTGCGTACGGGCAGGGCGTCGCCGAGCAGTTCTCGAACGTCGCGAAGGCGAACGGGATCAAGATCGTCGACCAGGAATACACGAGTTCGTCGGCCACCGATTTCCTCGGCATTCTCACCAAGATCAAGGCCAGCAACCCCGACGTGATCTTCCTCGGCGGCTATGCGGCGCAAGGCGCGCCGATGGCCAAGCAGATGAAGCAGCGCGGGCTGCGCGCGAAGCTGCTCGGCGGCGACGGCATCTGCTCGGCCGACATGGGCAAGGTCGCGGGCGAAGCGGCGTCGATCGTCTACTGCGCGCAGGGCGGCGTCGCGCTCGAAAAGACGCCGGCCGGGCGCGAATTCCTGAAAAAGTACCACGACGCCTATCACACGGATACGCAGGTCTACGGCGTCAACTACTACGACGGCGTGAAGCTGCTCGCCGACGCGATGGTCAAGGCCGGCACGACCACCGACAAGGCGAAGCTGATCGCGCAGCTCGCGAAATCGAACTATGCGGGCGTCGCGGGCACCTATTCGTTCGACGCGAAGGGCGACCTGAAGGGCGCGCCGACGAGCGTCTACGTGATCCGCAACGGCCTGCCGGAGCCGTACGCGAAATAACCGGCCGGCCTGCCACCGGACGGCGGCCCGACCGCCGTCCTTCGTTTCCACGCATTCGTTCGCCCATGAAAATTTCCCGATCCCTTTCCACCGTCGAAGTCCATACGGGCGGAGAAGCGTTCCGCATCGTCACGAGCGGGCTGCCGCGCCTGCCCGGCGACACGATCGTCCAGCGCCGCGCGTGGCTCAAGGAGAACGCCGACGAAATCCGCCGCGCGCTGATGTTCGAACCGCGCGGCCACGCCGACATGTACGGCGGCTACCTGACCGAGCCCGTGTCGCCGAACGCCGATTTCGGCGTGATCTTCGTGCACAACGAAGGCTACAGCGACCATTGCGGGCATGGCGTGATCGCGCTGTCGACCGCGGCGGTCGAGCTCGGCTGGGTGCAGCGCACGGCTCCGGAAACGCGGGTCGGCATCGACGCGCCATGCGGCTTCATCGAGGCCTTCGTCAAGTGGGACGGCGAGCATGCAGGGCCCGTGCGCTTCGTCAACGTGCCGTCGTTCATCTGGCGGCGCGACGTGTCGGTCGAGACGCCGTCGTTCGGTACCGTGACCGGCGACATCGCGTATGGCGGCGCGTTCTACTTCTACGTCGACGGCGCACCGTTCGACCTGCCGGTGCGTGAGTCGGCGGTCGAGAAGCTGATTCGCTTCGGCGCAGAAGTGAAGGCCGCGGCGAACGCGAAGTATCCGGTCGTGCATCCCGATATTCCGGAAATCAACCATATCTACGGCACGATCATCGCCAACGCGCCGCGCCATCCGGGCTCGACGCAGGCGAACTGCTGCGTGTTCGCGGATCGCGAGGTCGACCGCTCGCCGACCGGCTCCGGCACCGGCGGGCGCGTTGCGCAGTTGTACCAGCGCGGGCTGCTCGCGGCCGGCGACACGCTCGTCAACGAATCGATCGTCGGCACGATCTTCAAGGGGCGCGTGCTGCGCGAGACGACGGTCGGCGACATCCCGGCCGTGATCCCGGAAGTGGAGGGCAGCGCGCATATCTGCGGGTTCGCGAACTGGATCGTCGACGAGCGCGATCCGCTGACCTACGGTTTTCTCGTGCGCTGAGTCGTGGCGCCGATCGGCCGCCGTCGCGCGGCTACCCGGTTGTGGTACCAGGCTTGGCGCGTCGTTCCCGTTGCGGGGCGCGCGCCTTTTTTGCGTGTGAACGGCCGCGAAGCCGTGCGGTGGGCGCAGGCGCAATGCCGCCGCGGGCCGGCGGGCCGCGCGAGTTTTGGTACGATGCACCCTTTTCAGCCGAACCCCCACCCGCGTGAATCGCCGAAACGTGTCGTCAGTGCGTGATTTTTGTGCCAGATGGGTCGCGCGCGCCCAACCCGTCGCGGCTGCCGCCGTCGCGAGGGTCAAGCCTTTCGCCGCCGTCGCGTGGCACCATCTCCGTCATCCGACGCGTCGCGGCGTGCTGCTCACGGCTGCCGCCGTGCCGTCGCTGTTCGTGCTCTACGTGGTCGTGCTCATCCCGTTCACGCCGGGCATCGGCGATATCCGCAAGGCGCGGGTCGACCAGCCCGCGCAGGTGCTGTCCGCCGACGGCAAGCTGCTGGCCGAATTCAAGCCGTCGAACCGCGAGTGGGTGCCGCTCAAGCAGATCTCGCCGCATATGGTCGACGCGCTGATCGCGACCGAGGATCATCGCTTCTACGAGCATCACGGCCTCGACTGGAAGCGCACGGCGTCGGCCGCGCTTCATACGTTCTCGGGCAACCGCCAGGGCGGCTCGACGATCACGCAGCAGCTCGCGCGCAACCTGTATCCGGACGAGATCGGCCGCGCGCCGACGCTCACGCGCAAGGTGAAGGAGGCGATCACCGCGCTGAAGATCGAGGCCGTCTACAGCAAGGACCAGATCCTCGAGACCTACCTGAACACGGTGCCGTTCCTGTACAACGCGTACGGCGTCGAGATGGCCGCGCGCACCTATTTCGACAAGTCGGCCGACGAGCTCGACGTGCTCGACAGCGCGACGCTCGTCGGGATGCTGAAGGGCAACAGCTACTACAACCCGGTGCTGAATCCCGAGCGCGCGCTGCAGCGGCGCAACACGGTGCTCGGCCAGATGGTGAAGTACGGCAAGCTGTCGCCGGCGCAGTTCGCACAATGGCAGCGCCGGCCGCTGCGCATCGATTTCGAGCGGCAGAAAGAGCCGCCGGGGCCGGCGCCGCATTTCGCGCAGCAGTTGCGCAAATGGCTGATCGCGTGGGCCGACCGCAACGACTACAACATCTACTCGGATGGGCTGATCGTGCGCACGACGATCGATTCGCGGCTGCAGCAGATGGCGACGCAGGCGCTCGCGCTGCAGGGCAATCAGCTGCAGGGCATCGCGAACAACGCGTGGAGCGGTCGTGACGGCTGCGGCACCGACAACGAGGTGTTCCGCACCTTCATGCGCGAGTCGCCCGAGTACAAGGCCGCGCAGGACGCAGGCAAGGACGATGCCGCCGCGATGAAGCTGCTCGCGGCCGATCGTGGTTTCATGCGCGCGCTGTGCAAGACGAAGACCGACGTGCAGGCCGGCTTCCTCGCGATCGATCCGCGCGACGGGCAGATCCGCGCATGGGTCGGCAGCCGCGACTTTACCAACGAGCCGTTCGATCATGTCGCGCAGGCGCGGCGCCAGCCGGGCTCGACGTTCAAGCCGTTCGTCTATGGCGTCGCGTTCGCGAACGGGATGAAGCCGGACGACACGTTCATCGACCAGCCGATCGAGATTCCGTTGAAGGGCGGCGAGATCTGGCGGCCGAACGATGACGTGCCGCCTACGGACAAGCCGATGACGCTGCGCGATGCGGTTGCGCTGTCGCGCAACCGCATCACCGCGCAGGTGATGGAGAAGGTCGGGCCCACGACCGTCGCGCGGCTCGCGCGCGACATGGGCGTGCGCGAAAGCCCGCTCGAACGCGTGCCGTCGCTCGCGCTCGGCACGAGCCCGGTCACGCTGAAGGAAATGGTCGCGTCGTACGCGACCATCGCGAACGGTGGGCTGTATGTCGAACCGCAGATGGTGACGCGCATCGAGAACCGCCAGGGCGACGTGCTCGCCGAATACGCGCCGGCGCCGCCCGAGCGCGCGCTCGACGCCGAAACCGACAAGACGCTGCTCGACGTGATGCGCGATGTCGTGACGCGCGGCACGGGCGGCAGCATCCGCACGCGCTTCGGGATTCGCGGCGACGTGGCCGGCAAGACGGGCACGACGCAGGACAACGCGGACGGCTGGTTCATCCTGATGCAGCCCGGCCTCGTCGCCGGTGCGTGGGTCGGTTTCGACGACGGCCGCGTGACGCTGCGCAGCGATTACTGGGGGCAGGGCGCGCACAGCGCGCTGCCGATCGTCGGCGATTTCTTCCAGCGCGCGCAGCGTGCCCGGATCGTCGACACGAAGGCGAAATTCGATACCGAGCCGTCGCCCGGCTGGGTCGCGTCGATGCGCGAGCGCGTGACGGACCTGTTCGATACGTGGTTCAGGCCCGAGCCGAAGAAGGCGCCCGCGCCCGTCAGGACGCAGCGGGTGGAGCGTCAGCCCGAGGCCGACGAAGGCGCGGCATCGGTCGCGTCGGCGGCATCGGCGCCCGAAGCGGCGTCCGGCGGCATCGTCGAGGAATGGATCCCAGCGTCCGAAGTCGCCGCGTCAGCCGCCGCGCTGTCGCCGGGCGCATCGCAACCCCTGCCGGCGCAGCCGGCGGCGCCGGGCGCCAGTACGACGAGCGGAGGCAGCGCGGGCATCGGCGCCGCGCCGTCCGCAGCATCGTCGGCCACACCGGCCCAGCCGCCCGCGCCGGTCGCTCCCGACACGACCGACGGCTCGCAGTAACGAAGCCGTTCAGATTTCACGCGATGCTGCCGTAATTACGTTGTCACGACAGCTCGCGCGGTCGCTCCGCGCTTCTCCGATGCTGCTTCCTACCGACTACGTCGCGCTCGCGCGCGACGATCTCTCCGCGGGCGTTCCGCTCGGCTTCGATCTCTACGATGCCGATGGCGCCGCGCTGCTGCCGGCCGGCACGACGCTGCGCGATGCCGCGCAGCATGCTTTCCTGTTCGACCATTTCCGGCCCGTGCGCCGACGCGATGACGCCGAAGCCGATCCGCGCGTGCACGGCGCGGCGCCGCCCGCCACGCGCATGGGGTTGTCGGCCGGCGCTTCGATCGGCATCCGCCGCCGGGTCGGCACGACCCGCGCGCTGCAGCGCTGCCGGCTGATCGGCGTCGCCGCGTCGGGTGCGCTGTTCGTCGAGCCGCTGCCGGCGGCCGTGCTCGACTTCGCGCGCGGTGACGACGTCGAAGCGGTGGCGATCGGCCGTGCCGCGGTGTCCCGTTTCGGGGCGACGGTCGAATCGGTGCAGGTGTCGGGCGCCGCGCCGTTCATGATCCTGTCGCCGCCCGGCTTCGTCGACCGGCTGCGCACGCGCGCGGAGCCGCGCGTGCCGGTGCGGATCGCGGCCTGCTGCGCGGGCGGAGCGGAGGGTGCGGAAGGCATCGGGATGGTGCACGACATCAGCCTGAGCGGGCTGTCGATTGCCGTCGACCGGACGATCGCCGCAATCGGCGAGCCGTTGCGCGTGCAGCTTCCGTACGCGGCGGGCGGCCGCGTCGAGCTGCTGGCGCTCGACGCCACGGTGCGGGCCGTGCATGCCGATCCGGCGGGGCCGGCGCTGACGCTCCATCACGCGGCGTTCGGCGAAACCGGCGTCGACGAGCTGGTCCGCCTCAAGGCGCTGCTGTTCGACAGGCTGATGGCGTTGGCGGACGCCGACCACCCGCGCTGACGCGCGTCGGCTGCCGTTTCGCAGTATTCGGTGCATGAATGCCGATAATCATCTGATGAATTGGCTTATTCCCGTGCGATTGTACGGTTTCCGTCAACAGTGAATTTGCGATTTAAGTATTTACCCTGATGGCCGAGCCCCCTAGACTTCTACTCATGCGCAACGACCCCGAGTCCGAAGCGCCTGACAAAAAATTCTGGAGGTAACGCATCATGAAATCGCTGATCAAGGCAGTTGCACTGGCCGCCCTGGTGGCCGCACCGATCGTCTCGTTCGCCCAATCGAACCAGCAGCCGCTGACGCGCGCGCAAGTGCGCGCCGAACTGGTCCAGCTCGAAAAGGCCGGCTACAACCCGAACGACTGGATGAACTACCCGGAAAACATCCAGGCCGCACAGGCAAAGATCGCCGCCGCGCAGCACACCGGCGCGCAGGCTGACGCAACGGGCTACGGCGCGAACGCCGCCGCGACGTCGCAGTCGGGCCAGCGCGTGGTCGTGCCGGCCGCCGCAACCGATCGTTCGTCGGTGTTCTTCGGTCACTAAGCCAGCCGGCGCCTGCAAGGGCGCCCGGTTTGCCGGCTTCCGCAAAACCCGTGCACGGTGTCCGTGTACGGGTTTTTCATTTGCGCCCGTACGAATGAGCCGGCGCGAGCGTGTTGCTCCCGATCCGCGTCAAGGCGCTTTGCCTGCGTGGCGGGCGCGGGTCGCGAGCACGGCCGCGACACCACCGAGGATGGCGGTCGATGCGAACGCGAGCCGCCAGGTGGGCTGTTCCGACAGGAGCAGCACGGCGCCGAACGCCGCGATCGGCGGCACGGACAATTGGACCGCCGCGGCGCGCATCGCCGTGAGGTGCCGCAGCGCGGCATACCAGATCACGTAGCCGATGCCCGACGTCACCGCACCGGAAAGCACGGCGAGCACGACGCCGGCCGGCGTCAGGTGAATGCGGGCGGCGAGCGCGACGCTCAACGCAAGTGCCAGCGGCGCGGCACGCAGGAAGTTGCCGGCGGTCGCCGCGACCGGATCGGCTGGCCGACGGCCGCGTATCGAATAGATTCCCCATGCAACGCCGGCGGCCGTCATCAGCGCGGCGCCGCTCGGTGTCGGCGCCGCGAGCCCCGGCGACACGAGATACAGCAGCCCGCCGAGCGCGGCGCCGAACCCGGCCCAGCCCGCGGGGGCGATCCGTTCGCCGGCACGCCATCCTGCCGCGAACATCGTCAGTTGCACGGCGCCGAACAGGATCAGCGCGCCGGTCGCGGCACTGACGGTCAGATACGCGAACGAGAAACACACGACATACGCGAACAGCATCGCCGCCGCGGGCCAGTCCGCAGGCGGGGCCGGCCGGCGCGCACCCGCGCGCGCGACGATCGCGAGCATCAGCGCGCCCGACACGAGGCGCAGGCTGCCGAAGCTGGCCGCGTCGATCCGTCCGGCCTGCAGCGCGAGTCGGCACAGCAGTGAATTCGACGCGAACGCGAGCATCGCGACCGACGTCAGCGCGGCGACCCGCACGCCGGGCCGCATGTGCAGCGTGAATGCGGAGGCGGGCGGGCGCATCGCGGGCCTCACGCGTGGCCGGCGACGATCAGCACGGCCGCGCCGAACAGCGCGGCGCCGAGCGGCGCGGTAAGTTGCCGCCCCCACACGGCATTCTTTTCGATGGCCATCAGCGCCGCGAGCGACAGCATCCAGCCGAGGCTGCCGGCGCCGACGACGAACATCAGCAGCATCAGCGCCCAGCAGCACCCGACGCAGAAGAGCCCGTGACTTGCGCCCAGCGCAAATGCGTTGCGCAACGGCGTGCGACCGCGCCAGCGGCTGATCACGAAGCCGAAGGGCGTGCGGCAACGGTCAAGGCAGTGCGCCTTCAGCCCGCTGAACTGGAATGCGCCGGCGAGCGCGAACACGGCCGCGCCGATCAGCCAGCCGCGCCACGCGAGCGAAGGCACGTGCGCGATGCCCGCCAGCAACAGCGTATGCAGGCCGTGCGCAACGAGGCCGAAGCCGCTCCACGCGGCGACGTAGCCGACGCCGACGAGCACGAGCAGGCGCGTCTGGTCGGGGCGGCTCGCCACGACGCGCGCGAACGCGTCGAACAGCGACAGCGTCGTCGGCAGCATCATCGCGAGGATCATCAGCACCCAGGCGGCCGCATCGAACGCGGCCGGCAGCCACAGCGCGCCGCCCGGCAGCGCGCGGCAAAGCGTGCTGAACGGTGCGGACGAGGCGTCGTTGCCGTGCTCGAGATAACGCCCGTACGGACTGCGCGTCCACGCCCACAGCGTGATCCACGCGAACGCGACGAGGCTCGCGAGCACGAGCGGAAACAGGCGCCGATGCAGCGATGCGGCCATGGTCGTTTCCGTGCGATCGCGCTTCACGCGTCGAACAGGAACGTGCTCTGCAACGCGTTGTGATTCTTCAGATCGACGTCGATCCCGATCGCAGCATTCTTCGACCGATAGACCGGCGCCTTGCCGACGAACACCGGCGCGCCGGGCACCGTCGAGAACACGGTGTCGGCCAGCGTCGTCTGCGCGCCGCTCGGGCCGAGATACGGCTCGAGTTCCGCGTGATAGTCGGTGCCGATCGACAGCGTGCCGCGTGCGCCGACGACATCGAAGGTGATCGGCGCACGCTCGATCGATACGACCGTGCCGATCAGTTTCGCGAGCTCGGCGATCGGGCCGCCGGCCTTGCCCGTGTAGACTTCGAGCAGCGCCTGCTCCTGCGCTTCGGATGCCGTGTCGCTGATGTAGATCGCAGCCGTCCAGTTGCCTTCCAGGATGTTGCCAGGCACTCGGCACACCGCGGCGATCGTATTGCCGCCGACGTCGACGCCGTCGACGGTGCCCTTGTCGACATGCCATGCGACGATGGTGTCGCAGACGCCGAAATCCGGATCCTCGCCGATCCAGCACGGGCACAGTACGCGACAGTTGCAGACCTCGAGCAGACGGCCTTCCAGGTGATAACTCATGATGTCCTCCAGGGAGCGACGGCGATTGCGCGTTGCACTGGGCGGAGGAAACCGGCTGACAAGACGTCACGCCCGCTCGGCGGCGCGAACGCGAAATGCGCTGGGGATTGCGCGGAAACGAGACGGGATGGATGCGATAGGGGCCTGAAGCGGCGTATCGATTTTCCAGTGTAGGTGCGCGGGGCCGATATGCAAGCCGTCGCGTGCGCAGCATGCCGGCTGACAATCGAACCCGCGTGCGCTAGCATCGCGGACGGTGTCGCCGCGGCACGGCGACCGGTGCGCGGCAGCGGGGCAAGCCCGGCACCGGGTTCCACGACCTCAACGAACAACAAGGAGCATCCATGCGTGTCTTGACCGGTCTGCTGTGCTCGCTGGCGCTGGCAGCGAACCTCGCCCATGCGCAGGCGAATTGTGCGGATGCGAAGGATCAGGCAGCGATGACGGCATGTGCCGATCGCGCGTACAAGAAATCCGATGGGGAGCTGAACCGGACCTACCAGGCCGTCACCGCGCGCCTGCGCGATGCGCGGCCGCTTGCCGACAGACTCGTGAATGCGCAGCGCGCGTGGATCGCGTATCGCGATGCCGAATGCAGTTTCTCCAGCGCGAACGCCGAGGGCGGCAGCGTGTATCCGATGGTCGTGTCGACCTGCCTCGACGATCTGACGAAAGCGCGCACCGAAACGCTGAAGGGCTATCTGTCCTGCGAGGAAGGTGACCTCGCGTGCCCGGTGCCCGCCAAGTAAACGTCATGCGCCGGCTCGGCCGGCCGAGCCCGCCGTCCGCGGCTAGACGTCGTCCGTTTCGTCGAGCAGCTTGTGCCGCATCGCGTAACGCACCAGCGCCGCCTCGTGCGGCATCTGCATCTTTTCCAGGATCCGCGTCTTGTAGGTGCTGACCGTCTTCGCGCTCACGCACAGCGCCTGCGCGATCTCGGTCAGCGTCTGTCCGGCGGCGATTCGTCGGAACACGTCGAATTCGCGGTCGGACAGCCGCTGGTGAGGCAGCGTCTCGGCCGGCTCGTTCAGGCTCTGCGCGAACTGCTCGGCCATCGCGAGGCTGACGTAGACGCCGCCCGACGCCACCTTCGTGACCGCGCCGACCAGCTCGGCGCTCGCGCTTTCCTTCGTCAGATAGCCGGATGCGCCCGCGCGGAACGCGCGCACCGCGTATTGCTGCTCCGCGTGCATCGTCAGCACGAGCACCCGCAGCGCGGGCTTCTCGTCCTTGATCTGCTTGATCAGTTCGACGCCGTTGCGGCCCGGCATCGACAGGTCGAGCACGAGCACCTGCGCGGGCGTCGAGCGCACGAGCGCGATCGTCGACGGGCCGTCGCAGGCTTCGCCGGCCACCTCGAATCCGGTGGCGTTCTGGAGGATATGTCGCAGACCGTCGCGTACGAGCGTATGGTCGTCGGCGATGAGCACCTTGATCATGTGATTAGCGTTTCCTGTTGGACGGTACTGAGCGGAAACGCGACGGTAATCGAGAAACCGCGCGCGAGCGCGGTGTCGATCGTCACGGAGCCGCCCAGCATGTGTGCGCGTTCGCGAATGCCGATCAGGCCGAACGATTTGTCCTCGTGGGCAGGACCGCCAGGCGCCGCGCCGCGGCCGTTGTCCGCGACGCGCAGCACGCAAAAGCCTTCAGCGACGTCGAGCCGTAGTGCGACGCGCGTCGCATCCGCATGGCGCGCGACGTTCGTCAGCGCTTCCTGGACGATGCGGAACAGCGTAGTCGCGCCCGCGCTGGTGAATGTGAGGCCGCCCGTTTCGATGCGACGCTCGACATCGATCCCGTAGCGGTTCGTGAAATCGTTCGCGAGCCATTCGATCGCGGGCACGAGGCCGAGATCGTCGAGCATCACGGGCCGCAGGTCGGCTGCGATGCGCCGCACCGATGCGACCGTCGCGTCGATCAGCCGCCGCATGCCCTGCAGGTGCGACTGCATGTCCCCGTCGGGTTGGGCGCGGCCGGGCACGCGCAACTGCTGCTCGACGACCGACAGGTCCATCTTCAGCGCGGTGAGCTGCTGGCCGAGGTCGTCGTGCAGTTCGCGCGCGATGCGCGTTTTTTCTTCTTCGCGCACGTTCTGCAGGTTCGCCGACAGCTCGCGCAACTCCTCGCGCGACTGCTTCAGCGCGTTCTCGGCACGCTGCCGCTCGGTGATGTCGCGCAGCATCACCGTATAGAGCTTGCCCGACGCGTCGCGGATCTGCGAGATCGATGCCTCGATCGGGAATTCTTCGCCGTTGGCGCGCAGCCCGAACAGCACGCGCTGGCGGCCCATCTGCCGCTCGGAAACGCCCGTCACGCCGAACTGGTCGACGTGCTTCGCGTGCGCGGCGCGAAACCGCTCGGGGATGAAGCGCGACAGCGGCGCGCCGATCGCCTCCATCGCGGACACGCCGAACACCTGCTCGGCCATCGGATTGAAGATCACGACCGTCTGCTTCTCGTCGATCGTGATGATCGCTTCCATCGACGAACGGATGATGCCCATCATCCGCGCCTCGTTGAGGATGCCGCGGCTGCTCGCGCCGGCATCGGCATCGGCGCCGGCGCCGGACCGGCCGCGCAGCAGCGCATGGACGAGCGCCGCGAACGCGAACGACGCGATCAGCCCCGCGGCGAGCACGGTGCCGGCCGCGCGCTGCGCGCCGGTCGCGCTCGGGCGGCCGTCCGCGGAATAGGCGAGCGTCAGCACGGTGCCGCCGAAATTGAGCTCGTCGGTGCGCCGCATCAGGTCGGGCGACGCCGATGCCTCGTCGGTCGTCGTCTCGACGCTGACGATCGCGCGCGGATCGCCGCCGGCGGTCAGCCACAGGTCGATCCCGCGTTCCGCGTCGAGCGCACGCTCGACCAGGCGCCGCGGGTTCAGCGCCGCGAACAGCATCCCGTCGGCGCCGGCTTCGCGCGTGCCGGACGGCGTGGCGGCCGCATGCGGCGAGGTGGTCACCGGCAGGAACAGCGTGAGGGTGCGCGCGTCGCGAGAGGTATCGTTGTCGGCCGGGTGGACACCGAGCGCGATGTCGCCGCTCTGCAGTGCGCGCGCCAGCGGCGCCGCGTCGGACGCGCCGAAGCGCACGACCGGCGAGCTCGATAGGGGCGCGCTGAGCGCCGCGGCCGCGAGCGGGTCGAGCGGCATCGGTTGCGCAGCGGCGAGGGCGCTGCGCGTGGCGGGCGGCAGCGGCGTATAGCCGATCTGCCGGACCGGCGAGCGGCCGCTGTCGAGATCGAGCGTCTCCGCATATCGGCGCCATTGCTCGGGCGTCATGTCCGGGACGAGGCTGAACGCGCCGCGCGCGCCTTCGAGCACGGCGACGCCGGACTGCAACTCGTGGCGCAGCATCGCGGTCACGTGCGTCGTGCGGCGTTCGAAGCGCGTATGGACAGCGCTTTGCCACTGCTCGCGCACCAGCAGCGCGACGCCGAGCGACAGCATCGCGCCGATGAGCAGCGCAACGCCGCCGGCCGCGAGCGGCTGGCGTAACATGGTCTGAAGGCGCGTGGGCCCTCGGGCGTCACGTGTCGGGGTTCCACTGACGGTCATTCGATGGCCATTCTATTGTCGGGGCCGCCCGCGGCACTTGGCACTTGGGCAGCGCGGCAAAACCGGGCAAAACTCGCACCGGCTGCGTGCAACGTCTATTTTCAAGATGAAATTGTGCGCGTTTTACATGTTTTTTGTAATAGGGTCAGCTGAAAATGCGGCAAACGGCGTGAAGCAGCGGGCGCGCCGGCCGCGCTTGACGCGCATCAACCGGCGCGTCGGCACGTGGGGCAGACTGTTCGGCAGGCAAGCCGGCATCGGGCCGGCTTGCGGTAACGGGCCGCCGTTGCGCACTGCGCGACGCGTGCCCGGTCGGAGGGACGGACCATGTACAAGCGGATTTTCGTCGGGCTGGACGGCAGCCCGAGCGCGCGTCTCGCGCTGAACGAGGCGATCCGGATCGCGGCGGCGTCCGGCGGCGTAGTCACCTGCGCGTATGTTGTCGAGCATCGGCCGCAGCTCGTCGACGTCGATGCGGGCTTCGCGGCCGCGCACGACGGCGATGTGGCCGCGACCGATGCCGCGACGCCGGTGCTCGACGATGCGAAAGCGGTGCTCGCGCAGCAGCACGTGCAGGGCACCGTGCGCGCGCTCGACGCGTACGGCGAGGATGTCGCCACGGTGCTGATGCGCACGGCGGCCGAAGCCGACGCCGACCTGATCGTGATGGGCACGAGCGGCCGGCACGGTCTGCGCCGACTGCTGCTCGGCAGCGTGGCGGAATCGCTGCTGCGTGCGGCCGACCGGCCCGTGCTGCTGGTGCGGCACGACGAGCCGGTCGCGCCCGCGGCCGCGTGATGCACGCGGCGCGGCACTGACGCATGCGCGATTGCGGTTGCGGGCAGGAGACTGCCGCGCGCATTCGCCCGATGTCTGCTTGATGAAACGCGCGACGCGCTGATCGGCGCACCGCGCGGGTCCGTCTGTCGGTTCCGTCGCCTCGTCCGGCGAGGGCGCCCCGGATGCGCCTGCCTGTGCGCTATCGCACGTGCGCGGTTGCATCCCGACACGCAGTTCTGGCAGCATCGACCGGTGTTCGTTTCTTCGCCGCGCGCATGGCCGCGGCGATCGACGCAGCGTCATCCGGCTGCACACGGTCGCATCCGCGACGAACGGGGCCGTACGCCGGATGTCCGGTTCCTTACCTCATCGACGTCATCCGCCATGCCGATTTCCGCTACCGACCTGATTCGCCAGTTCGATCTGCAGCCGCATCCCGAAGGCGGCTATTTCCGCGAAACCTACCGCGCGACCGATTCGGTCGTGCGTCCGGCCGACGGCGCACCGCGCGCCGCGTCGACCGCGATCTACTACCTGCTGTGCGACGGCGCCTATTCGTCGTGGCACCGGATCCGCTCCGACGAGGTCTGGCATTTCTACGCGGGCGATCCGATCGAAGTTTGGGTGCTCGACGAGCGCGACGGGCTGACGATCCATCGGCTCGGCAACCCGCTCACGCATCCGGGCACCGTGTTCCAGGCGGTCGTGCCGGCCGGGTGCTGGTTCGGCGCGCGCTGCGCGTTGCCGGAACACGTTGCGCTCGCCGGCTGCACGGTTGCGCCGGGCTTCGAGTTCGCGGAATTCGAGCTGGCGGACGCGGCCGCGCTGGCCGCCGCGTTTCCCGACTACGCGGAACACGTCGCACAGCTCGCACAACGCCCGGACGCGTGAGCGCGACGGCGGAGCAGGCCGCCACCCGAAGGCCGTACCGATGGCGGGTGTTCAGCGCGATCGCGGCCAAACCCGTTTAGAATGCCCGTCATGCACAAGGTCGGCTGCGGACGTGCCGCGGCGGCCGTTGCACAGCCGTACCGACGGCCCCCGTCGCACGGCCCGCATGCCTTCCAGGAGCGCCGCCGTGTGGCACTTTCCCATTGCTATTCCATCGTCGCTCGGCCCATGGGCCGTGTTCGCGAGCGTGTTGATCACGCAGCTCGGCGTGCCGGTGCCGGCCGTGCCGATGCTGATTCTCGGCGGCACGATGGCGGCAATGGGGCAGGCGTCGTGGGCCAGCATGTTCGCGGCAGCGATCGGCGCGACGATGCTCGCCGATTCGCTGTGGTTCTTCATGGGCCGCACGCGCGGCCGGCGCCTGCTGAACGGGCTCGTGCGCTTCTCGCTGTCGCTCGACACGACGCTGCGCTTCGCGCGTAATGTATTCGAAAGATACGGCGCGCCGCTGCTCGTGCTGTCCAAGTTCCTGCCGGGCCTCGGCCTCGTGTCGGCGCCGCTGCTCGGCACGACCGCGATCGGCGTCGGCGTGTTCCTGTTCTGGGATCTGGCCGGCGCGTCGCTGTGGGCCGCGTTCTGGCTGATCGGCGGCGCGGCCATTCACGACCAGATCGTCCAGTTCGTGCTCTGGGTGCGCGCGAGCGGCGGCACGATCCTCGACGCGTTCCTCGCGATCTTCATCACGTTCCTGCTGTACCGCTGGGTGCGCCGCGTGCAGTTCCGCCGCTATCTCGCCCAGGTGCGCATCTCGCCGCCGCAGCTCGTCGAGATGATGACGTCGGACGAGCCGCCGCTGATCTTCGACGCGCGGCCGCGCGCGATCCGCGAGCGCGAACCGTATCGCATCGCCGGCGCGGTGCCGGTCGATCTCGATTCGCCCGACCTGCTCGACCCGGAAGTGCTGAAACGGCCGATCGTCGTCTATTGCGTGTGCCCGAACGAGGCGACCGCGAAGCGGATCATTGCGAAGATGCAGCGCAAGAAGATGATCCACAACATCCGGGCGCTGAAGGGCGGCCTCGATGCGTGGGAGAAGCATGGCTTCCCGGTCGAGCCGCTGCCGGCGGACCTCGATGCGTCGCGCTATTTCGTGCGTTCCGAACATGGTGCGCTCGAGGGCGAATATACGGTGCGCGCGACGTTGTCGAAGTGACCACTCGGGCGCTGTTTTTGACGGAAAGTGTCCGAAAAGCGTACACCACGAAGTCACTACGCCCGAAGCTGGTGAGAGCGCACTCGCCTCGAGTGACAGTTTCCTCATCCGTTACAACCCGGCATTGTTTCCCGAGCGCGCATTGTCCACGCCGGGTTGCCCACGATGGACGTATGTTGAGCAATCCGTCCTTCCGCCACCTGGTTCGAGCCGAACGCGGCACGCGAATTGCGCGACCGCAAGTTGCTTCCCCTGGCTGGGCTGGCATGCAGCAGTCCGCAGTGGAGGCGACCAAGGAGAGATGCGACGCGAAGGCGATATCTCGGGCGGCAAATGGACCGCGGCGGCCCGGTTGGTCCGGATGGAGTACTTCGGTCATATCAGCTCAATGGAGGTGTCCGCCGAACAGCCCGAGCAGCCCGATGATGATCAGGTAGATAGCAACGATGTAATTCAGCAGGCGCGGTACCGCGAGGATGAGAATGCCGGCGATCAGCGAAACCAGCGGGCCGGCGCTAGTGAGAATGTGCATGCTCCCTCCGCAAGATTGACAATGAGTGGACACAGCCTGCCGTGCCTCGGGCACCCGTTACAGCGACCTGAGCCTGGCGAGCTTCAAGCCTTCGGCCGTCACGCTGGCCGTCGGTCCGCTGTCCGCGAGCGCGAACGCTTCAACCAGCGCAAGCGCCGTGCCTGCGCCGACATTCCATCGCGATTCGGCGCAGCGTGCCGGACACGCATCCACAGTTCGGGCGTCCGTCAATTTTCAAGGAGGAATGTCTTGACTGCTCCTCTCCCTAAAGAAAGAAGATTCCCACTTCGCAGAACGCAACCCGACATCATCTCAACGAGACATGGGACTTACGCTTTCTCCATGGGCTGACACCGCCAGCCCGGCGGCCAACACATTGCGCGCAGCGTTGATATCGCGGTCGTGGATCGCCCCGCATTCAGGGCAGTCCCATGCACGGGCATTCAACGGCATCCTGGCGACGGTATGCCCACAGCCACTGCATCGTTTGCTGGATGGGTACCAGCGGTCGATGCCGATCAGCGTGCGCCCATATCACTGCGCTTTGTACTCAAGTTGTCGAGTGAACTCCGACCAGCTTGCATCGCTGATCGATTTCGCGAGGCTGCGGCTTTTCTGCATGTTGCTGACAGACAGACTTTCGATGGCGATCACTTGGTTTTCGTTGGTCAACCGGGTCGAAAGCTTGTGCAGGAAGTCCCTGCGGGCATCTGCCATCCTGGCGTGCATGCGTGCGACCTTGAGCCTGGCCTTCCGACGATTGGCCGAGCCCTTTTGCTTCTTCGCCAGCCGCCGTTGCAGTTTGGCGAGCTTGGCCTCGTACTTGCGGAACGTATTCGGCGCGGCAATCTTCTCGCCGGTCGAAAGAATGGCGAAATGTGTCAACCCGAGGTCTATGCCGATCGTTCCTTTGGCGGCCGGGCGCGCGCTCACGACGTCGTCGCACAGCATCGATACGTGGTATCGGCCGGCCGGGTCTTTCGACACCGTGACCGTCGTCACCTTCGCAAATTTCGGGATCGTGCGCGCCCAGCGGATCGCCAGCGGCTCAGCCATCTTTGCCAGCTTGAGGGTCACGCCGTCCCACTTGAAAGCGCTCGCGGTGTATTCGGCCGACTGCGGGCCATCCTTGCGCCTGAAGTTCGGGTACTTCGCCCGCTTCGCAAAGAAGTTGGCGAACGCACTTTGCACATGGCGTAGCGCCTGCTGCACCGGCACCGAACTGACTTCGTTCAGCCACGCGTACCCGTCAGTCTTCTTGAGCGCCGTCAACGCCGCGGAGGTTTCGTGATAACCCATGCGTTCCTGCCGCTGATACCACGCCTCCGTGCGTCGGCGAAGCATATGGTTATAAGCGAAGCGCGCGCATCCAAACGTCCGGGCAAGCGTCACTGCCTGCTCGGGCGTCGGGTAGAAGCGGAATCGGTAGGCACGTTTGACATCCATGCCTCGCACCGTACCATCGGCACATACGTGACCGTCAACAGGAGTACGGCAGCAACGTCAAAACCGTCTCCTTTCCTCCTCGGCCTGAAGGCCGGGGTTTCTCGGAGACTATGATGAACAAAGATCAGGTAAAAGGCCGCGTCAAGGAAGCAAAGGGCAAGCTGAAGGAGGTGGTCGGCAAGATCGTGGGAAACCGAACGAGCAGATTGAAGGGCAAGGCCGAACAGGTCGTCGGCAAGACTCAAGCGTCATTCGGCGATGTGAAGGAGCGACTCAAGAAGCGGCCGTAGAGCCTGACGCGGAAGACATCGAACCGGCCACCGACTCACGTGGCTCACGTCGGTGTCGACCTTCGGCGCGATCTGGACCTGGTGCGTGATCCTGATCGCGCAGATGCGTTTTCGCCGGACGCTGTCGGCCGACAAGATCGCGCGCCTGCCGATCCGCGTGCCGTTCGATCCGCTCGGTTCGTTCGTCGCGCTCGGGTTTCTCGTGCTGGTCGTCGTACTGATGGCGAGCACGCCCGACACGCGCATCGCGCTCGTGATCGGGCCGGTGTGGATCGTGCTGCTCGGCATCGCGTATGCGCTGTTCTATGCGAACCGCCCAGCGGCATCCGTGCCGACAAAATCGTAATCGGCACGGGCAGGGGCCTGCACGACCGTTGATCGCGATCATGCGCGCGCGGGCCGGACGTCCTATGCTGAACAAATCGCTTGTCCGCGCTTCGCGTGGCAACGCGCCGATCCCTGCGACCGCGGCGGCCGTCCGGCCGCTGCGCGCCGCTTCCGCGCGAAGCTCCCGTCGTCGTTGCGCGACGACGCGCACGCACGGAGGCCTTCGCCATGCAACCTGCCCAGTCCATCCCGACGCTCGCGCGGATCGCGCTGGCCGTCGATTCGACGCCCGAATCGCTGTCCGCCGCGCGCTACGCGCGCACGCTGCTGCGTCCCGGCATGCGATTGCGCATCGTCTGCGCAATCGACAACCCGCGCCTCGTACTGCCCGACATCCCGCGCATCGACGCGCTGCTGACGTCGGCGCGCGAGGACATGATGCGCGAAGCGCAAACCACCAGCGAGCGGATCGCGGCGCTGTTCGCCGACAGCGGCATCGAGGTCGAGCAGGCCATCGTCGATACGTCGGTCACGGGCGGCACGGTCGCCGACGCGCTGGTGAACGATACGTCGGCGTGGCGCGCGGACGTGCTGGTGGTCGGTGCAAATCCGCATCACGGGCTGTTGCGGCTTGTCGAAGGCGCGATGTCTGACACGCTGACGACGCGCGCGCGCTGCGCGCTGCTGATCGTGCCGGCGGCCTATGCGCGGCCGTCGGACCGCACGTTGCAGCGGTTGATGTTCGCGGTCGATGGCAGCGAGCCATCGCTGCACGCGGTGCGCGTCGGACTCGGCTTCGCGGCGCCGACGACGTTGCTGTACGCGGCGTACGTGATCGATCGAGCGGTTCGTCTGACCGATATCGTGCCGGTGCGCGCGCTCGAGGATGCGTACCGCGCGGAAGGCGAGGATGCGCTGGCGAAGATCGGCTCGCTGTTCCACGCGACCGGGAACCCGACCAAGCGCGGCGTCGTCGAAACCCGCGCGACCAGCGACGACGTGGCCCATGCGCTGATGCGCGACGCCGTGCACTGGCGTGCCGAACTGCTGGTGGTCGGCACGCATGGCCGACGCGGCATCGCCGCCTGGCTGATCGGCAGCGTCGCGCGCCGCGTTGCGCACCTCGCGGAAGTGCCGGTGCTGCTCGTGCGCGGTGCCGAGTGAAGGGCGCGGTGTCGCGATCGAAGCGGGTTTGGGTTGACCTGCATCAGAAACGGCGCACGCATCGCGTGAGACATTGACAGAACATCCGGCGACGCGGCCGGCCTGTCGTGCTTGCGCGATGAGAGCCACGTAGGAACGCGAGCATCGAAACGGCCCGTCCGGCGGCGGCGATCGACGGCGCGTTCGCCGCCGTCACATCATTTTCCGGAGCCGCGCCCTGCATTGGACGGCGTGTCATCCGACCGAGAACTCTCTGGCACGAGGGTAGGCAGCCGACGGCTGCCTTGGAGGACGGGCGGGGTGCGAGTCACCCCGTCCGCTTTCCCCACTCGCGTTTCTGGCCCCGTCCGTCTTTCTGTCCTCGCTGGAATCGTCGTGCATGCTGCCGTGTGGAACGGCGCGTGATGGCGCGCGGTCGCGCCGATGCCATCGGTGTGGGTCGCAGCATGCGCGCCGCCACCGTCCATGCACGACACGCGACAGGCGCTGCGGCGGTTTCGCGGTGCGCAGCCATTGCACGGCCCCGTGCCGTGCCGGCTGCCTGCGCATTCAGGTGAAACGAAGAATCGACCGCAAGTCGTGCCCGCGGCCGGCGCCGCGGCGTACCCGCGGGCGTTGGCGCACGACATGCAGCGGTGCACACGCGCTGCACGTGCGGCTGCGCAGGCGGTTCGCGTGCGGCCAGCCGGGGCGCGCCTTGCGGCGAGGCTCCGAAACGGCCGGCGCGTCGGCCGTGGCCCGCGCGCAGAGTGCCGCGGCGAACCGTTGCAGCGCGAGTACCGACCCCGAGACGCTCTGGTACTTTTCGCGGCCGATCTGCCCGTCGAGCATGACGAGCAACCCGGTTTCGCGTGCGAGCGCGAGCAAGGCGTCGAGATCGTCGGACGGGCGGTTGCCGGCCGACACAGCCCGGGCGGGCAAGGCGCGCGCGTTGCACGACGCGCGCCGCTGGCCGTCCCGGCCCGGGAAGTTGCGATGTTCCATGGTTGGTCTCCTGCGCCAGACCCCGCATGCCGGCTCGATGGCCGGCTGGGCGATGACCCGGCATGAACGTCTCGTCCATGCCATCAGTATCGTGTGGCGCTAGCGCGCTGCCAAGCGGCGTGCGCTGAAGTCGTTGTCAGGCATTGCGCGCCCGTATCGGAATTCGCTGACACGCGTGGCGGCCGATCGGCGGGTTCGGCGGCGATCCGGTGCGTTCGTTCCGACGAATGGACAGCGCGCGGAAGGCGTCGCTTGACGCATGATTTCGGCCGGTCTAAGTTCACCACTGCATCGGCGTCGCGCGGCGTTCCATCGTTCGCCCGTCGCCGGTGCCGCGCGCCGGGGTGGCGTGGCAGGGTTTCCAGTCTCGTTCGCGGGCAGTTTGCGCCGCGAACCAAGCGCGGTCGATCCGGGAACGGATCGGCACGGCGGCACGCAACGTGCCGTTGATCGCGCGCAAACACGCGCCGGCGCATCGCACGCCGCGCGGCCATCCAGTCTTTAAGCTTCCAGTACCGTCATCTTTTCGTTCCTCGACCGTCAGGAGTCCGTCGATGTCCAAGGACAATTTGCTCGATTCACTCAAGGAAGCCGCCGAACAGCGCGCGATCGACGCGGATCAGTTGCGTGCGATGCTCGACGACGAAGTGCGCGTGCTGTCGTCCGGCGCGCGCGTGCACGACTACATCCATGTGTTCGCGATCCGGCACCTGCGCGAACGGATGCGCCAGCAGGACGATCTCGACAGCGACACGCAGGCCGGTGCGTCGGCCACTGAACCCGATCCGCGTCAGAGCCATCGTCTATGACGGGCAATCGCCGCGGCTGACGCTGCGGGCGTAGCCCGATCCGTCGCCGGGCCGCGGCGCTTCCTGACGAAGCGCTGACGGCCGGCGGCGTATTTCGTCATATATTTCATCGATTTGTCACGGCAGCCTCAAGTAAGCGGCGCGATTGCCGTTTACCCGGTGAATCGTCCACCGGGCGTTCGCGCTCCCTTACCGAGTCGTTGCCATGTTCTC